>NZ_JBBPFR010000005.1:0-251115 GCF_037969685.1 Stenotrophomonas sp. G106K1 | reverse complement strand
GCGGCACCGCATCCACGGTCGTGCTGCCCGGCCCGCTGGTGTTGCCGGCCGCATCGGTCGCAGTGGCATTGACCACCGTGCCATCGGCCAACGGCGTGCCCGGCGTGAAGCTCCAGTTGCCACTGCCGTCGGCGACGACCTGACCGATCGGGTTACCACTGCCATCGGTCAGGGTCACCGTTGCACCGGCTTCAGCCGTACCGCTGATGGTCACGCCATTGCTGGGATCAACCACTGGTGCAGCGGGTGCCAGGGCGTCCACCGTAGTGGCAGCCTGCGGGCCGGTGTTGCCGGTGGGGTCGGTCGCCGTAGCGACGATCACCGTGCCATTGGCCAGCGGCGTGCCCGGGGTGAAGCTCCAGTTGCCACTGCCATCGGCAGTGACCTGGCCGATCGGATTGCCGCTGCCATCGGTCAGGGTCACGGTCGCACCGGCCTCGGCGGTACCGCTGATCACCGAGCCATTGCTCGCGTTGAGCACCGGCGCGGCAGGCGCACTGGCGTCGACCGTGACGGTGGCTGCCGGGCTGCTGTTGCCGGCGGCATCCTCGGCCACCACGTTGACCACGGTGCCGTCAGCCAATGGCGTGCCTGGCGTGAAGCTCCAGTTGCCACTGCCATCGGCGGTGACCTGGCCGATCGGATTGCCGCTGCCGTCGGTCAGGGTCACGGTGCTGCCCGGTTCGGCAGTACCGCTCAGACTGCTGCCGTTGCTCAGGTCAACGGTCGGCACGGCCGGCGGCACCGCATCCACGGTCGTGCTGCCCGGCCCGCTGGTGTTGCCGGCCGCATCGGTCGCAGTGGCATTGACCACCGTGCCATCGGCCAACGGCGTGCCCGGCGTGAAGCTCCAGTTGCCACTGCCATCGGCGACGACCTGGCCGATCGGATTGCCGCCGCCGTCAGTCAGGATCACGGTTGCACCCGCTTCAGCGGTGCCGCTGATGGTCACGCCATTGCTGGGATCAACCACTGGTGCAGCGGGTGCCAGGGCGTCAACGGTGATCGAGGCCGTCGGGCTGTTGTTGCCTGCGCTGTCCTGGGCGATCGCGTTCACAACCGTGCCATCGGGCAGCGGCGTGGGCGGGGTGAAGCTCCAGTCGCCATTTGCATCGGCCACGGTCTGGCCGATCGGATTGCCATCGCCGTCGGTCAGCACGATGGTCAGCCCGGCGCCAGCCGTGCCGGAAATGATGCTGCCATTGCTGGCGTCCAGCAGCGGGGCATCCGGGTAGTCCGGCGCCTGCACCGACACCGGCGGACTGCTGTTGCCGGCCGGGTCGGTAACCACCACGCTGACGGTTTCACCATTGGTCAGCGGCGGATCCAGCGGAAGCGTGAACTGGCCATCGCTGCCCACCACACCGGTGATGTCCGGTTGGCCATCGCCGTTGGTATCCACACCCACGGTCGCGCCGGGTTCGCCATTGCCACTCACGCTGCTGCCGTCGTCGGCCACCACCACGTTGGTGGCAGCCGCAGGCGGCGTGGTATCCGGTGCGGTCACCTGCCCGGGTCCGCTCACGTTGCCAGCCGCATCAGCCAGGGTCACGGTGATCTGTTCGCCGTTGGTCAGCGGCGGCGACAATGTGATGCTGAAGCGGCCGTCGGCACCCACGGTGCCGGTTGCATCCGGTCGTCCGTCGCCGTTGCTGTCCACGCGCACGGTGGCACCCGCTTCGCCGCGGCCGGTCAAGGTACGGCCATCCGCACTGACCGCCAGTGCGGTGGGTGCCGAAGGTGCAGTGGTGTCCGGCAGCGGTGGCGCGGGCGGCGGCGGGGACGTTCCACCACCGTCGCCATCACCCCCGCTGTTGGCCAGAGCTACCGCCGCACCCACTGCGGCAAGACCGCCAAGGATCATCGCGCCACTGACACCGCTGCCGGTGGTGGCAGCGCCGGCAGCGGTCATCGACTCGAATCCGGCCAAGGTTTCCTGCGGCAGGTAGCTCGCGGCCAGCGGGCCGTCACTGGCTGTTGCTGGCAGGTCAACGGCAACGAGCTTTTCCTCGTCGACCAGGAACAGTTGGCTCGGGGCCTGCCCATCGACGTAGAAATTGGCGATGCGTACGTTTTCGCCGCTCTTGAGCTGGACCACCAGATCCTGGCCATCCTTCACGTAGCCCGCTACCTGGTCCGGGTCGATGTTCAGTGCGACGTCACTGCTCTGTCGCAGCATCACTACGTTGTTGGCAACAGTGGTGGCCGGGGTATCGGCGGTGATGGTTTCACTGACCGGAACAACCTTGACGCGAATAGCCATGGGACGGTCCTCTGATCGATGGGGCACCGCCATGCTCAGAACATCGATGGGGCACCGCCATGCGCAGAACAACGACACGCACGGCGATGACGCTGGCACGGCAGTTCGATGGATGTCTGGGTGAAGCCGTCCGCAGCCTGCGCAGAGCGCGGCTGGTCGAACGGACCTTCAGGAAAGGCTTGGCAGCCGGGTGCGCGACGTGCGCGTCCGGCTATGCCGCTGCAGCGGATTACGGTCTGGGTGCGTGGTCGAAATGCATGTACGACAATCCTCTTGTCTGGAATCACCGAAGCGCGCGTGTAAGCGCGGTCAGGGCTGTCGGACGTCGACCATCATTTCCCCCGTCCGATGAAGTCGATTTACATGGGAGACAGGTGAACGCTGCATGGAAATTCCGTGCAGAGCGCGTGCAATAAGCAGACTTCACGCCGGTTCTGTGATTTGCGTCACTACTCTACGGAGCCCACGGCCAGGGTGCTGCGGCCCGGTGCCGACGATATTGCGCAGCGCACAAAAAGGGCGGGCGGGCGCGTGATATGCACGACGCACCCCGCCTCGCCGGCTGCACAGGTCTGATTACGGCCCGGTACTGGTCGCTGACTCGGCATTCCACGCGGCGACCTTGGCCTTGGTGTCGGCCAGCATCCTGTCCAGCGCCGTGCGGTCGTATACATCGCCGCGCAGGATCACGCTGTCGATCTTTTCGGTGGCCGCGATGTCCTGCAGCGGGTTGGCGGTCAGCAGCACCAGATCGGCGGCCTTGCCCGTGGCGACACCGCCATAGCGCTGCATCTGGCCGAACCAGGCCGGGCCGGAGCGGGTTGCGGCGGACAGCGCCTGCGGTGCGCTCAGGCCTTCCTTCACGAACAGCTGCAGCTCCTGGTGCAGGCCGATACCCGGGTAGTTGAACGAGTTGAGGAAGCCCGCATCGGTGCCGGCAATGATCGTCACCCCCGCTTCCTGCAGCAGCGGCAGCACTGCGGCCACCTGGTGGTACTGCGCATGGCGCGCCTCGATCTGCGCAGGCGTCGCCTTGGCCGCGCGCTCCACGCGCCAGCTGTAGGTCGCACGCAGGCCCGGGCCGATGTAAGCCAGATACGGATCGTTGGCGTGGTCGTCCTGGTCGAGGAAGTCGAGGATGCGGCCACCGTTGAGCGTCGGCGTCACGAAGACGCCGCGCTTGGCGAAATCACGATAGGAATGCAGCGCGGTTTCGCGATCGAAGCTGGCGTCGAGGCGGCGATTGGCCTCGGCGCGGTCGATGCGCCCGGCGCCGAAATCGGCGGCGATCTGCGCTTCATCCTTGCTGCCAGCCTTGAAGGCATAGTCCAGATGTTCGATCGAGGCCAGGCCTGCATCCACTGCCTGTTCCACCGTCAACGCCATCGGAATATGGCCTGAGGCCTTGAAACCGGCCTTGCGCGCAACGCTGGCCGAGTACAGGAACAGTTCCGGGGTCAGCGTGCTGTCGGTGATCTTCACGAAATCGACCTTGTCGTGCTGCAGCCGCTCGATCGCCTTGTCCGCGTCGGTCTTGCTGCCCACCTCGATCGTGCCCTTCCAGACCGGCCTGATGCCTTCGATCTTCGCTCCCGACGTCAGCAGGCGCGGACCGAACAGCGTGCCGTTGGCGATTTCGCCGCGCCACTGCAGTACCTGCTGCGGCAGATCACCGGAGCAGTCACGGATCGTGGTGATGCCATGGGCGATGTACAGCGGCAGCAGTGCCTTGTTCTCTTCCACCAGCGCCGGGCCGCCACCGAAATGCACGTGCATGTCCCACAGGCCCGGAATCAGGTACTTGCCCTTGGCGTCGATCTGGCGGCTGCTGCTCCACTGGCTGCGTACCTGCGCATCGGGGCCGACCGCGACGATGTCCTCGCCACGGATGACCACGCTCTGCCCAGGCACGCTGCGCGCGTGCTCGACATCGACCACCGTGGCGTTGCGGATCAGCAGGTCGGCTCGCTCAGCAGCAGACGCCGACAGCGGTGCAACCGCAAGAAGGACGGCAAGGGACAACGGATGGGAACGGAACATGGACAGCGTCCTGGTGGGCACGGCAGCGTGCGGGGGAAGGGGCAGGTGTCAGCGTGTCGCGCCGTGCTGGCGCAGCAGGGTTTCAATGTTGGCGTAACCGCGTTGCCGGGCATGCGCCAGCGGCGTTACGCCGTCGCCATCGGCAAGCTCGGGGTTGGCACCGGCGTCCAGCAGCAGCTGCACGATCTGCACGTGGCGCGGGCCGCCATCGCCGAGCAGGATCGCCTCCAGCAGTGCAGTCCAGTGCAGGCGATTGACATGGTCCACCGCCACGCCGGCGCGCAGCAGCGCACGCACGGTGGCAACATGGCCGCGTTCGGCCGCGGGAATCAGCGCGGTACCGCCGTAGCGGTTGGTGCTGCGCAGGTCTGCGCCATGCGCGAGCGTCAGCGCCAGGATCTCATCCAGGCCGCGCGCGCCGGCGTACAGGTAAGCACTGTCCTGCATCGCGTCCTTGGCATTGACGTCGGCGCCGGCCTCGATCAGCTCGCGCGCCGCGTCCACGTTGTTGCCGTGGGTGGCCAGCAGCAGGGCCGTGCGACCCTGGCCGTCACGGGCTTCCAGATCGGCACCCGCGTCCAGTGCCTCGCGCACGGCCTCGGCATCGCCGCGGCTGGCGGCCTCACGCAACTGCGCATCAGCGTCGCTGCTGGAAGTCGCCGTGCACGCTGGGATCACCATGACCAGCAGGCACAGCAACAGCATGCGAGCCACTGCCGAACGGCGCTGCCGGGAGCGAGGGTGGTGCATCGTGACTCTCCTCATGCGCGATGGCGCCGGTCATTGCCGGCCCCTGCCCTGCATGGTAGAAGTCGGCACGGGTATCCAGAAGTGAAATGTTCAAATGCAAGACAGTGCCAAATCGAATAGAACAGTGTTCGAACTGGACCTGCTGCGGGCCCTGGTGATGGTCGCCGACTGCGGCAGCTTCACCACGGCGGCCACCCGTCTGCATTCAACCCAGTCCACGGTCAGCCAGAAGGTACGCCGCCTGGAGGAACTCGCCGGTCACCGCCTGCTCGAGCGCGGCCACCGCGACGTGCATCCCACCGATGCCGGGCACACCCTGCTGGGCTATGCCCGGCGCATGCTCGATCTGAACGAGGAGCTGGCCCAGGCATTGGCCGGCGCCACCGTGGAAACCGCGGTGCGCATCGGTGTGCCGGAGGACTTCGTCAACGCTCAGACCACGCGCATGCTCGCCGCCTTCAGCCGCGGCCACCCGCAGGTCAAGCTGGAAATCAGCAGCGGCCTCAGCCGTGATCTGGCCCACGGCTTTGACCATGGCGAGCTCGACCTGGTGCTGGTCAAGCAGCGCCGCAATACCCGCCAGGCCGTGCATTGCCGGCGCGAACCGATGCACTGGATCGACAGCCTGCGCAGCGGCAGCCTGCAGCAGGACCCGCTGCCACTGGTCACCTTCCCGCCGCGTGGGCTGTACCGCGACGAGATGATCCAGGCCGTCGAGGCACTGGGCCTGCGCTGGCGCATCGCGTTCACCAGTTCCTCGCTGAGCGGCATCCAGGGCGCGGTGGCCGACGGCATCGGCATCAGCCTGCTGCCACGTCGCGCGGTCAACCGCGAACACCGCATCATCGATGGCGAGCGCGACCTGCCGGTGGTCGACAACTACGAGATCGGCCTGCTGCATCGCGCCGATGCCGATGATGCGGTACGTGCGCTGGCTGCTGAACTCTGGCGGCAGGTGCAACGCGAGCCGGAGTGAAAGTTTGGCAGGGCTGCGCCCTGCACTCACGGGTAGTGCCGGCCGCTGGCCGGCAACCTCAACAGCCGAAGCAACAGCAACAGCAGGCTTCCTGAGGGATGGCGGGGTGGGTCCGGTTGCGGGGGACGCTGCAAGTACGTCCCTGTAAGCTCGATCGCGCCATCCATGGCGCTCACGCCCCCGCAACCGGACCCACCCCGCCTTCGATAGATTCCCGCGATCTGTGGGAATGGCATGGCCTGCTCCTGGTGGGTGTCGACCTTGGTCGACACGCAGATCCACGCAACGCGTGGATAGCCTATCCGTGATCGGATATCTGTCGAAGGCGGGGTGGAGTCGGATTGCGGGGTGTCCGCAGCATGGGTGCCGCGGCCAAGCCTACAGGGGCGTACTTGCGGCGTCCCCGCAATCCGACACCGCCCCGCCCTCCCAAGGGATGCACGCCTTTGCTGTTGCTTCTGAGGTTGCCGGCCAGCGGCCGGCACTACAGCGGGTGCCTGGCGCAGCCCGGCCGCTACAGCCAGCGCCCGGCGACCACCACGCGTCGCTCACCCGGCACCCCGGCCACCGCAGCCGGGCCATGGTCGGCACGTACAGCCACGAAGGTAGCGGGAAGACCATCTGCAATCCCGTATTGCGGCAACCCGATCACCTCCGCCGCATGGGTGGTGACCATGTCCAACACCAGCATCAGGTCCGCATCGGTGTAGAAGCCCGACCGATAGCCCAGCAGCATCGCCCGCTGCAGCAGGTCGCCATTGCCGTAGGGCCACCAGCAGTCGCGGATGTTGTCGTTGCCGGCGAACACGCGTACACCCGCGTCGTGCAGCGCGCGCAGCGGCGGGAACGGATGGTCGCCCGGCGCATTGCTCATGATCGCCACGCCGGCCGTGGCCAAAGCCTCGCCGACCTGCAGCGCGCGTGCCAACGGCACCTCCCCCAGCGCATAGGCGTGACTGACCGCCCCCCTGCCCTGCAGGCCCGACGCACGCGTGCGCGCCGCGATCCGCAGCAGCTGCGCCAGCCCGGTCTCGCCCGGCTCGTGCAGATGGATGTCCAGCTGTACGCCATAGCGCTCGGCCAGGCCAAACAACAACGCAAGCTGGCCTTCGGCATCCCCGTCCAGCGTGCTCGGGTCGATGCCACCAAGCACCTTCACCCCGGCAGCAATCGCCTGTTCCAGAATTGCCGCCGTACCCGGGCACGACATCACGCCGGCCTGTGGGAACGCCACCAACTGGATGCGCATGATGTCGGCACAACGCAGCGCCGCTTCACGCACCGCTTCCAGGTGACGCAGGCCGGTGCTGCCATCGATGTCGACGTGGCAACGCATCGCCACCGTACCGAATGCGCTGCACTGGCGGATCAGCGCCTCGGCGCGGTCCGCCATCGGTGCAGCGGCGGCAATCGCGGTCTTTTCCACCGCCAGTCGCTCGCGCAGGCTGCTCACCGGCTGATGCGGATGCCAGCGGTCGCCGACGAAGCTCTTGTCCAGATGGATATGGCCATCGACCAGTCCAGGCAGAACAGTAAAACCGGTCAGGTCGACGCTTTCGGCCTCCGCCGGTGCGGCATCGTCGCCGTTGATATCGACGAAACGGCCATCACGGACATGGAAATGCAGTGGGACACCGTCGCGATCGATGCCACCATGGACGAACTGCAGGGTCATCTGGGTCTCCCGGAAAGCCAACACTGGCGCCATCCTGCTCGCCGCCGCTGCCATCGGCCAACGAAATATCTGCATGCCATGCATTCACCGGTACGATGAATCCCGCCCGCGCCCCTGCGCCGCAGGGACGCCGGATGCACGCCTGAACGGGTAACATGGGCGCCTGTTTCCGCTGTGATGCCGCATGGGCCCGTCCGACCGCCACGATCGTCTTCGCCGCTGGCAGGCCGCGTCCCTGTTGGCCGCTGCCCCGATCGCCAGCCTGTCCAGCACCGATGCCAGTGCCGGCGCGCCCCTGCAGGCGCCGCCGGGCCAGCAGCGGATCGCTTCAGCCGTGCTGGTCGAGGTGCTGCACCAGCGCGTGCTGGCCGGCCAGAGCGCCACCGCCACCCTCGAAAGCTGGTGCGCCGAGCACGGCTTGGCCGAGCAGGCCCGGGTCCGCGCCGTGCGCGTGCATGGCCATGACAAGCCCGCCCCGGTCGACGTGCTGCAGGCCTTGGGCGCCGATACCTCCACGCCCCTGCGTTACCGCCGCGTGCAGCTGGCCTGCGGCAGCCGGGTGCTGTCGGAGGCCGACAACTGGTACCTGCCCGATCATCTCAGCCCGGCCATGAACCAGGTGCTCGACACGACCGACGAGCCGTTCGGCCGCGTGGTCGGTCCGCTCGGCTTCCAGCGCCAGACCCTGACCGACCAGACCTTCTGGCCGCCGCGCGGCGAAGGCGACCACGGTGTGATCCTGGAAGTGCGCGCCCTGCTGCGCGACCGTCAGAAGCAGCCTTTCAGCTATGTCATCGAGTCGTACCTGGTGCAGGCGCTGCCCTGATCCAGCAGTGAATTGAATAGAGAAAGGCCCGGCATCGCCGGGCCTTTCGTTTTGCGTTTCGATCAACGGAACCGGTAATCCAGCTCCACCCAGAACTGGCGGCCATACGGGTCGTAGTTGCCGACCGGATAGAACGGCCAGCCACCCCCATTCCTGTCCGCCGGCGGCCGGCTGTCGCGCAGGTTGTTGACGATCACGCCCAGTGTCAGGTTCTCGCCGAACTGGCGGAACACACTGGCGTTATAGGTCATGTACGGCGCGATGCGGCCACTGCCATCGCTCTTCGGCAACGAGCCATAGCGGTTGCCATAGATCGTCGCGGTCCAGTCGCCCTGGTTCCAGGTGATGCTGCCATTGGCCTTGCTGCGCCACTGCCAGTCATCCAGCGAATTGCGGATGTCGCGCACTTCGTCATCGGCAAACTGCTTGTACTCATGCTCCAGCACCAGGGTGTAGGCCAGACGCGTGGTAAAGCGGCCATAGCGGCCCGCATCGAAGCGCCAGTTGCCCTTCAGGTCGATGCCGCGCACCGATTCCGATGCCGCATTGATCGGGTTGATCAGTACGCGGGTCACCTGGTCCGGCTGCACGGTGGCGTTGGAGGGGTTGCGGATCACCCGCGACAGCGCGTCCTGGCACAGTGGCGAGCCGATGTCGCGCGCCTCGCCACCAAGGGTACGTCCCAGTCGGCAGTCGGCTTCATCGCGCAGGATGCGGCTGGTGTCGAGGCTGGTCACCTCGTTGTCGATGCGGATGTCGTAGTAGTCGGCGCTGAAATCCAGCCCGGACAGCGGCGACCAGACCACACCGAAGCCATACGATTTGGCCGACTCCGGCTGCAGCTGCGGGTTGGCGCGGTTGCTGTAGTCGATGGACAGGCCGTTGTAGTCGCAGTTGTCATACGACTGGCCTGCGGTGCGGCAGCGCCAGTAGTCGGTCATGCCCGGGTTGTAGCCACGGGTCTCGGTGGCGAACACATAGTTCATGTCCGGCGCACGGAAGCTGGTGGCCGCGGTGCCGCGGATCAGCAGGCTTTCGATCGGACGGAATTCGACACCGAAGCTCCAGGTCGCCTTGCCGATATGCTCCCCGCCGGCGCGGTACTGGTCGTAGCGACCTGCCAGGGTGGTGGTCAGCGACTGCAGCAACGGCAGCTGCAGTTCAACACCCGCCGCATAGCGGTCACGCTCGCCACCGGCACCGATGCCGGCGCTGGTATTCCAGAATTCACCGGTGCCCAGGCGTGGGTCCGGTCGGTTGCGATAGCCCTGGCTGCCCGCTTCGACCACCGCGGCCAACGCGGCGTCGCCACCCGGCAATGCGAACAGGCGACCGTTGACCGTCGCGCTGAAGGTCTGCAGCCACGCAGCGTTGCGGCTTTCCTGATAGTCGGACAGGCGACCGTACTCATCGGGTGTCAGCGGCCGGAAAAGACGCGACGGATCCGGCGCGTAGACCTCCACGCCGTTGCGTACACCCAGCTGCGGACCCAGCAGGTACTCGTTGATGCCGGCCAGCAGCACCGGGCGGCGCGTGCGGTTCTCGTAACGCGAGCGGCTGTAGACCGCTTCGTAGTCCCAGCCGCTGTCACCGAACTGGCCACGCGCACCGACGTTGAACGACCACGAGTTTTCCAGGAAGCGATTGGCGTTGCGCGGCAGGCCGCCGATTTCCTCCGGCGCGAAGCGGCGGTACCAGCTCTCCAGGTTGCCCGTGTTCTGGTTGTAGAAATAGTTGCGTGACGAGGTCCAGGTGGGCGCGCGCGTGTTGTTCTGGATCCGTGCGCTGCCCACGGCGACATCGGCGAACAGGTCGGTGGTGTCGTTGACGTGGAAGGTCAGCAGGCCGTAGCCGTTGAGGTTGCGCTTCTCGGTCTGCACGGTCCAGTAGCTGGCAGCGGCTTCGTTGCTGCCGCAGTACGCGCCCTGGCGAGGGTTGTTGGCGCGGAACACGCTGCCGCCGTAGATGGCCGAGGCCGCATCGCAACCGGCAACGCCCGGATCGATGTTGCGACCGGTGGCGGCGTTGCGACGATAGGCGACGGCCGTCGGCTGCGGCGCCTTGCCGGTGGGATCATCGTCCAGCGAATCCATGAAGTCGCGCTGCCGCGCGTGGATCGCCTTGCGCACATCCAGTTCGAAGCCGAACAGGCCTTCCCAGCGTTCGCCCGAGCTGCCACCCACCACCTGCACGCGCTGGTTGTCACCACCACCCTGCTGGGTGCCACCGGCACGCACGTTGACGTCCACGCCGTCGAAACGGTCCTTGAGGATGATGTTGACGACGCCGGCGATCGCATCGGATCCGTACACCGCCGATGCACCGGCGGCCAGCACTTCGATGCGCTCGATCAGTGCACTGGGGATGTTGGCCAGGTTGACCACGTTCACCGAGCCTTCGTAGGCCAGCGGATAGTCCGCCTGGCGACGACCGTTGACCAGCACCAGCGTGCGGTTCGGGCCCAGCCCACGCAGGTTGATGGTGTTCGCCGCCGGGGTGAAGGTGTTGCCGAAGTCCTCGCCCTGCACGTTGCCGGTATTTTCAGTCAACGCGCTCAACGCATCGAACGCATTGCGGTAGCCCTGCGCATCGATCTGCTCGCGGCTGATCACCGTGACCGGCGATGGCCCCTCGACGCTGGCACGCGGGATGCGCGAGCCGGTGACCTTCACTTCCTGCAATGAGGTGGGTGCGCTTTCCTGCGCGAAGGCCGGCAACGAGGCCAGCATCAGGGACGACAAGGCAAGCACCAGCGGACGCGGGTGCGGCGCCAGGGAAGAGGCGGACATGGGCTTCCTGGGGGAGTTGGGCGGGTGGTCCGGGGCGCTGGCGACGGTGCGCGCATAACGATCCCGTAACGAAAGTGTCCTGAACGGATGGTTGCAACGGAAATGACCAGGCCTGATGGCCTTATGCCTGAACCGACTCAGAACACAGCCAGCGACGGCGCAGCGTTTGCAACTTCTTTCATTGTCTCATTTCGCCCTGGTACGGCATCGTCCCACCCCATGAACCGGTATCTCCCTACTTCACTGCCTCCGCTGCGGCCGGTGCTGCGCCGCCATCTCCTGCGACTCCAGCATGACCCCATCGTCCTGCGCCCTCTGCAGCGCGCTGATCTGTTCGCTTGGCGCCGGCATCACCACCAGGTCGAACGCAGCGTCGTCTTCCCCGACGGCTTCGACGCTGAAGCGCGGTTCCTGGCCGGCGTGCAGCGCTCGCAGCTTCAGTACGACAATGATCGCCTGCTGCTCGGCACCTTCGATGCCGATGGCAAACTGCTGGATCAGTTGAATGTCCGACTGGACTGCGCGCACGCCCGCAGCGCGGAACTGCACTGGCTGCACACGGTGGGCTGCGCGCAGCAGCGTCAGCTGCAGGCAACCCTGAGGGCGCTTTGCCCCTTCCTGTTCGAGCAGGTCGGGCTGCGTCGGGTGTATTCCATGCTGGCACCGGATGCGAGCTCCCAGATCGTGGATACGTTGCACTCGATCGGGTTCAAGCAGGAAGGCGTGCTGCGCGACCATCATCTGGACGAAGCCGGCTGGCAGGATCGCCAGCTGTACGCACTGACTGCGCCAGCCTGGTTGCAGCGGCAGTCAGCGGAAAACTAGCGCACCCGCTCCAGCGAAGCATCCGCACCGGTCAACACGCTGCAGGCGTGGTCCTGCAGCTCCTCGGCGCTGGCATCATTGCCGCTGTCTGGATCCAGCTGCGTTGCCAGCAGGATGAAGCCAGGCGCGCCGTGCACGTCCTGGTGCCCCGCCACCAGCAGGCTCCATTGGCCGACCTTGTCCACTCCGCTCAGGTCATAGGCCAGCAGGTTGAGCGGATTGGCGGTCAGTGCTTCGCCCGGCAGCAGCCGCGCCTGGTACCGATGGCCGCGCAGCGGCACAGGCAGCGGTGCCCACTGCGTGCCGAGGCTTGTGCGGTTGTCTTCCAGCGCACGCAGCACATCGCTGCGCAGGCAGTCGACATGGATGTGCAGCTGATGCTGCGAACGGCCATTCGGTGAATTCAACGCCAGGCTGGCGACGCTGCGCGGCAGCGGCTGGCCCAGCGCCTGTTCGGTGCGCGTGCGGGCCTGCCAGGCCGCGGCGAAGTAATTGGGTGCGCCACGCCGGTACAGCGTGGGGCTTTCGATGCCACTGACCTTGTCCAGCGGCATCAGCAGGAACTGATAGTGGCCGTGCGCATCCTTGACCAGCACATCGCGGTGGTCGACAGCCGGGCGCACCTGCAGGCAATCGCCGCGTGGCGACTGTGCGCCCTGGCAATCACGCTCGATCAGGCGCCACAGCGCATCCGAATGTGCCGGCGGCGGTGCGGGGGGCACGCTGGCACAACCGGCCAGCAACATCAGGGGCAGCAGCAGGAATCGCACGGCAACAACTCGAGGGATCAGGCGCGACAGGCAGCGCCGCGCGCCATTCTAGCCAGTGGGATGTAGCAATCAGTAGGTGCCGAACGGCACTTCAACCACGACCGGGGCACCCGCAGGCAGCAGCTGCAGGGTGTAGCGGTCCAGTGCGCCATCATCATCGGCCAGCGGCTGGCGGTGGAACTGCAGGCGGTAATGGCCCTCGCCCAGGCGCACCTCGCTGCCGTCGGCGGCCAGCACGGCAGCGTCGGGCAGCAGCAGTCCGCCCAGATCGCTGTAGGCACCGGCAACATCGGTGAACGCATAGTCGGCCAGTTCATCCACCCGCTGCATCGCATAGACATGCGGCAGGTACGGGCGCGCCGGGCTGCGGCCATTGCTCAGATCGGTCACCCCGGCCTGCGGCAGGTGGTACTGCTCGCGCAGCGCGGCAACACCCAGCGACTCGCTGGCCACCTGCAGGCAGCACACCGCGCGCTTGCCTTCACGGTCGAGGACCACGAAGCGATCACCCCGGGTGGCGGCCTGCGGCAGCATCGCGAACGCCAGATTGCGCTGCGCCGGCTGGTAACCGGCTTCGGTCTGCAGGTTGCGCCAGCCACCAAACACCGGGGTTTCGGCAGCGGGCGCTGCGACCGGCTCGGCGGCCATGGCTGCCACTGCCATGCAAAGCAGGGACAGCACTGCCACCACCTTCACTGCGTTCTGCCTGCCACGCACACTGCCTGCCGTCATACCCGATCCAACACCTGCACCGGACTGGCCCGGTCTGCCCGCCGGCGCGCTGCCGGCAACGCCGGCCACTATGCAGTGCGGCGGCCGCGCGGGCAATGACCCGAACGCTGCCGGGTTTCGCGCGGTCAGTGCTATCGTGCCGCCAATCCCCTGCGCAGGAGCGCCCGCATGACCATCCGCCTGACTCTGTTGCTGCCCGCCTCGGCCTTGTTGCTGTCGGCCTGTGTCAGCACTCCCGGCCCGGAGGTCAAGGGCACTGGCCGCTGCGATGCCAGCCAGCTGGGCTGGGCCATCGGCCAGCCGGCCAACGAGCCGAACATCCGCCGCCTGTCCAACGAAAGCGGCGCCGGCATGGTCAACCCCATCGGCCCGGCCACCATCACCACCAAGGACATCCGCCAGGACCGCCTGCGCGTGTTCGTGGACAAGGACAACATCATCACCGCCACCCGCTGCGAGTAAGCGCGCCAGCGCCGTCGCGTAGAGCCGGGCCCCTGCCCGGCTCCATGGCTCAGGGCTCGGTGTAGCCCGAGCACTCGGGCAGTGGCTGGTCCGGCTGGTAAGCCCCTGAGGTGAAGCGGAAGGTACGCGTGTAGCTGCATTGCGCATCCTGTTCGGTGCGCAGATCCTTCTTCGTCAACCGCCCTTTGACCAGTGAGTCCCGCTGCGGTGATACCCCGGCCGGATAGTTGCTGGCCTCGGTCCGGTAGCGCAGCACGGGCATGTCCTGCCCTTCGGTTGCCAACGCAAGTTCCGCATCGAAACTGTACTCGTCGTGGCAGGCACCGGCGCGCTGATCGAAATCGCGCTCACTGAAGCAGGCCCGGATCATCTTGTTGGCCGACCACGCAACGGACAGCACGTCGGCGTCCACCTGGATGCCATCGTCGAGATGACGGATGCGCGCCAGCTGCAGGGTCGATGCGCTGGCGCCGCCACCGGAATACATCGCGCGGGCCTCCACCAGACCGCCGACGAGCACGTTCTGCAGTGCCGCCTGATGCGGATCGGCCACCGGCTGGCCGGCACCGGCACCGGGGGCCAGGCGCACGATGAAGGGCCAGACCCGCAGGTCGCCGTCGTCAACCACTTCGACGGGCACGTGGCGCATGCGTGGCTCGGCTTCATCACCTGCGCGCTCGGCAACTTCCAGCACCGCCGGTTGTTCTTCGCCCGTTGCGGGCAGCGCGCGAACGCACCAATGGCCGTCGGCGGTGCAGTAGCGCTCGGGGTCGTCCGCGCCCTGCTCGCCCTGCAGCATTAGCGCTTCCAGCCGGTTGCCCGCGACATCCTGTTGAACGGGTGCGACGTCCGCCGCTGCCTGCAGCGACGATGCCAACAGCAGTGCAGACAACACGGCGTAAGCAATACGCGTGGAATTCATGATCATCCTGTGCGCACCGGCACGTCCTTGCAAGGCGCCGATGGTAGCGCAGGCGCCGCGTCGCGGCTCAGTGCCCGTCGCAGTCGCAGCAACCCCACCCTTTCGCCTTCGACGTCTGGCCGATGCCGGGGTTGAAGGTATTGCTCGGGTCCAGCGTGCGGTAGAAGCCGGCCAGCGCCGGCTTGGCCGGATACAGGTGGCCGACATTGTGCTCGGCCGGATACTCGGCACCGCGCTGGTCCAGCAACGCCCACATCGCGTGCTCGATGGCCATCGGGTCTTCGCCCTTGCGCGCGATGTAATCCTGGTGGAACACGTGGCACAGGAAGTGGCCGTAGTACAGCTTGTGCAACAGGCGGCTATCGATATCAGCCGGCAACTGCTCGAACCAGTCGGCATCGTCGCGGCGCAGCGCGATGTCCAGCGCGACGATGTCCTGCACCTGCTCGCGGTGCACTTCGCGGTAGCGCACGGCGGCACCGGCCACGGCGAAGCGATGCAGGAACGCCTTGCGCCCTTCGTCCGCCGTGCAATGGAAATAGCCGCCTTCATGGTCGTTGAAGAAACCGCGCAGCCACGCTTCGGTGGCGGCCGCATCCTGTGCGGAAACCTTCAGCAGCAGGTGATGCTCGTAACGCTGGCGGAACTCGCCCATGCGCTTGGGCAGGTGCGAAGGCAACAGACCGGTCAGCACCTGCATCACCCGGTCGGTGACGCCACGCAGGCCGAGCCGTTCGAACCAGCCATCGACCCGGCTCTTCAGCGCGAACGCGGCCGGCACGCGCGCGGTGCCGAGCTTGTCGATCAGCAGGAAACTGTCCTTGCCGTAACGCTCACCAATGTCATAGGCATCACGGTGGATGTACTCGCCGGCGATGGGCAGACGCTCGAAGCCGGTCAGCAGCTGGCGGCGGATCGCCGTCAGGCTGTCGGTGCGGTTGCTGCCGATATAGAAGACCTCGGCGGCCTCCTTCTCGAAGGTATCCAGGCGCACGGCGAACACGGCCAGCTTGCCCGCTGAACCGGCCGCCTCGAAATGGCGGCTGGGGTCGGCATTGAAGCGTGCCGGGGTGTCTGCATCCACCTTGCGTACTTCCTCGGCGTAACGCGGATCGGAGGCGGCACGGCCATCACCGTTGCTGACATCGGCAGTGCTGTAGTCGCCGTCCTGCAGACGCTGCAGGATCTGCTCGGGCGTGTCGCCCAGTGCGATGCCCAGATGGTTGACCAGTTGCAGTTCGCCCTGTGCGTCAACCTGTGCATACAGCGCCAGCTCGGTGTAGGCAGGGCCACGGCGCACCAGTGCGCCACCGGAGTTGTTGCAGATACCACCCAACACCGAGGCGCCAATGCACGAAGAGCCGATCACCGAGTGCGGCTCGCGGCCCAGCGGTGCCAGCGTCTGCTCCAGCCGGTCCAGCGTCGCGCCGGGCAGGCACAGTACCTGCCGCCCCTCGTTCAACAGCTGGATGCCGGTCAGGCGCAGGGTGCTGACCAGCACGATCGGCCGGCCGTAGTCGTCGCCATCCGGGGTGGAACCGCCGGTCAGGCCGGTATTGGCCGCCTGCAGGATGATCGCGGCCCCGCCCTGCACCGCCGCCTGCAGCACGTTCCACAGCTGCAGCAGCGTGCCCGGGCGCACCACCGCCAGCACCGGGCCGTCGCCGAAGCGATAGCCGCGACGGAAGCGGCGGGTGGCCTTGTCGCCGGTCAGTACATGGCGGTCCCCCACCGCAGCGCGCAACTGCACCAGCACCGTGTTGCGATCACTCATGGCAGGCGCACCAGCGAATCACGGCCGATATCGGCGATGCGGCGTGCGCCGGTCAGGGTCATCGCCACGCGCATTTCCTTGGCGATCAGGTCCAGCAGGTTGGCCACGCCGGCCTCGCCCTGCGCAGCCAGCGCGTAGACGAAGGCGCGACCCAGCAGCACGGTATCGGCGCCCAGCGCCAACATGCGCACCACGTCCAGGCCGGTGCGGATGCCCGAATCGGCGAGGATCCTCAGGTCACCCTGCACGGCGTCGGCGATGGCCGGCAACGCGCGTGCGGTGGACAGCACACCATCGAGCTGGCGGCCGCCATGGTTGGAGACCACGATGCCATCGGCGCCGAACGCGACCGCATCACGCGCATCGTCCGGGTCGAGGATGCCCTTGATCACCATCGGGCCCTTCCAGAACTCGCGGATCCATTCCAGGTCCTTCCACGAAATGGACGGATCGAAGTTGCTGCCCAGCCAGCCGATGTAGTCCTCCAGGCCCGTAGGGTTGCCACGGTAGGTGGAGATATTCCCGAGGTCATGCGGGCGTCCGCGCAGGCCCACGTCCCACGCCCAGCGCGGATGGCTAATGGCCTGGCCGATGCGGCGCATTGCAGCATTCGGACCACTCATCCCCGAGTGCGCGTCACGATAGCGCGCGCCCGGCACCGGCATGTCGACGGTGAATACCAGGGTGGTCACACCCGCCGCCTGCGCGCGCTCCAGCGCATTGCGCATGAAACCGCGATCGCGCAGCACGTACAGCTGGAACCACATCGGGCGCTGGATTGCTGGCGCGACTTCTTCGATCGGGCACACCGACACCGTGGACAACGTGAACGGAATGCCGCGGCTGTCGGCTGCGCGCGCCGCCTGCACTTCACCGCGACGGGCATACATGCCGGTCAGCCCGACCGGGGCCAGCGCCACCGGCATCGCCAGCTTCTCGCCGAACAGCTCGGTTTCCAGGCTCACGTCGGACATGTTGCGAAGGATGCGCTGGCGCAACGCGATGTCGGACAGGTCGGACACGTTGCGCTTCAGCGTGTGCTCGGCATACGCGCCGCCATCGATGTAGTGGAACAGGAACGGCGGCAACCGACGCTCAGCTGCAGCACGGTAATCGGTGGAGGCGGAAATGATCATGGGGTCAACCGTGTGGGGAAGGCAGGCGCGAGGCCCGCGCACGCCGGGCTTCGTTGTCATCGAGGGTGCGCAGCGTGGTGTGCACGAACTCGAGATGGGCATGCGCGGCGGCACGCGCGCGTTCGGGGTCGCCGGCCAGCACCGCATCCATCATTTCGCGGTGCTGGTCGGACAACGGCGAGAAGGTCCTGGCCGAGGTGTAGAGCTTTTCGCGGCTCTGCGAGATGTTGGTCTGCAGCAGCTCGAACAACCCGCGCATCACCTGCAGCAGCACCAGGTTGTGCGAGGCCTCGGCGATGGACAGGTGGAAGGCCGCATCGGCCTCGGCTTCGCCGGTCGGATCATCCTTGCCATGCGCGTCCATCATGGTCTGGAACGCCTGGGCAATGCGCGCACGGTCCTCGTCGGTAGCGCGCAGCGCCGCGTGCCAGGCCGTGGCGCCTTCCAGCGCGTGGCGGATTTCCAGCACGTCGAAGCGGTATTCCGGGTCGCCCTGGAACAGCGGCAGATACGGCACCAGGGGTTCATCCAGCGCCTGCCGTGCCCGTGCGGCCGGCTCGCTCACATAGGTGCCACCACCCACCCGCGCTGTCAGCAGGCCGTGGCTGGCCAACTGTGCGATGGCCTCGCGCAGCGCGGTGCGCGAGACCCCCAGCTGAACCGCCAGCGTGCGTTCGGCCGGCAGCCTGTCGCCCGGCTGCAGCTGCCGTTCCTGCACCAGCGCACGCAGCTGCGCGGCCACCTTGTCCGAAATCCGTTGTGTGCTCATGGCGCCATTGTGGCCCGAAGCACGCCGCTGTTGGTCGGCCTGCGCTGCATGCTCAGGGAATCATCCAGGTCAGCCAGTAGGCCTGGGCCAGGGTGATCAGGCCGACCATCGTGGTGAAGATCAGGCTGTGCTTGACGGTGAAGCGGAACAGGTCCGATTCCTTGCCAGCCAGGCCCACCGCTGCGCAGGCGATGGCAATGGACTGCGGCGAGATCATCTTGCCGGTGACACCGCCGGTGGTGTTGGCCGCAACCAGCAGCACGTCGGACACGCCGATCTGCTGCGCGGTGGTCGCCTGCAGCGCCGAGAACAGCGCGTTGGACGAGGTATCCGAGCCGGTCAGGAACACGCCCATCCAGCCCAGGAACGGCGAGAAGAACGGGAACGCCTTGCCGGTGTGCGCCAGTGCCAGGGCCAGCGTGGCCGACAGGCCCGAATAGTTGGCGATGAAGGCGAACGCCAGCACCATGCCGATCGAGAAGATCGGCATGCGCAGTTCGCGCACGGTTTCACCGAAGGTCTGCAGCGCCGACCGCGCTGGCATGCGCAGGGCGATGATCGCGATCACTGCAGCGAGGATGATCGAGGTGCCGGTGGCCGAGAACCAGTCGAACTTGTACACCGCCTCATAGCTCAGCGGCGCTTCGACGATCGGCGGCATCTTCTGCACCATCTGGTCCAGGCCCGGCACCGGGATCTTCAGCACCCAGCCTTCAAGCGGGCCACCGGCTGCGAACAGCGACTTGAACGGCTTGATGCTCCACACGGTGACCATCGCGGTGAGGATCAGGAACGGCGACCATGCCTTTGCGATCTGGCCGACGCTGTGGCGCGGCGCTTCCAGTGCCTGTGCGGCCGCCTCGGCGCTGGTTTCGGTATCGAAGCGGAAAATCCGTACCGGCTTCCAGCGGCGCAGGAACAGGGTCAGGCAGACCAGCGACGCCAGCGACGCGGTGATGTCCGGCAGTTCCGGGCCGATGAAGTTGGAGGTCAGGTACTGGGCGATGGCGAACGAACCGCCGGCTACCAGCACCGCCGGCCAGGTTTCCTTGATGCCGCGCCAGCCATCCATGATCGCCATGATCCAGAACAGCACGATGATGGTCAGGAACGGCAGCTGCCGGCCCGCCATCTGGCCGATCTCGAAGGCATCCAGGCCGGTCACCTGCCCTGCCACGATGATCGGAATGCCCATCGCACCGAACGCCACCGGCGCGGTGTTGACGATCAGGCACAGGCCGGCGGCATACAGCGGCTTGAAACCCAGCCCGACCAGCAGCGCGGCGGTGATCGCCACCGGCGCACCGAACCCGGCAGCACCTTCCAGGAAGGCACCGAAGGCGAAGCCGACCATCAGCATCTGCAACCGCTGGTCCTCGGTAACCGACAGGATCGAGGCACGGATGATGTCGAACTGGCCGGTCTTGACCGAAACCTTGTACAGGAACACCGCGCCGATGATGATCCAGGCAATCGGCCACAGGCCATAGACGAAGCCGAAGCCCGCCGCGCCCAGCGCCTGCGCAAGGGGCATGCGATAGAACAGCAGTGCCACGGCAAGCGCGATGACCACGGTGATGGTGCCGGCGATCCAGCCCTTCATGCGCAGCACGGCCAGGGCAATGAAGAAGAAGGCGATCGGCAGCAGCGCGATCAGGCTCGACAACCACAGGTTGCCAGCGGGGTCGTACACGTGTTGCCAGGGCTGCATGGGGGCTCTCGACAGGAACAGGAGGTTCCCCACCGGGTGGGGGCGTCGTGTCCGCCATTATTGGTCGTACCATTATGACCGATGATCGGACCACAGGCGCGAATTGAACCGCCAATCCTGCGAAGAGCCTATTAGACCATAGGGCTATACGGAATTATTGGTCGTACCATTTATTGGCTTACAGCTTCTTCTCCACCCGTCGGATCAGCGCGAGCACCAGCACGCACAGCACGCTGACGCCGAGCGCGATCACGTACTTGCCGATGCCCACGGCAATGCCGATGGCCGCCGCCATGATCAAAGAGCTGGCCGTGGTGAGCCCGCTGACCTGGTCCTCGCGATTGCCACGCAGGATGGTGCCGGCGGCAACGAAACCGACGCAGGCCACCACCGCTTCGATCAGGCGCACCGGGTCGACCTGCAGCAGATCGCGGTAGCGCTCCTGCTGGAAGTGTTCGGCCACCGAGTCACCGAGCCCGACGATCAGCGCAGCAGCACCGGCAATCAGCATGTGCGTGCGCAGGCCGGCAGCGTGCTTGCCCATCTCGCGCTCGACGCCCAGCACGCCGCCAAAGACCATGGCGGCGGCCACGCGCAGCAGAATGGACATGTCCTGGGTGAGTTCCATAGAGAGGCTCCGGAAGTTTCCCGGAGCGTTGCGCGGCGGCCGTGGGACGGCGGTGAAGGCGATGGCACGCCCTCTTCACCGCGCGGATTCATCGAGGCATGGCGTGGACCTGCTGATCACCGCCATGCATACCCCGGTTGCACCCGGTTACTGCGCCAGATAGCCACCATCGATGGCGTAGTACGCACCCGTCGCGAACGAGGCATCGCCGCTGGCCAGCCAGGCGACCAGCGCGGCCACTTCCTGCGGTGTTCCCAAGCGCTTGAGCGCATGCCGCCCTTCCAGCGTTGCGCGCACCTTGGCGTCCATCTTTTCAAGCAACGGCGTGTTGATGAAGCCCGGGCCCACCGCATTGATGCGGATGCCATCGGCAGCGTGCTCCCACGCAGCCGTCTGGGTCAGGCCGACCACGCCATGCTTGGCCGCCGCGTAGGCGGTCGAGCCGGCATAACCCACCTGGCCCAGGATGGACGCCATGTTGATGATGCTGCCGCCGCTGCCCGCCGCACGCATCGCCTGGATCTGCGCCCGCTGGCAAAGGAACACGCTGGTCAGGTTCACATCGACCACGCGTTTCCAGCCATCGATCGGGTAGTGGCCACTGCTGGCCGCTGGCCCGCCGATGCCCGCATTGTTCACTGCGATGTGCATGCCGCCCAGTTCCTTCACCGTGCGCTGCACCGCCGCTTGCACCGCCGCTTCGTCGGTAACATCCAGTGCGATGCCGATGGCCTCAGCACCCTGGCTGCGCAGCGCGGCTACTGTTGCATCCACCGCCTCCTGCTTAAGGTCCCATACCGAAATACGCGCACCAGACGCAGCGAGCGTTTCCGCTACCGCCAGGCCGATACCGGAAACACCGCCGGTCACGATCGCGGTTTTTCCGTTGAGCTGGTAATCAATCATCTGTGGTCTCCATGTGCGGGGAATCGATTCGGACAGAAACGTCCGACCTCACAGAGCTGCGCGACCTTCAACTTGGCCGTAAATGCCAATCGATTGACCCGCTGGATATCGCATCCGGGCTGGCATTGGAGAAAATGACGGGGATCTATTTCTACCTCTGAAAGCGCAGGACCGATCCGCGCTGCAGGTGCACGATGGAACGTGCGGGCCACTGGGCGCCGGCACCCATCATCTATGGTTGAGCGCCGAGCGATGTCCCGATATTTCACGTTTGCCGATTACCGCCGTTTTGGCCAGCGACACGGCTATGACTACCGTGCCGATCCAAGCCACCTGCGCGAAGAACAGTGGGCCGGTCACGGCGACCTGCACGAGCAGACCCTGCGCGGGGGCATGAGCCTGCTCGCATCGGACGTGCGCAACCGCATCGCCTATACCGCCACAGCGCACGAACGGCCCGGCCTGGTCATCCGCGTGATGCTGCAGGGACAGGTCGACGTGCAGGTTCCCAACGGTCGTGACTTCAGCCTGCGCGCAGGCACCGCAGTGACTACCAGCCACCGTGACCACGTGGCGATGGTCGGCGTGCATCCGGGCAATACCCGCCTG
The DNA here is from genome assembly GCF_037969685.1 of Stenotrophomonas sp. G106K1. NCBI lineage: Bacteria > Pseudomonadati > Pseudomonadota > Gammaproteobacteria > Lysobacterales > Lysobacteraceae > Stenotrophomonas > Stenotrophomonas sp. G106K1. Next base: position 228,552 of record NZ_JBBPFR010000005.1, on the reverse strand, counting down.
CGTGGCATCAGCCTGATGGTGCCAGCCGATCTGGACCCGGACCTGCTGCGGCAACCGCAATTGCAGCGGGCATTGGGCTCACACATGGAATGCAGGCACTGGGCGATTCCACATGCGATGCTGCCGCCCCTCGCGCAGCTGTTCGACAGCCCCTGGCAGGACGGCCTGGACGCGCTGTGGCGCGAGGGCATTGCCCTGCAACTGCTGTCCACCGGCCTGCAGGCCGATGATCTGCAGGTTGAAGGTGCACGCATGCTGCGCAGCGGACAGCGCAGCCGGCTGGAACGCGTGCGAGCTTTCCTGCACGACGAGCCCGGTCACGCGCACAGCCTGGTCGAGCTGGCCCAGCTGGCCTGCATGAGCCCCAGCGCGCTGCGCCGGCACTTTGTCCAGGTGTATGGCTGCTCGGTATTCGACTACCTGCACGAACAGCGCATGCGTCACGCCGAGCAGGGCCTTCGTGAATCCGGCTGGAGCGTCGAGCGCGCGGCGGCGGAAACCGGCTATCGTCATCCGAGCAACTTCGCCGCGGCATTCCGCAAGCGCTTCGGGCTGGTGCCCAGCCGCTGGCGCACCGGCCCTTCGAAGGTCGGCTGAGCCGCCGATGCATGCTTTGGCTGCGCCGGACGCTGGCAGGTCCGACGCAGTGTGAATCGCTAGCGGATGCCGCTGTCCTGCGCCGCCTGCATCACCACTGCAGGCACGTAGCAGGGGCGCTTCGGATCGCTGTCCACACGCCAACCGCGGCCCAGCAGGACACCTGAGTCAGCCTCACTCCCCCGCTGCTCCGCCGTGCAGTGAACAGCACTGGCCAGCACCTCGCCGTCACGTCCCAGCCACTGGCGCAATCCATAGCTCATCCCATCCACGGTCATGCTGCCCAGCGAAAGGTCGAGGATCCCAGGCACACCATCGCCACCTTCGCGCGCAGCCACCTTGCCCATTCCACCGGACTCGAACCTGCGGCGTACCAGCACGCGCTGGCTGCCATCGAACAGGGTGATCTCGTTCTTCCAGTCGCCATCGCGCCCGACGTACTGCCGCGTCCAGATCCGCTCGGCTGACATCGGCAGGATCTGCGTGTAAAGGGGCGGCAACACCTCCCGCCCGTCGGCCAACATCATTCCGTAGCTGCCGTCACGCAGGAAGATCAGTTGCGTGGCGGTCAGTTCCTCGGCCGAGCCAAAGGACACCGCAACGAGCTTTTCCAGCTGCGTGTTGTAGAGGTGAGCGTTGCCTTCGTCATCGTCCAGCACCAGCAGCGGCACAGCGATGTAGTCTTCCCGCAGCCACAGGCCGGGGGGCACCAGATGCGGCTGCAGATCAGCACCTATCCACAGACGCGGTGATCGTTCACCCGCCAGCGTGCCCAGCACACCGGCGTCGGTCGCACGGTAGTCGACCACGTCCGCCTGCTCGAACAGCACCCTGCCATCACAATCGAGGATCGCCGCGCCGGCGCCGTCATGGGCATTGCGCAGCCGCCAGGGAAATGCCGGGTGATCGTTGAAACCCAACGAGCGCGCCTGCGCGACCACCCTCCCCTGTGCATCCACTATCGACTCGCCCGCGTCTTCACCGCGTAGCAGCCAGCGTCCCGGGCAATAGTCCACGATCATGCCGGTGGCGGATGCGGGCAGCGCCACAAAACGGCCGTCATCCAGCAGCCAGCCGCGCTCGGGCGCGTCGCTGTCGAGGCCATTGGCATGGCGGCGAACCTCCAGTGGCCTGTCTGCGGCGCGGTCGAACCTGACGCTGCTGCGATAACGCGGCCACAACGTCGCGCCCTGGTACAGCGCCGGGTCAACGCGTGCACCCGCCGCATCGACACGCGCCCACGTATCCAGCTGTCGCAGCCACCAGCCATCGTCGCCCGCTGCACGCGCCTCGTCGAAGTTGCCACTCAGCAGCACCGCGCCCTTCTCATCCTGCACGCGGCATGGGGCCATTTCATAGTCGCCGCAGATCACGTACACCTTCCGATCTGCGAAGGGTCCGCCCACCCATATCTCCTGCGCATCGATGTGCAGGACTTCGCGACCGTCGAGGCTGAAGATGCGTGCGCCGCCATCGCGCCCCTGCCAGGCCATCCGATCAGGCGCAATCACCATCCAATCACCAGCCTCGCGCATCGGGGGGAAATGCACCTTTCCCTGCGCATCGGCCAGGCCGGTCCCCTGATAACCGCCCTGCTCGTCGCGCAGCTCGATTTTCCAGAGCAGATCGCTGCCTTCAAGACGGTCGCCGTAGCGGATGCCTCGCGTGGACGTGTGCAGCAGCCGGCCTTCATCATCGAACCACTGCGAACGCTGCGCGTTGCCGTTACCTGTCTGCTGGTACCAGTCGCTGCGGTACCAGCGATCCGGTCCCAGCGGAATGATGCTCGAGCCATCAGGTGCCACCCGCAGGCGACCGTCCGCCCCCAGCAGTGGGTCGCCTTCAAAACCGCTCAGCTGCGGTGCGAAGGCACCAGGAGCGGCCATTGCCACACCGCAGGCTGACAGCGCGCAGCAGAGAAACATCCTTTTCATCGTTCACACCATGACGAGCAGCGCTGCACGCTATGCGATGCTGGTGAACGATGCAATCGAAGCATTTCCGTTGCACAGGCGGATACCGACCTTGCGCCGGCATCCATCCGGGCAGAGTCCGCTCAATACACCGGCAGTTCGATGTAACTGGCCTGCGCGGCGCTGTGCCATACCCGCTGCGTGGCCTTCTGGTAATCACCCGGCTTGGCCAGGTAGATGTTCGGCACATAGGTCTGCGGGTTGCGGTCGTACAGCGGGAACAGGCTGGACTGCACCTGCACCATCACCCGGTGGCCCTTCTGGAAGGTGTGGTTGGCATTGGGCAGGTCGAAGCGGTACGGCAGCACCTGGTTGGCCACCAGCGCCGTGGGATCGCTGAAGCTCTCGCGGTAACGGCCGCGGAAGATCGCCAGTGACACCGGCAACTCATAGCCCCCCATCTCCGGCGTCGATGCCTCCTGGTCCGGATAGACGTCGATCAGCTTCACCACCCAGTCGCTGTCGGTGCCACTGGTGGACGCCTGCAGGTTCACCACCGGCGTGCCACCGATGCGCAGCGGTGCGGTCAACGGCTCGGTGATGAAGGTCAGCACGTCAGGCCGTCCATCGACGAAGCGCTGGTCCTTGACCAGCCAGGTGGTCCACATGTCGCGGTCGCCAAAGCGCACCGGGCGCGGTACGAACGGCACCGGCTTGGCCGGATCGGACACGTATTCCTCGAAGTCGCCCTCGCCCGCCGCCGGTGCCTGGAACGCCAGCTTGCCACCGGCGCGCAGGTACAGCGGTTTGCTGCTTGTCGCGCACGCCTTCTCGCAGCTGCGCGGCCAGCCCTGCAGGCGGTCCCAATGGTTTTCACCGGTGTTGTAGACCAGCACCGGTGGCGTATCGGCCTTCGGTGCGCCGTCCACCAGGTACTGGTCGAAGAACGGCTTGAGCACGTCGCGGCGGAACTGCAGCGCGGTATCGCCGTCGAACTTCAGCGCTCCCAGCTGGCTGCCGTCATAGTTCACCTGGCTGTGCCGCCACGGCCCCATCACCAGGTAATTGTGGGTGTTGCCGGTATCGCGCCCTTCCATCGCCTGGTAGGCATGGTTGGCACCCCACATGTCTTCCTGGTCCCACAGGCCCTGCAGCCACATGGTCGGCACCTTCAGCGGCGTCTTCGCCATCACCTCGTCCAGCGCCTGGCCCTGCCAGAACGCATCGTATGCAGGGTGCTGCACCAGCTTCTTCCACCAGGTCAGCTGGTCCACGCCGGTGAAGCGCGCGTAGTCACCGGCCGAACCGATGCGCAGGAAGGTACTGTAATCGTCGTAGCCCAGCGACGGCAGCGGCGTGCCCTTGCCGCGCTTCTCGGTCTGCATTGCGAAGTAGTTGAAATTGACCTGGCGGAAGGCGCCGTAGTTGAGCCAGTCGTCGCCCATCCAGCCATCGACCATCGGGCTCTGTGGCGCCGCCACCTTCAGTGCCGGGTGTGGATCGGTCAGCGCCATCACCACGGTGAAACCTTCATACGATGAACCGAGCATGCCGACCTTGCCATTGGTTTCCGGCACATGCTTGACCAGCCAATCGATGGTGTCCCACGCATCGGTGGAATGATCGACCTTTGTACCGTTCAACGGCCCGCGCAGCGGCCGGGTCATCACGTAGTCGCCTTCGGAGCCGTACTTGCCACGGATGTCCTGGAACACGCGGATGTAGCCGCCATCGACGAACACTTCATCGCCCTGCGGCAGCAGATCGCGCATGCGCGGAGAATCACTGCGGCTGGCGCGGCCGGCGGCGTCGTACGGTGTGCGGGTCAGCAGGATCGGCGCGTTGTGGGCGCCCTTGGGCACTACGATCACCGTATACAGTTTGGTCCCATCGCGCATCGGCACCATCACCACGCGCTTGTCGTAGTCGCGGCCCACATCGGGAGCGACGAAGGGTTTTTCGCTGATATCCGGGGTCATCGGCGGCGTGTCGGCGGCCAGCACGGTGCTGGACAGGCTCAGGGCTACGGCAACAGCAACGGCACGCACACGCATGGACATCACCTCCCGGCAGGAAAGGCCCCAGCCTACTCCCGTAGCACCCGGCAAAGCGCGTGCCTGCTTTGCATTCTGCGGCGTTTACAGGCAGGACTGATGGCACATGTGCGGGCTGCTGCCGTTGCGCTCGCCGGGCCATGCCCGGCGGATCCATCACGCCACCGTTACCTCATGCAGCGCCAGCCAGTGCCAGCGACCGTTTTCCTGCCGCAGCACCGCCAGGGATTCCCGCCATGTGGTTTCTCCCTCGCCAATGGCATGTCCCTCGCGGTAGCGCAGCACCGCCAGCGGCGACGGCGCTTCCACCGCCTGCACAGCCTCGATGGCGATCTGCAACCCAGGTCGTGCACCGTGGCCGCCCGCGAACAGCGCCTGCACTGCACTCCGGTCCAACCTGCGTCCGGCAATGCCCACCATGCTGAAGTCCGCGCAGAAATGCATCATCAGATCGTCCAGCGCATCGGCCGCGGCCTCTGCGCGGAACCAGGCCTGCAGCTTGTCGTGCAGAAAATGGATTTCGTGTTCGGCAGTCTTGTCCATCAAGCAGTCTCCGGAGTGGAAAGGGAATGCAGCTGCGACCGGCGCAGCAGCGCCAGCGGCAACAAGGTGAGTACCGCAGCCAGGCCGAGCGCCACGCCGGTGGCATGCGCCGGCCACCACTGCATGGCCAGGGCCAGCAGCAGGGCGATGGCGGCGGTACCCAGGCAGAAGCTGAGCTGGCGGTTGAGATTCCACAGCGCGCTGGCATCGCCCAGCGCCTCCGCGTCCACACCATGGAACGCCAGCGTCTGCGCGGTGCTGCTGCACAGGCTGCCACCCGCACCCATCAGGGCGAACAGCATCACGGCCAGCACGAACGATGGCTGTGCTTGCAGCGCCATCAACAGCAGACCGCTGGCCTGCAGGACCATGCCCAGCCGCAGCACCGTGCCCGGCCCGAAGCGCGCCATCAATCGCCGGCTGCCGGTGATCGCCATTGCCGAAGCCAGCGCCCACGGCAGCATCAGTGCGCCGATCTGCGCGGCGCTGTAACCGGCGTGGTTCAACTGCAGGGTACTGGCCAACTGGCTGCCGATGAACACGCCCGGTACTGCCAGATACACCAGCATCGCCATGCGCAGGCCACTGTGTGAAAGCAGCGACCAGCGCAGCAGGGGCTGCGGCTGCCGGCGCGCATGGCGCAGATGGGCGATGGCCAGCACCACCGCCAGCAGCAGCAACCCTGCACCGGCGAAGCGATGGCCGGGCTCACCCAGCCAGGTCAGCGCCAGCAGCAACGCGCCCAGCGCAGACATCGCGGTGGTCAGCGCATAGCCTTGCAGGCGCGGCGCACTGCGCCGGCCATCAGCCGGCATCCACGCCAGCACCAGGGCAATCGCCAGCACCGCCAGCGGCAGACTGGCCCACAGCACGCCTCGCCAGGACAACCATTGCACCAGCAGACCGCCAAGGGCCGGTGCCAGTGCCGGCACCAGCAACGCCACCAGCAAAATGCGCCGGGTCAGCGCACCGCGTTGTTCAGGGGTGCACTGCCGGTACGCCGCCGCCTGTGCCACCGGAATCAGCAGGCCACCGGCCAACCCCTGCAGCAATCGCCAGCCCAGCAGCCAGCCAATGGACGGTGCGGCGCCGGCCAGGCCCGCGGCCACCGCGAACAGCAACAAGGCAACCAGCAGCAGACAACGCTCACCGCAGCGCGCGGCCAGCCAAGGTGCCAGCGGAATCACCACGCTCAGGCCCAGCATGTAGGCGGTGCCAACCCAGGCCAGGGTACCGACGTCCGCATGCAGCTCGGCCGCCAGCGCCGGATAGGCCACCGTGGCGATGAACATGTTGACCAGGTCCAGGGCGAACACCAGCAGGAAGATCGCCTCATGGCGCAGGCGCGGGGAAGGCATCAGCAGGCTCCAGCAACGAAGGTGCCAGCATGGCGGACCAGCCTTGTTGGAAAAACACGACGGCAGCTGCAACACTGTCAAATCTGTTTTGACAATGAGCCACCATGGTCAGCCTCGATCGCTTCGATATCTTCCGTGCCGTGGTCGAGGCCGGCAGCCTGACCGCCGCCGCCGAGCGCCTGGGCCTGAGCCGTGCGGTGGTCAGCTTCAACCTGAAGCGGCTGGAGCAGGAGCTGGGGGTAACCCTGCTGCTGCGCAGTACCCGTCACCTGGCGCTCACCGAGGCCGGCGAACAGTTCCTGCAGCACTGCGTGCAGGCGCTGGATGCCGCGCAGGCCGCGATCGATGCCGCACGCCGCGACCAGCATCAGCTGCAGGGCATGCTGCGCCTGACCACCACCCCGGAGTACGCGCAGCTGCGGCTGATTCCGGCACTGGAAGCCTTCCGCACGCAGCATCCAGCGCTGGTGCTGCATCTAGCGACCTCACCGGCACCGGCCGATCTGATTCCCGAACGCTTCGATCTGGCGATCCGTCTCGGCCGCCTGCCGGACTCGGGGATGCATGCCAGTGAACTGGAACGGCACCCACTGTGTGCGGTGGCCGCTCCGTCGCTGCTGGCGCGCCTGCCGTCTGCCGATGCCGTCGATGACCCGGCGCTGCTCGGCACCCTGCCCCGTCTGGGCTATCCGCGCCTGGCCGATGTACCGGTGGTCGCAGCGGATGGCAGCGATGCCCTGTTCGCCACCAACCCGGGCAACGCGGTGGTACGCGTGGATGGGGCCAGCAGCCTGCGCGCGTTCGCCGTGGCCGGTGCAGGCGTCACCGTGCTGCCGCGCTGGCTGATCGAAGATGACCTCGCCCACGACCGCCTGCGACCCGTTCTGCGCCAGCACCGCTTTCCGCAGCAGAGCGTCTACGCGGTGTACCCGCACAGCAACCAGCCCTCGCCGAAGGTGCGGCAGCTGATCGATTTCCTGCGCGTGTGGTTTGGAACATGAAAACACGGCCCCTTTCGGGGCCGTGTCTTCAAGCATCAGGACCGCGCCGTATCAGCGCAGCACCTGCTCCACCAGCTGCACGTCCACGCTCTGCAGCGGCTCGGCAGCATTGCGCGACAGCTGCACCTGGTAGGTGCCGCCATCGATCTTCCACTGGCGGGCCTGTGCATCGTAATGGGCCAGGGTCTTCGGCTCGGCTTCGATGCGGATGCGGCGCTGCTCGCCCGGCTGCAGGTTCACCTTGTCGTAGCCGATCAGGCGGATCGGCGTGGTGCTGCCGGCCGGCAGCTTCAGGTACAGCTGGGCGACATCTGCACCCGCGCGCTTGCCGGTGTTGCGGATGTCGACGCTGGCGACCAGACGCGAACCCTCCACGCTCACCTTCAGGTTTTCATAGGCGAACGAGGTGTAGGACAGGCCGTGGCCGAAGGCGAAGGTCGGGGTCAGCCCCTTGGCTGCCATCCACTTGTAGCCGACGTTGGCGCCTTCAATGTCGAAATCGAACACATCGCCGAACGGCTTGGCCGGCTTGAAACCGAGGCCATCGATGTGCGGACGCGGCAGCTGCGATTCGTCCACTACCCAGGTCACCGGCAGGCGGCCGGACGGATTGGCCTGGCCGGTCAGCAGCGCGGCAATGCCTTCACCGCCACGGATGCCCGGGTACCAGGCCTGCAGCACCGCCGGCACCTGCGCCAGCCACGGCGTGCGCACCGGGCCGTTGGTCTCCAGCACCAGCACGGTCTTCGGGTTGGCCTTGACCACTGCCGAAATCAGTGCATCCTGGTTGTCCGGCAACTGCATGTCCGGCAGGTCCACCGATTCGGCGGCCCACTGGGTAGCGAACACGATGGCCACATCCGCCTGTGCAGCAGCCTTGGCTGCAGCGGCAGCATTGGTGCCGTCCACATAGGTGATGGTGGCATCCGGACGCGCGGCACGCAGCGATTCCAGCGGCGAAGACGGATGGAAGATCACCGGGCCCGGCCAGGTGGTCGGCAGCACGCCCGGCACCGCATTGGTGCCCTTGGCAGTGACGCCTACCATCGACGAACCACCGCCACCGATCACGCCCTTGTCGGCATGGCCACCAATGATGACGATGCGCTTGGCGCTGTCGGCCAGCGGCAGCAGGCTGCCTTCATTGCGCAGCAGCACGCTGCCTTCTTCCACCGTGCGCTGGGCCACGGCGAAACCGGCCTCGGCGTCGACCTTCTGGTGCTGCGGCGGGTTGTCGAAGTTGCCGTGCAGGAACATCGTGCGCAGGATGCGCGCCACCATGTCGTTCAGGCGCGCCTGCGGCACTACGCCGCCGTGCACCGCCAGGCGCAGCGGCTCATCGAAGAACACCGCCGCATCGAACACTTCACCGGCGGACTGCTGGTCCAGGCCGGCCAGCGCCGCCTTCGAACCGCTGTGCACGCCGCCCCAGTCGGACATCACGAAACCGGGGAATTTCCACTCCTGCTTCAGCACCTGGTTCATCAGGTAACCGTTCTCGCAGCCGTAGGTGCCATTGATTTTGTTGTAGGAACACATCGCCACGCCCGGACGACCGGCTTCCAGCGCGATCTCGAACGCCAGCAGGTCCGATTCGTGCATGGCCTGTTCGCCGATGCGCACGTCGTGGAAGTTGCGGCGGGTCTCCATGTCGTTCAGCGCGAAGTGCTTCATCGAGGAGATCACGTGCTGGCTCTGCACGCCCTGGATCACCGCGCCGACCATCGAACCGGCCAGCAGCGGGTCTTCACCGGCGTATTCGAAGTTGCGGCCGTTGCGCGGGTCACGCTGCAGGTTGACGCTGCCGGACAGCAGGATGTTGAAGCGCTGCTGCCAGGCTTCGCGACCCATCGTTGCGCCACCGGCAAAGGCAACACCGCGGTTCCAGGTGGACGCCGTGGACGGGCCCGACGGCATAGCCGTGGCGAAATCACCCGGGCGGATACCCCCCGGATTGGTCACGCCCACGCCGGCGTCGGCCGACTGCTGCGAAGGAATGCCCAAGCGCGCCACGCCCGGCACGAAACCGGCCGAACCCACCGCACCTTGCGGCAGCTTGCCGCCATCCTTGCCCAGCCCGAAGTAGCTGTGCAGCATCTGGAACTTCTCGTCCTCGGTCATCGCCTTCAGCAACAGCGCAGCGCGCGCATCGGCAGTGAGCGTGGTGTCCATCCACGGCTGCTCGCCTCCCTTGTCGGCGGCATAAGCCAGCGTCAACAGGGTCGCACGCAGCGTGCTGCCTTCCACCTTGAACGGCGCACTGCTGGCAGCCTGGAAACCATCGCTGAAATAGCTGGCATCGGCTTCCAGAGCCACGCGTGCCGGGTCGAAGCCGGCAGCCTTCGCCGATTCACCGGCTACCGCACCGAGCAGCACCGCCGGGGCGCCGAGCCGCGAACGCGACACCAGCGCCGGCAGCTGCGTGGCACCGGCGCCTGCGTCGGTGTAGACCGCCACCGCATGGCGGCCGTCATCCAGGCGCAGGTAGTTCAGGCCCGGCTGGTCCGGGCCGGATTCGGCAGCGATCGGCAGCCGGGTCAACACGGCCTGGCCGTGCTGGGTCTGGCCATCATCCTTGCCGGCGGCGATGAAGCGGTACTGGTAGCCCAGGCCATCGGCCAGCAGCTGCAGCGGATCGACCTGGCCGATGCCGCGCTGTACCTGGCGAACGCTGACCGCGTCCACCTGCAGGGTCTTCAACTGGGCAGCCAGGGCCGGCATCGCGTCCGCTGCCGGCGCCTGCTCCAGGGTCAGCACGGTGAAGGCGGCGGAGTCGGCCCAGGCCGGGGTGGCCAGTGCGGCAGACAGGGCCAGGGACAGGGCGAGCGGCTTTGTAAACGTTTTCATCGGCGGGCGTAATTCCGTTGCCAAGGCAATCGGTCCAGGGAAAGTGCCGCCGAAGGGTGCAGCGTCATGCCGCGCATGCGTTGCCGGGCAACGCCTTGCAGGCCAGAGGACGGACCGGTCTGCGCGCGGGACCCTCCTCCCGTGCGTGACAACCTGCCTGTCCGGGCCGCGCAGGGCGACCCATCATGTGAAGAGTGTGCGAGGGCGTTCATCGCTGTCAACAGGACCTAAGTCACAGGCGCTACCTGCATGATGGTTATCAGCCCATCACCGGCGGTCATCAGCGGGCCGCGCGAGGCTGCCGATAATGGATCTCCCCGGCGACGAATCGAGCCCATGACCGTACATCGCGACTTCGACCATCTCTGGCGCGACCGCTGTGACACCTCCAGCCAGCGCAGCCCGCGCGTGCTGATCCGGGTATTCGTCGCCCCCGGCGAGCTGGAACGCAGCGTGGCCTTCTACGAGCAGCTGCAGGGTGTGGTCGCCGATGCCGGCTTTCCGTTTCCCGAGGCGGGCCTGCGGCTGGCGATGGTCGGTGCGTTCCTGCTGATCGAAGGCTGCGACGAGGCACTGGCGCCCTTCACTTCGACAACGGGCACGTTGCTGGTCGACGACGTTCGGCCGTATCACGACAAGCTGGTGGCCGCTGGCGCCGAGATCATCTTCCCGCTGCAGGTGGTGCCCACCGGTGCGGCGTTCAATGCGGTGCATCCCGACGGTACCGTGGTCGAGTACGTGCACCACCGGCCGGACCCGCAGGGGCGCTGAGGTGGCGCGCCCCACCTCAGTAGATCCACGCCATGCGTGGATGCCTTGCACCCGGAGCCGTGCGGCACCATGACCGCTATCCACGCATGGCGTGGATCTACTGCTCTACCTGCGCCATCCACGCATGGCGTGGATCTACAATTCCCCCATGTCCTCCCCCGCTCTGCCCTGGAATGGCACCCTGCTGCTGGATGCACACGTTGCCGTGCTGCAGGGCCACGCCGGTGACAGCGCTGCGCATGCGCACTACGCCCATCAACTGCTGCTGAGCGAAGGCGCGCCTTGGCAGGTCGAGATCGATGGCGTTCCGCAGCAGGGCCGGCGCGTGTGGCTGCCCTCCTTCCAGCCGCACGCGATCCTGTCGGCTCCCACTGACGGCTGCACGGTGTTCCTCGAACCGGCGCATGCCGACCTCGAACAGATCCAGCAGCATCTGCAGTCGTTGCCAGGCAATGCCGCGCAGCTGCACGAGTGGCTGCCACGGCTGAGTCGCCCGCAGCCCCTGGACCGTCGCGTGCAGGCGGCGCTGGCCCGCATCACCCAGCACCTGCCCGGCCCGGTGCCGGCCGCCGATATCGCCGAGGCCGCGCATCTGTCGACCAGCCAGCTGCATCGGCGCTTCCAGTCCGACCTGGCCGTGACCCTGCGCGGCTGGGTGCTATGGCAACGGCTGCGCAGCGCACTGGCGCATCATCTGCGTGGGCACAGCCTGACCGACAGCGCACATGCCGCCGGTTTCGCCGACCTTCCCCATCTCTCGCGCAACCTGCGCCGTATGTTCGGCATCGGCGCCGCACAACTGCAGGGCCTGCAGCTGCACGCGGCCTGACGCCCCGATCAACCGCGCCTGCGCAGGCCCTCCGGCAGCTCCGGCACATCGCCATGCGGCAGCTCGCGGAACGGCGCCAGCAGTTGTGCGGAATACGCCTGCGGATAGTCCGGCTGGCTGCCGATGCCCAGATCACGCTGCCCCAGCCGATAGCCCGGTGCGTCGAACGCCGTCCCCAGCAGGTGGTCCCACACGGTCAGGAACAAGCCGAAATTGACGTCGCCCGCAGTGCCATAGCGGATGTGGTGGAAGCGATGCAGCGGCGCCCATGCCATCACCCTGCCCAGCACACCCGGGCGCATGTCCACGTTGGAATGCTGCAGCAACAACTGGATCGCAATGGCAAACGCCAGCACTGCGGCCACCGGCATCGGCATTCCCAGCAACAGCAGCGGCAATACGCCGCCCACTGCTTCGGCGGCCTGGTGCAGCGGGTGTTTCATCAATCCATTGAAACCGTACATGCGGGTCACGCTGTGATGCACCGCATGCAGCCGCCACAACCAGCCGATGCGATGGCTGGCGTAGTGGACCAGGGTGATGCCAAGGTCAGCCGCGATGATCGCCACCAGCACCTGCAGCGCGAATGGCCACTGCATCGGCCAGATGTGCCAGGGCACGATCGCCGCCAGCAGCGGCACCGTGGCGATCGACAGCAGGTTCAGGCTTTCATTGACCAGCGCATGCAGGACGTCGCGCAGGCGGTCGCCATGGTCGTGGTTGAACGCCGGGTCATATGGCCACATCCGTTCGGCAGCGAACGCCATCGCGATGGCGACAACCAGCAAGGCAAGCAGCCACAACGGGTCACCGTGATGGTGACCAACCCATACGATGGCGGCAGTGACAAAACCCAGCAGAAACAACGGGGCATACAGGCGGAGCATCCAATTCTTCATGGGCAACCCGGGAAGTGAGGGGCCTGCATGTTGGCGGGGCGTACAGACTGTCGGCTTGAACAAACGGCGCAACCCCTGCGTCGTCCATCCACGCATGACGTGGATCTACAATGGCGACCTCATTGCGGCCGGGACCGGCATGGACTCCTTCACCTTGATGCGCGCCTTCCGCCGCATCGTCGAACGCGGCAGCCTGGCCCGTGCCGCCGAAGACCTGGGCCTGTCGCCAGCCGGGCTGAGCAAGCAGCTGCGCACGCTGGAAACGCACCTTGGCGTAGTGCTTCTGCAGCGGACCACCCGCCGCATGAGCCTGACCGAAACCGGCCATGCCTATTACCGCGAATGCTGCCGCCTGCTCGATGAGCTGGACGCCCTGGAGCGCGGCATCGCCCAGCAGCGCGGTGAAGTGAGCGGACGCCTGCGCGTCAATGCACCGCAGTCGTTCGCGCTGAGCACGCTGTCGCCGCTGCTGCCACGTTTCCTGCAGCAGCATCCGCAGCTTGCGCTCGACCTGGTGATGGAAGACCGGCTGCTCGATGCGGTCGGCGAAGGCTTCGATGTCTCCCTGCGCATCCGCGCCGAGCTGGAAGATTCGCGGCTGGTCGCACGCCGTCTGGCGTCGCTGCAGCAGGTGCTGTGCGCGGCGCCGTCCTACCTGCAGCACCATCCGGCACCGCAGGTGGTGGAGGAACTGCAGGCGCACAGCGTGCTCGGCTACAGCCTGTCCGATTCACCCGGCAGCTGGCCGCTGCTCGGCCCCGATGGCCAGGTCACGGTGACCCTGCCGACACGGGTCACCGCCAACAACAGCCTGCTGCTGCGTGACCTGCTGGTCGCCGGCGTCGGTATCGGTGCGCTGCCCTCGTTCCTGGCCGCACCGGCACTGGCCAGAGGCGAGCTGCTGCAGGTGCTGCCCGACCATCGCTATCCGCCGCGGTTCGTCTACGCGGTCTACCCCACCGCGCGCCACCTGCAACCGAAGGTACGCGCCTTCATCGATTTCCTGCACGCCGAGCTGCCCGCCTGCGCCGGCCTGGATTCGTAACCGCCAGCGAAAACTGAGCTGCCCGCCGCGTGCTGTTTCGGCCCGCCGGCGCCACCTACTCTGCCGCCTCCCCTCTCACGGACGGCAGGCCGATGATCGCCTCTCCTTCGCTGACCACCGCCGCACCGGTGGTCGATTTCTTCCATGACGTGGTCTGCGGCTGGTGCTTCGTGCTGGCCCCGCGCCTGCTGCAGGTCTCGACCGAATTCGGCATCCAGGTCCGCCACCGCAGCTTCGTGCTGCAGGACTCGCGCGAACAGATGATCGAGGTGTTCGGCTCGATGCCGCGCGCCAAGGCCATCATCCTGCGCCACTGGGCCGACTGCGCCGCGCACGACGACAGCACGCGCATCGACATCGACGGCATGCGTGCCCAGCACTTCGAGTATCCCTCCGGCTGGCTCGGTGCGCTGGCCTGCCAGACCGCCGGGCTGATGGGCGGCAACGACGCGCACGGCGTGATGTTCGATGCCGTGCAGTGGGCACACCTGCACCAGCACCGCAACATCGGCGACGCCGAAGTTCTGCTCGATATCGCCGAGTACCTGGGTCATCGGCGTGGCGTCTTCGCCGACCGGATGCGCAGCGATGAGGTGCGCCAGCGTGTGCAGGCCGACCGCGCTGAAGCTGCCGCGCTCGGCATCCGCTCCATTCCCACCGTCATCACTGGTAACGGTCTGCGCCTGCAGACCCTGCCGCTGCCGCAACTGCGCCAAGCCCTGGCGCCGCTGGTCGCGGCCTGAGCCGCGCCGTTCCCCCACCCTGCAAGGAGATTTCCCATGACCCCACATACCCTGGGCACCGCCCTGGCCCTGCTGCTGGCCGGCGCCGCCGTCAGCATTCCCGTATCCGCACACGAACGCGTTCCTTCCGGCCAGCAGGTCGGCACCAGCCCCTGGGGGCCGAAGGACGAGATCGGCCGCCTCAACCTGATCACCGAGGCATCGCGCGCGGCGATCCTGTCGCGGGTCAGCGGCGGCAAGGCCTACGATCTGGCCACCGAGTACTACGTCGGCATGCCCAGCTGGCAGGATGCCGGCGACCCGCACTACCAGTTCTGGATGACCCACACCCCGCGCGGCACGGTGATGGACGACCCGATGGGCGTGGGCGAGACGATGAACCTCACCCGCAGCTACACCGGCACCGCGTTCTCGATGTACAGCCACACCGGTACCCACATCGATGCGCTGAACCACTTCGGCATCCATGGAAAGATCTGGAATGGCTTCGAGGCCGACAAGCACCTCGGCGACCGCGGCTGGAACGTTACCGGCATCGAAAAATTCCCGCCGCTGATCGCCCGTGGCGTGCTGATCGACGTGGCCGGTGCCAAGGGCATGGACATGCTGCCGGACAGCTACCGCGTCACCCGCCAGGACCTGAAGGATGCGCTGGCGCGCCAGCACGTGCAGTTGCAACAGGGCGACATCGTGCTGATCCGCACCGGTCGCATGCGCCTGTTCGAACAGCCCAGGGCCTACATGGCCAACCCGCCGGGCATGGGCCTGGATGCGGCGCGTTTCCTGGTCGAGGACAGCGGCGCGATGATCGTCGGCGCCGACAACCTCAGCTTCGAGACCTTCCCCTCCGAAGTGTCGGACGACTACGTGCCGTTGCACACCTACCTGCTGGCGCAGCAGGGCGCGCCGATCATCGAACTGGTGGCGCTGGATGAACTGGCCCGCGACAAGGTCTACGAGTTCGCCTTCATCGGTGGCCCGCTGAAGATCCGCGGTGGCGACGCCGCCCCGCTGCGCCCGGTGGCCCTGCCGGTACGCCCATGACCCGATAGCGCCGGACCGGGGTGCGGCGGTGCCGGCCTTGGTCGGCACCGTCTTTTTCCCATCCACGCATGGCGTGGATCTACTGCGGGAAGGCCGCCTTCCCCGCATCCAGGCCACCGACTCCCCCAGTAGATCCACGCCATGCGTGGATGCCTTACCTTCTTCAGCAAGCTGAAACCCCACCCTCTGATTTCATTAGTAATATTACTCACAAGCCGAGTAGCATGTCCGATCTCAGCCCCTGATATCGGTCTGTCGATACTCGCTCCATGCCTGCCGTTCCCGCCCACTCCTGTCGCTTGCCGCCAGCCCGGCGCCTCCCTCGGAGGACCGGCTGATGGGTGCCGTCGTCGCCCTCGACCGCCTGCTGGACGGCCGCCAGGTCTGGCGCGGGCCGGCACGCCAGGGCCAGGCCAGCGACCATCTGGCCAGTGGTCACCCGGCGCTGGACGCGCGCCTGCCCGGCGGTGGCTGGCCAGCCAGCGGGCTGTGCGAAGTGCTGCAGGCCGCACCCGGGGTCGGCGAACTGGCCCTGGTCTGGCCGGCGCTGGCAAAGCTGAGCCAGCGCGAACGGCCGATCGTGCTGGTCGCCCCGCCCTACCGGCCGCATGCCCCGGCATGGGCCGCTGCCGGGCTCGACCTGGCCCAGATGCAGATCATCCACGCTGCACCAAAGCAGGCCCTGTGGGCGACCGAGCAGTGCCTGCGCTCTGCTGCCTGCGCCGCCGTGCTGTGCTGGCCGCAGCAGGCCGACGATCGCGCCCTGCGCCGCCTGCAGGTTGCCGCCGACAGTGGCCAGTGCCTGGGTTTCGTGTTCCGCGAAGCCCGCGCCGCCCGCAATCCCTCCCCGGCCAGCCTGCGCCTGCAGCTCGACCACGGCCAGGTGCGGGTGTTGAAGTGCCGCGGCGGGCTGCCACCGGCGCAGCCGTTGCCGCTGGCCATCGCCCACTGAGGCCGCGCCATGCACTGGGCCTGCCTGTTGTTGCCGCAGCTGGCGCTGGACAGCGTGCTGCGCCTGCAGCCCGATCCGCGGCGGCCGCTGGTGCTGCTGCAGGGGCCGGCGCAGCGTCGTGTGCTGCGTGCGGTCAGCCCTGCCGCGCGGGCAGCGGGGCTGCGCCCGGGCATGCTGCTGTCGGCCGCGCAGGTGCTGGTGCAGGACCTGCAGCTGCACGACTACGATCCCAGCGCCGAACAGCACACCCGGCAGTTGCTGGCCAGCTGGCTGTATGCCACCAGTTCGCTGGTCAGCCTCGATTTCCCGCATGCGCTGGTGCTGGAGATCGGTGCCAGCCGTGCCCTGTTCGGCGATTGGCTGACGATCGAACAACGCCTGCGCAACGGCCTGCACGAACTGGGCTTCCGCCATCGCCTGGTCGCCGCCCCCAACCCGCATGCCGCGCGCGTGCTGGCCAATGTGCACGACGGCCTTGGCATCGACGCGCAGCAACTGCCCGCCGCACTGGCGCAGCTGCCACTGGCGCGTAGTGGCCTGCCCATTGATGCGGTGACCGTGCTGGCACGCTCAGGCCTGCGCACGCTGGGCGCAGCCTTCAACCTGCCACGCGAGAGCCTGGCCCGCCGCTTCGCCCCCGGGGTGCTGCAGCAACTGGATGCCGTGCGCGGCCTGGGCAACGCGCCGTTGCGCTATTACCAGCCGCCGGACCGGTTCGATGCGCGCATCGAATTCGAATACGAGATCGAATCCAGCCAGGCCCTGCTGTTCCCGCTGCGGCGCCTGCTGCTGGACCTGGCCGCGTTCCTGTGTTCGCGCGATGGCGGCGTGCAGCGTTTCGACCTGCATTTCGAACACGACCTGCTGCCGGCCAGCGTGCTGACCATCGGCCTGCTGGCCCCCGAACGCGATGCGGCGCTGCTGTTCGAGATCGCGCGCAACCGCATGGAAGCCTTCGCCCTGCCCGCCGGCAGCCGTGCATTGCGCCTGCAGGCCGAGCAGCTGCCGCCGTTCGTGCCGGCCGCGCGCGATCTGTTCGACACGCGTCCGGCGCAAGCGATGCCATGGACCCAGCTGCGCGAACGCCTGCGTGCCCGCCTTGGCGATGACGCCGTGCAGCCGCTGGCCGTGCAGGCCGACCACCGCCCCGAGCGCGCCAGTGGCACCCAGCCACCGGCCAAGCCACCGGCGTACTGGCCGCTGCGTCCCGGCTGGCTGCTGGACACGCCGCAGCCGCTGCGCGATCCGCGCCTGCGTATCGTCGCCGGGCCGGAGCGGATCGAATCGGGTTGGTGGGACCAGGCCGACGCGCGCCGCGACTATTACGTGCTGGAAACCGCGCAGGGCCAGCGTGGTTGGGCCTTCCGCACGCGCAATGATCCGCATGCGCCGTGGATGTTGCACGGCTGGTTCGGTTGATCCCCATGCACATCGACCTGCCCGGGTACGCCGAGCTGCATTGCCTGTCGGCCTTCAGTTTCCAGCGTGGCGCCTCCATCGCCGAGGAGCTGTTCGCACGCGCGGCCGGACAGGGCTATCGCGCATTGGCGATCACCGACGAATGCTCGCTGGCCGGCATCGTGCGTGCCTGGCAGGCGGCGAAGGCACACGGCGTGGCACTGATCGTCGGCGCCGAATTCCAGGTCGAGGACGGACCGAAGCTGGCCCTGCTGTGCACCGACCAGGCCGCCTATGCGGGGCTGTGCCAGCTGATCACCACCTGCCGCCGGCGGGCAGCCAAGGGTGAATACCGCTGCCTGCGCGAGGATCTGCATGAGCTCCCCGAGGGCCTGCTGTGCCTGTGGCTGGACCGGCAACCGGCGGCCACCGAACTGGAACTGCTACGCCGTTGTTTTCCGCAGCGCCTGTGGCTGGCGGTGGAGCTGCACCACGAACACGACGACACGCGCCGGCTGCAGCAGCTGCAGGCCTTCGGCGAACGCCACCAGTTGCCGTTGGTCGCCAGTGGCGACGTGCACATGCACGTGCGTCGGCGCCGCGCCCTGCAGGACACGCTGACCGCGATCCGCCACCGCTGCAGCGTGGCCGAGGCCGGCTGGCGTCTGTTTGCCAATGGCGAGCGCCATCTGCGCCCGCGCACCGCACTGGCCCAGCTGTATCCGCCCGAACTGCTGGCTGAAACCCTGCGCATCGCCGAACGCTGCCACTTCACCCTGGACCAGCTGAAATACACCTACCCGCGCGAACTGGTACCCGAGGGCCACGACCCGGACAGCTGGCTGCGCGCCTTGGTCGAGAAAAACATTCACTGGCGTTGGCCAAAGGGCATCGAGCCCGCGCAACGTGAGCAGATCGAACACGAGCTGGACCTGATCGCGAAGAAACAGTACGCGTCCTACTTCCTCACCGTGCAGGACATCGTAGGCTTCGCGCGCAACGAGGGCATTCTGTGCCAAGGGCGCGGCTCGGCCGCCAATTCGGCGGTGTGTTTCGTACTGGGCGTGACCGAGATCGACCCGGCGCGCAGCAACCTGCTGTTCGAGCGTTTCATCTCCGCCGAGCGTGATGAACCACCGGACATCGACATCGACTTCGAGCACGAGCGCCGCGAGGAAGTGCTGCAGTACGTGTTCAACCGCTATGGCCGCGAGCGTGCCGCGTTGACTGCGGTGGCGATCAGCTACCGTGGACGCAGTGCTATCCGCAATGTCGCCCGTGCGCTGGGCCTGCCGATGGACCAGGTCAACGAGCTGGGCGCGGCGATGGATCATTGGGGCGGCAACATCCCGCTGCCGGAGACCCTGCGCGAGCGCGGCTTTGATCCGGAAACACCGTTGATGCGACGGCTGCTGGCATTGACCGCCGAGCTGATCGATTTTCCGCGCCACCTGTCGCAACATCCGGGTGGCTTCGTGATTTCCGAACACCCGCTGTCGACCCTGGTGCCGGTAGAGAACGCGGCGATGGCCGACCGCACCGTCATCCAGTGGGACAAGGACGACCTGGACGCCACCGGCCTGATGAAGGTCGACTGCCTGGCGCTGGGCATGCTCACCGCCATCCGCAAATGCCTGGCGATGCTGCAGCAGCATGGCCTGCATGCAGGGCGGATGGATGCCATTCCCTCCAAAGATGCCAGGACCTACGACATGATCTGCGCCGCCGATACCATCGGCGTGTTCCAGATCGAATCGCGCGCGCAGATGGCGATGTTGCCACGCATGCAGCCGCGAAATTTCTATGACCTGGTGATCGAGGTGGCGATCGTGCGCCCCGGCCCGATCCAGGGCGACATGGTCCACCCCTACCTGGAACGCCGGCGGATCCTGCGTGAACAGGGCCCGGATGCGTTGAACGACCCGGACAACCCGCTGTATCCAGCGCGACTGGAACGCGTGTTCGCGCGCACACTGGGCGTGCCACTGTTCCAGGAACAGGTGATGCAGCTGGCGGTGGATGCGGCCAACTACACCGCCGGTGAAGCCGATGCCCTGCGCCGCTCGATGGCCGCCTGGAAGCGTCGTGGCGGCCTGGAGCCCCATCGCGAAAAACTGCTGACCGGCATGTTGAAAAACGGCTTCAGCCTGGAATACGGCGAGCACCTGTTCGAGCAGATCAAGGGTTTCGGCGATTACGGATTTCCCGAAAGCCACGCCGCCAGCTTCGCCCTGCTCACCTATGCCAGTTGCTGGCTGAAGTGCCATCATCCGGCCGCGTTCACCGCCAGCCTGATCAACAGCCAACCGCTGGGCTTCTACAGCCCCGACCAGCTGCTGCAGGATGCGCGCCGGCATGGCATCACCGTACTGCCGGTGGACGTGCGCCACAGCGACTGGGACTGCACGCTGGACTTCAGCAAAGGCGCGGCGGCAATCCGCCTCGGCCTGCGCCTGGTCGATGGCTGCAGCGAACCGGCCGCGCAGGCCATCATGCGCGAACGCGCGCGGCGCCCGTTCGACGATGTCGGCGACCTCTGCCAGCGCACCGCACTGGATCGCCGCCAGCAGGGCCTGCTCGCCGATGCCGGCGCCCTGCGCGGCCTCAGCGGCCATCGCCACCGTGCACGCTGGGATATCTCCGGCGTGGAGAACCGCCTGCCGTTGTTCGACCAGGCCCGCGCCACCGCCGAAGCACGCGTGGCCCTGCCCCTGCCCAGCGCCTGGGAAGACATGCAGGCCGATTACCGCAGCACCGGCACCACCCTTGGCCGCCATCCGATGTCATTCCTGCGCGCGCAGCTGCGAACCCGCGGCTGCCTGGATGCCGCGCAGCTGGCCAACCACGGCCATGGCCGGCGCATACGCATCGCCGGCCTGGTACGCATGCGCCAGCGCCCGCAGACCGCCAGCGGCGTCACCTTCCTTACCCTGGAAGATGAAACCGGCATGGTCAACGCCGTGGTCTGGCGACATCTGGCCGACCGCCAGCACCACATCCTGGTAGACACGCAGCTGATGCAGATCGATGGCCGACTTGAACGCGTGGATGGCGTGCAGCATGTGATCGTGCAGCGCATGCACTGCCTGGACGAACTACTGCAGGGACTGCGCAGCCACAGCCGCGACTTCCATTGACGATACACATCGTCACACAACGAACTGGCCACGATCGACCGGATTCCGCTATCGTCGGCCACGTCCAAGGAAGGAATACACAATGGCTCGTGCCCTGACCCTGACCACCCTGGTGGTCGCCACACTCGCGTTGCTCGTTTCCGGCTGGACCGCCTGGAACCTGCATCGCAGCCAGTCACCGCAACGCGTGATCGAAGCGCGTGGCCTGATCATCCACGATGCCAGCGGCCAGCCGCGGGTGATCCTCGGTGCACCGGTCCCCGATCCCCTCAGCCAGGGCCGCCCGCAAGGGCCGCGTGCCACCGCCCTGTCCGGCGTGATCCTGCTCGGCCCCGATGGTTCCGAGCGCGGCGGCTATGGCACCAGCGACCGGGGTGGCGAAGCGCTGCTGACCCTTGACGATGCCACCGGCACCACCGAAGTCTTCAAAGTGGTCGCCAACCCGGACCGCGGCGCCAGCCTGATGGTCAAGCACCAGAACAACACCGGCGCCATGCTGAGTTCCTGGCAGGGCAAGCCGGAGCTGGTGTTCCTCGACGACAGTGGCCAGTCCTACTACGTGCGTCCGGGCGCCAGCGCCGCGCCCTGAGCACGCTCAGCGCATCACCGCCGCCAGGTCATCGGCCATCCGACGCTGCTGCTGCGGTCCAAGTGCCGCACAGGTGATGCGCAGCCCATGCGCCGGTGCAGCCACGGCAAAGACTTCACCTCCACGCACATGCCAGCCACGCGCCGCCAGCGCCAGCACCTGCGGTGTGCTGTCGGCCGGCAGTGGCAGCCACAGATTCAAGCCCTCCATCGGCATGGGTGTCGGCAGTCCACGCGCCTGCAGCAGGGCCTGCAGACCCTGCAGCCGCTGCTGGTAGCGTTCACCGGCCGCAGCGACCTTCGCCCGTTGCTGCGCCGACTCCAGTACCGCACTGACCGCATCCTGCAACAGATGGCTGACCCAGCCGGTGCCCGCCGCCAAGCGCAGGCGCAGGCGCGCCGCGGTCTGCTCATCGCAGGCCAGCCAGGCCACTCGCAGGTCCGGGCCCAACGCCTTGGACAACGAACGCAGCAACGCCCAACGCCGACCGTCCATCGGCAACACCGAGTGATAGGCCTGCTGCGAGAGCAGTGCGTAGTGATCGTCGATCAGCACCGCCACCTGCGGATAGCCGGCCAGCAACTGGCGCAGCGCACGTGCACGCTTCGCGTCCAGGCTGGCACCGGTGGGATTGTGCGCGCGCGGGGTCAGCAGCACCGCGCGTGCGCCTGCATCCAATGCCTGCCGCAGTGATTCCACCTGCATGCCGTGCGCATCCACCGCCACCGGCAACGGCGCATGTCCGGCCGCACCGAGTACATTGAGGCTGCCCAGGAAACAGGGATCCTCCACTGCGATGCGGTCCCCCGGCAGCAGCCACGCCGACAACAAGCGCTCGATGCCATCGACCGCGCCGTGGGTCAGCTCCAAGGCATAGCCCGGCGGGCAATCGGCATCCAGCGAGGCTCGTGCCAGGCGTTGCATGCGTGGATCGACCGTCTCCACCCCATACAGGCGCGAGGCCGTCGCAGCTACGCGCAGGCTGGGCAGGCAGCGCGGATCCGGATTACCACCGGCCAGATCATGCAGGGCCAGTCCCGGCGCACTGCCTTCGCGTGCCATCGTCGCTGGCAGGCCGCGCACCACCGTGCCGCGACGTCCCGCCGTACTGGCCAGGCCCGCCGCGTCCAGCCGCTTGTAGGCGGCGGCCACGGTATTGCGGTTGACCCCCAACTGATCGGCCAGCTCCCGCACCGGCGGCAGCACGCTGCCCGCCGCCAGATGGCCGCTACCGATGCCCTCGCGGATGCTGTCGAAGATCGCTTCGGCGTTGCTTCCGGTGATTTTCATTTTGTCCTATGCCAAACTATCTATTGTCCTGTGCCAGTGTATCCCACCCTGGCCACCCCGCACCGGAGGTGCCCCATGTCCCTCGCCCCCGCCGACTGGCCTGTCGCCCGGTCCGTCGAACAGATCGCCGCCAACCTGGCCACCGTGCGCCAGCGCATCGCCAGCACCTGTGCCCGCGCCGGTCGTGATCCGGCCAGCGTGCGCCTGCTGCCGGTCAGCAAGACCGTCGATGAAGCACGCATCCGCATGGCCGTAGCCGCCGGTTGCCACGAGCTGGGCGAAAACAAGGTGCAGGAGGCGCAGCGCAAGGCCGAGGCCATGGCCGACCTTGGCGTGCACTGGTCGGTCATCGGCCACCTGCAGACCAACAAGGCCCGTTACGTCGCACGCTTCGCCAGCGAGTTCCAGGCGCTGGACAGCCTGCGCGTGGCCGAGGCGCTGCAGCAGCGGCTGCTGCTGGAGGACCGCACGCTGGATGTGTTCGTACAGGTCAACACCTCGGCCGAGCCCAGCAAATACGGCCTGGAGCCGGCCGCGGTGGCCGACTTCGTGCAGCAGCTGCCCGCCTTCGACCGCCTGCGCGTGCGTGGCCTGATGACCCTTGCCATCTTCACCCCCGAGGTGGAACGCGTACGCGCCTGCTTCGTGCGCCTGCGCACGCTGCGTGAGCAGCTGCAGCAGACAGCGCCGGCCGGCATCGACCTGTCGCAGCTGTCGATGGGCATGTCCGGTGATTTTGAAGTCGCCATCGAGGAAGGCGCCACCGTCGTCCGTGTCGGCCAGGCGATCTTCGGTGCACGCTCCACGCCCGACAGCTTCTACTGGCCCACCCCGGGAGCACCGGCATGAAGCGCGCCGTTGCCCTGCAGCACGTGGCCTTTGAAGATCTCGGCACCCTGCACCCGCTGCTGCTCGCGCAAGGGTGGGATGTGCAGGTCCTGCAGGCAGGCGTGGATGCACTCGATGCCGCCGAAGATGCCGATCTGCTGGTGGTGCTGGGGGGGCCGATCAGCGTCAACGATGGAGCTGCCTATCCGTTCCTCGCCGACAGCATCGCGTTGCTGCAGCGTCGGTTGCAGCAACAGCGGCCGACGCTCGGCATCTGTCTCGGCGCCCAGCTGATGGCGTACGCCCTGCACGCCGACGTCGCCCCCACCGGTGGCAAGGAAATTGGTTTCGCACCGCTGCTGCTCACCGATGAGGGCCAGCGCTCGCCATTGCAGGCATTGCAGGGCATCCCGGTGCTGCACTGGCATGGCGAAGCCTTCGAGCTGCCGGTGGGCGCGCGGCGCCTCGCCAGCACGCCCGCCTGTCGCCACCAGGCATTCGCCATCGGCCACCATGCACTCGCGCTGCAATGCCATCCCGAACTGGATGCGCGCCAGTTCGAGCGCTGGCTGATCGGCCATGCACTGGAACTGGCCGAGACCGGCATCGATCCCGTCGACCTGCGCACGCACGCCCGTCGCTATGGCGGGCCGCTAGCGGCCGCGGCGACCGCGATGTTCCACCAGTGGCTGCACGACCTGCCGGAGACCCGCCCATGCACTACCGCCTGACCATCCAGCACAACGGCATCCATTGGGGCCATGTCGACTGCGACGGTCCCAACGCGCTGCAACGCATCGATGCCATCGCCGCACGCCTGCCCGCTGCCGAAGGCTTCATCCTGCAACGGCAGAAGGGCATCGGCGAGGAGCGCATCCTCTCCAGCACCGCCGATGGCCTGCGCGTGCTGGCCGCGCAGATCCAGTACCGCGATCTCTGACCCAGCAGGTGATGCAGCTTCCATTGCCGCAGTGCGCTGGCGGAGGCGCCACAGGAACGGGGGTGCTGGTGGAGTACTCGGTGGAGTACTCTCTGCGCTAGGCGCTGTAGGCCTCGGCCTCGATCTCGAACAGCATTCCGTCCAACGCCAACCGCGGCACCGGAATCAGCGTGCAGGTCGGTGCCGGGCGATTGGCCCAGCGCCGCCGCACCTGGCGCGCGATGATGCCCAGACGGTCCTCATCGTGGTCTACCACCAGGATCCGCAGTCGCGCAACATCGGTCAGATCCGCATGGGCCGAGCGCAGCGCGGTCTGCAGATTGTCCAGTGCCTGCGACACCTGCTCCTCGAAGCTGGGCGACAGGGTTCCCTGCTCGTCTTCGCCCCCCTGCCCAGCGATGTGGATCACACGCGCCGGCAGTCGTACCACCGCCACGTGCGAATAACCGTTGGCACTGGGATCGTATAGACCGGGCGGATCGAACAGATCCAGCAGGCCATGGCTGAAGTCCGGGGTGGTCAGCAGGTTCATACCGCATGCCTCGTGGGGAATGCGAAGCAGTCTGCGACCTCAACTGCTGTTGAGGTCAAAGCAATTGCATGCAACAGAGCGGTCCACCGCACGCAACGATCGGCGGCAACAACATCAGGTCCATGCCGGATCCGCGGCGAAATCGATCGTCAGCCAGAACGTGCTGCTGCGCGCGTCCATTCGTACCGCGATCTCATCGCGCATCGCATCCACTTCGCCCACCGTGCCCAGCAGGGGCGACGGCGAGGTCAGGATGTGGATCTCGATGAACCGCATCCGTTCCATCTTCGCCACATGGCTGGTGAAGCCGGCATAGCCATGCCCGGCCACGAACGCCTGCATCAGGCGCGTACACGCAGGCCAACGACAGGATCACTCCTCCCAGTGCCTCGACCATCTGCTCCAGGTGCCAATAGCCGTACTGGAAGCGCGGGCTGTGCTCCCTCGCCACCAGCCGCAGCACCGACAACGACACCAGGGTCAGGGCTACGTCGACCAGGCTGTAGATGCCGTCGAACAGGATGGCCTGCGATCCCACCAGCAGGCCACCGATGAAGCCGACCGCGCTGACCGCCACGGTGACCCCGATCGAGAACTTCAGGATGCGTTGCTCGCGCGCGGTATCCATCGTTCGCCGAAGGGCCGACCATACCGGCTCAGACCTTCAGCACCTCCACCTTGTAGGACGGCACGTCGCCATCGCGCTCGATGATAAGGCCATGCACGTCCGACTCGAAGCCCGGGAAGCGCGCGTTCTGCTCGCGGGCGATGCGCAGCGACTGGATGATCGGCTCGTCGCGGTCGCCGAAGCGCTCGCCCGGCATGATGGTCGGGATGCCCGGCGGGTACGGCACCAGCATCGTCGCCGCGATACGGCCGCTGATCTGCTCGATGTCGACCCGCTCGATCTCGCCCTTCACCAGGTGGTTGTAGGCATCGGCCGGGGTCATCACCGGTGTCGGCAGGTCCACGTACATCTCACGCATCACCTTGGCCACCGCGAACTCCTGGTTGAACGCATGCAGCGCGTCGCACAGGTCACGCAGGCCCCAGCCGGCATAGGCATGGGGGTAATCGGCGGCCAGCGACGGCATCGCCTGGGTCAGCGGTGCGTTGCGGTCGTACAGTTCCTTGAACGCCATCAGTTCGGTAACCAGTGTGCTCCACTTGCCCTTGGTGATGCCCATCGAGAACAGGAACAGCACCGAGTACAGATTGGTCTTCTCCACGGTGATGCCGCGGCCCCACAGGAACTTGCTCAGCACCGCTGCCGGAATGCCCAGCTTGCCCATGCTGCCGTCCATCGACAGGCCCGGGGTCAGCAGGGTCACCTTGATCGGATCGATCAGCACATAGTCGTCGACCAGGTTCTCGAACCCGTGCCAATGCGCATCGGGCTGCAGGTACCACTCCTCGCGCTTGGCGACCAGCGGCGCCGGTGTATCGCCCTTGTCCAGGCTGCGCTCGACCTGGGTCGGCTGCCATACGCTGAACCACCAGTCATCGCGACCCAGATCATCGCGCACGTGCAGCATGGCCCGGCGGAAGGCAATCGCCTCGTCATGCATTTCCTGCACCAGCGAACGACCGGCATCGCCCTCCATCATCTTCGAGGCCACATCGCACGCGGCGATCACCCCGTAGTGCGGGCTGGTCGAGGTATGCATCATGAACGCTTCGTTGAAGCGCTCGGCATCCAGGTCGCGGCTGGCCGAGTTGCGCACGTGGATCATCGACGCCTGCGAGAATGCGGCCAGCAACTTGTGCGTGGAGTGCGTGGTGAAGATGATCGCATCCTGCTCACGCGGCTTGCCCTTGGCCATGCCGTAGTGGTTCTCGTAGAACGGATGGAACGCGGCATAGGCATACCACGCCTCGTCGAAATGCAGGAAGTCGACCGCGCTGCCGATCTCATCGGCGATCTTCTCGGCGTTGTAGCACAGGCCGTCGTAGGTCGAGTTGGTCACCACCGCGATGCGCGGCTTGGAGCCGGCCTGGTAGGCCTGGCTGGCCAGCGGATTGGCGGCGATACGCTGCTGCAGCGCTTCCGGAGTGAACTGGTCCAGGCTGATCGGGCCGATGATGCCGTGCGCGTTGCGGCTGGGCGTGAAATACACCGGCACCGCGCCGGTCATGATCAGCGCATGCAGCAGCGACTTGTGGCAGTTGCGGTCGACGAACACCACGTCGCCGCGGGCCACGGTGCCGTGCCACACGATTTTGTTGGCCGTCGACGTACCGTTGGTGACGAAGAAGGTGTGGTCGGCACCGAAGTTGCGCGCGGCCTCGTCCTCGGCGTCCTTGATCGGGCCGGTGTGGTCCAGCAGCGAGCCCAGCTCCGGCACCGAAATCGACAGATCGCTGCGCAGCGTGTTCTCACCATAGAACTGGTGGAAGGCGCGTCCGACCGGTGACTTGGTGAAGGCCACGCCGCCGGCATGGCCCGGCGTATGCCAGGAATAGTTCGACTCGGCCGCGTGATGGATCAACGCCTTGAAGAACGGCGGCAGCAGATTCTGCATGTAGTCCTCAGCCGCGCGCATCACCTGGCGCGAGATGAAGCTCTTGGTGTCTTCGAACAGGAAGATGAAGCCGTGGATGTACTTGAGCAGCTTGCTCGGCACCTTCTCGATGGTGCGTCGCTCGCCGTACAGGAACACCGGAAGATTGGCGCGGCGCGCACTCTGTTCGCGCAGGAAAGCGGTCAGGCGCTGGAACTCGCCATCGACCTCCTCGCTGCCGTCGATCGAGATCAGCACCGCCGACGCGGCCACGTAGGTCCGGGCGCCGGCACGGGCGTCATCGAGGTTCAGGCCGCACAGCACGCGCTGATCATTGCTGCGCAGTTCTTCCACCAGCGCACGGATGAGGATGCCGCCGATGCGCGGCGAATCGTAGTCACCGTCAATGACGATGACCGGATAATCCAGGGACTTGAAATACACGTTGATTCTCCTTGTCTAACTCAGGAACGCTGCGCGCCGACTGAAATCGCCGCCGCCTCGCGGGAACGCTGCCGCTGCTGGCGACGCTCCTCGCTGAAGAAGGGATAGAACACAGTGATGAACAGCACGAACAGGAAGGCGTACTGCACGATCGTTCCCGACGAGCCATAGATCGCCCACAGGCAGTACACGACCGTCAGGCTGGTCAGGGTCCAGAACGCACCGGTGTGCACCAGCGTGTGCGACCGCTCCACCACGAAGTAGCACGCCACGCACGAATAGATGTACGGCAGCAGCGTCAACACCACCGCCGCCGAGGTGATCACGTCGAACTGGGCCGAGGCGGTCTTCGAGGTGGAGGTCACCAGCACCGCCAGGGTCATCAGCACAGCCACGATCAGCACGCCCTTGACCGGCACGTCGTCCTTGTTGGTCTTGCTGAAGATGCTGGGGAACAGGCCATCATCGGAGGCCGCCTTGGCGCTCTGCGCGGTCAGCAGGATCCAACCGCCCAGCGAACCGGCGGCGCCAACGAAGGCACACAGGCTGACCACCGCACCACCCCAACCGCCCACGGCCTTGGCCGCGGCCAGTGCGAACGGTGCGTCAGACACCTGCAGCTCGCCGTTGGGCACCATGCCCATGATCACCGACGAGCTGGCGATGTAGGCAATGGCGGCCAGGAACACACCGGCCAGGGTGGCGCGGGCCACGTTCTTCTCCGGATTCTCGACCACACCTGCGGTCACCGACGCCGACTCCACGCCGATGAACGCCCACAGGGTCAATGCCGCAGCACTGGAGATTGCGCCGAAGTTCGATTCGCCGGACACGTTGTACGCGCCCTTGAAGATGTCGGCATCGAAGAAGAACCAGCCGAAGATGGCGATACCCAGGATCGGCACCAGCGCGAAGCTGGTGGTGACCGTCTGCACGCGGCTGACGAATGCCGGGCCAATCATGTTGGCAAAGCTCAGCGCCCACACCAGGATCAGCACCGCGATGCAGCGCACCAGCGGCTCGGACAGGATCGGGAAGAAATAGCTGAAGTAGCCCACCGCCGCGATGGGAATGGCAACGTTGCCGATCCAGTTGGCGAACCAGTAGATGGTGTTGGTCTGGAAGCCCATGTAGGGACCGAACCAGTCGCGCGCATACGCGTACGGGCCGCCCGCCTTGGGCGCCAGCTTGCCGAGCTTGGCGAACACGAAGGCCAGCAGCAGCGCGCCGGCCGTGGTGATCAGCCACCCCCATATCGAGGCGGTACCGATCTTGGCCAGGCTGGAGGGCAGCAGGAACACCCCTGAGCCCATCATGTTGCCGGCGACGAGGAAGGTGGCTCCGACCACCCCGATTTTCTTTGCTTCTGCCATGACAATCTCCTGTACCTGGCATGGGCCCGGTGAACCCGGGCGTGGGGAATGGCTACGCTGGCGTGCTGCCGCTGGCGCCTACTTGATGAAGTTGTATTGCAGGCTGCCCTGCACCCGGACCGTGTCGCCGCGCGCTCCGCCCTGCTGCTGCAGGCGGCCGTACAGCAGTTCCATGCCCATCGTCCACGACGGTGCCGGGCTCCAGATCAGGTTGAACATGCCGTAGCGGCTTTGCCGGAATGCATCGGTCGGCAGCGCCACATTGCGTTCCAGGGTCAGCTGACCGTAGATCAGGTTCGAGCGCCACAGATCCGACCAGTAATGGGTGTAACCGACGAAGCCACCGTGCAGATCCAGCGCATCGATGCGTCCATCGGCACCTACCACGGCGTCCAGACCTGAGCCGGTGAGGTCGGCGGTATAGCGGCTCAGGCCGCGGCCGCCCAACGCGCCGAACAGCAGCAGATCGCGTTCCCCCACCGAGACCGAGCCACTGAGCTGCGCGCCACCGGCAAAGACGCGGTCACGACGGGCATCGCCGTCGTAGGCCAGATTGCGCGCCACGACGCCCAACTGCAGGTGGCCCCAGTCGCGCTCCATGCGCGCGATGGCACTTACATCCGGCAGTCGATTGACTGCCGCCATCGCATCGCTGGCGCCAGCCAGCTCGGTGTCCGGGTCTTCGGCGGCCAGCGTCAGGGTGTTGCCCTTGCCCAGCGCAAAGCTGTGATGGATGCCGGCCACAAGCAGGTAGCCGGCGCCGCCGGGGCCAGCAAAATCCAGCGTGTCGGGCAGGCTGTCCGGATCCATGAAACTGGAATAGCCATACCCCGCGTAGGTGTTGCCCAGCTGGCCATAGGCGTGACGCAGGCGGAATTCATAGCCATCGCTGCTGCCGAAGAAATCATTCTCCAGATAGAAGCGGAGGTTGCCGTGCGTGGTCGGCCGCCGCGCCTCGAAGCTGAAACGCGTCTGCTTGGCGTGGATGTTGAAGTTCGAAACATCCCGATGGTTGCCGCCCACCGGCATCGATGAGGGAATGAACTGATCTTCGTCCCCTGCCCCGCGCGAATCCGCAATCGCATCGAGCTTGGCATAGCCGCCAATGCGGATCACGGTGTCGGTGCCGGGAATGGCAAAGAAGCCTTTCAGGTCCGGATCGGTGGGGCCGGCGGCGCTGTCTGGACGCGAGGCTGCCGTTGAAGGATCGGCCACCGATTCACGCTGTGGCAGCACAGGAGGTGCCACGCCAGGCACCTGGGTAGGGTGCAGGATGCCGCTGGCGGTTGACTCCGTCGTGGTCGACTGCGCTGCAGCGGGCATCGGCAACGACGCTGCAACGGGAGCCGCAACTGCATGCTCTTCGCGTCGTTCAAGCTGGTCCAGACGCTGCTGCATGCTTTCCAGCGTCTGCCGCATCGCGTCGATCTCCCGACGCAACGCCTGCGCATCGTCCTGAGCACGCAGCGGCATCGCTGCCATCGCCGTCAGACACCCCAGACTCAGTACCGCCAAGCGCATTGCATCCTCCCTGGGCTGAAACTCCCGCTGTCCGGTCGTACAGCGCGCGTGCGCCATCCCGACCTCAACGAGCCGTTGCTGGAAATGCGGGTACTGCGTCGACGACCGTCGCCAGCCTGCACGTTGCAGGCAACAGGGCAATGAAACTGTCCCGATTGCCAACACTGCGCCGGGGTCGCTCCCACTGCAGCAGTGCTGCCGAAGGGGTGGCGACCGCAGGCGTCTGGGTAACAAGCGCTGGGTGAGAATGTCGTGAATGGCATTGCGCGCACGCCCTCTCGAGGGCGTGACGTATGCGGCATCCATAACGCAGTGACGCTGTAATCCATGCGCCAAGGCTAGTTCGACTGTCGTTTTTGGCCTTGATTGGGATCAAAGCGAAATGCTTGATGTCAGTCACGATTCAGACGTGACATCTGTTCACGACGTGCGCAGCCCTCATCGCCGGGACTGTCGCAGAAAGCAACAGGCCCACACGTTGCCGTGCGGGCCTGTCGCTCAAAACAGCATGTCGAGGGCGCCTCAGCGTGGGCCGAGCACCGCCTGCAGATCGTTGCCCTGCGGAAGGCCGGCACGTCGCTGCACCTGGCCCTGCGCATCCTGGAACAGGATGCCCGGCGTGCCCTGGAAGCCCATCTCCACCATCAGCACCTGGTTGGCATCCAGCTTGGCTGCGATCTCCCGGCTGATGCTGGGCAGCGGCTTGATGCCACCACGATCGAACTGATGCTCGTTCTCCAGCAGTGCGGCACTCGGATCGCGTGCGGCCATGATCGCCGCCGCTTTGGCCGGGCTGTCCTCCCGGATCACGCCGACCATGATGTGGCGCAACTGCACCTTTCCTGCGTCCACCCAGGGGCGTGCCGCCTCCCAGAATTTGTGGCAGTAAGGGCAGTTGGCATCACTGAAGGTGTACACCACGCGCGGCGCATCAGCCTTGCCATCGCGTACCCAAGCACTGGCTTCAAGCTTGCTCCACATCTTGGCCGACACCGGCGCGGCAACCAGCTTCTCCAGCGTCTCGGCTGCAACTTCGTTGCCCTCGGCGTCGAACAGGCTGCCCACCAGCACATGCTTGCCATCGGCGGTCACGTAGGCCGCCGCCGGCTGCTGGCCGCCGACCATGCCGGCAAAGCCGCGCAGGCCACCCGGCGCGTCGAATTCGGAGACCACCTCGAAGCCATGCTTCTCGATGCCCTTCAGGACAGCCGGCAACTCGCCCTTTTTAGCAGCCGCCAATGCCGAAGCGGTTGCCGGTGCAGCGGCATCCTTGCCCGGCGGGGTCTGTGCCTGGCTGCAGGCAGCCAGCGCCAGCATGGCCGGCAGCATCAGCGTATGCGCGATGCGCGGGGAAATCGACAACATGGAAACTCCGTAGTGGGATGCCAGCGCAGGCTACCGCAGCCGGCGCAGTTTGTGTTCAAGACCGGCCTGGGTCAGTTCGCCAAGATGCAGTTCCTGCAACCGTCCCTGCGCATCGAAGAAGAGCGTGGAAGGGAAAGCCCGGACGTCCAGCGTGGTCGACGCAGCCGAAGCCTCATCCAGCAGGACGTTGCCCAGCGAGATGCGTTCAGCGGCAAGAAAGGTCTGAACCTCCACAAGGGTCTCGCCCTGGTTGAGGAAAACGAACTGGACATCTGCATGTTTCTGCTGCGCCGTCGCCAGCACCGGCATCTCCCGGCGGCACGGGCCACACCAGCTGGCCCACAGGTTCAGTACCAGCGGCTTGCCATGAAACTTCTGCAGGTCAATCGCCCTGCCCTGCAGGTCGACCACCTGCAGCGTGGGCAGTGGCATCTGCTTTGCCTGCCAGTACGCGAGCCCCTGGCTTGCCCCGCCCCACAACAGCAACCCAACCAGCGCACCTGCCAGCACCGGCGCCCGCAACGGGCACTGCCGGCGCAGCCGCCACAGCGCCCAGGCAAATCCAGCGCCAACAACAACGGGAAGGTGGTACCCGCCATCGGCAATCTGCAGCACGCTCCAGGGAGCTTCACGATAGAGGCTGAAATGCGCTGCGACAAACGACAGCCGGCCACACAGCAGACCAACCAGCAACATGTCCAGCACCATCCCAGCTGCGGGCGGCCGAACCTGACCAGGTTCACCACGCGACCAGATCCGCGCAATGGCCATCGCCAGCAGCAGGAAGATCAGGATCAACACCACCGGCATCGGCACCGGCCCAACACTCGACATCAGCTTACCCGCTCTCGCCTGCACAGACCCGCATGGTCAAAGCGTCGAGCCCGCTATGCAAGCACGACGCATTGAACCTTGTTCATCAAGCGGCGCTGCGACCCAGCTGCGTGCCCGGCGAGGCGCGCAGCCCCCGCAGGCTGCCGGCCACAGCAGGCGTCAGCGGACGATCGCGGCGTTTGCTGCTGACGTGGCGACGATAGTTGGCGGGCGTCATGCCGACAATGCGCAGGAACAGCCGGCGGAATGCGCTCTGATCGGCGTAACCCACACCCCAGGCAACTTCATCGATGCTGGCGCCCTGCTGCAGCAACGTCTGCGCCTTGGCCACGCGCAGCCGCTGGCAATACTCGATGGGCCGCAGCCCGGTCGCCTTCAGGAAACGACGCTGCAGGGTCCGCGGTTCCAATCCGGAAATCTCACAGATCGCGCCCAGCGTGGCCCCACGTGCGGCCGTGGTATGCAACCAGCGCTGTGCCTTCAGCACGTCCCGGTCGCCATGGGCGAAATTGGCACTGAATCGCTCGAGATCCTGCTGGATGCCGACCGGCACCACTATTCCCAACTGCTGCGCCACCGCGCTGGCCACGCCCTGGCCATGCAGCCGGTACAGCAGGCGCAAGCCAAGGAAGCGCCAGGCCTGGGCGCCGCCCACGGTGAGCAGATCGCCGTCATCGACGAGTGCCCGCTCACTGGGCGCCCAGCTGCCGACCTGCACCTGCAGCGCCGGATGGCGGTTGAGGTCAGGGCCGGATACCGTACGCCCGGTCAGCAGACCGGCCCGCGCCAGCACACTCACCCCGTCACCTGCGGCGGCCAGCAGGCTGCCGCCGTCGTAGTGGGCCCGCAACCAATCCAGCAGGACGTCCTCGGCACGCACCGACGTGCTGGAACTGACCTGCCCCGGCAAGGCGATCACCGCAGGAATTGCCGCGTCCAGCATCTCTGCACCGGCGATGCGGTGCACGCCGGTGTTGCTGGCGGGCACGATCCAGCGGGTCACCAGCACCCGCTTGCAGGGCCGCCGCTGCTGCTGTGCCAGACGATTGGCGACGTGTGCCATTTCGGCAAGCACCGATGCAGCCGACGGATCGCCTCCGGGGTATTCAACCACCGCAACCTCTACGAATCCCTCGTTCCTGATTCCCTCCACTCCCCACCTCCTCTTCCGGTTCAGGCCGTCGAGCGGCCGGTTCAGGCGCAGGGTAGGAACTGCTTTGCCCTGGGGGATATGAAGAAAGTTGCAAAGTGTGCTGAATAGGCGATGCCGGCAAAGCCTTGACTCTTGACCAGAGTCCAGGGATGACTATGCACGGCAGGTCCCAAGGAGTCCGCCGTGAACATTGGTCAGTTGGCACGTCAGGCCGGCGTTCCCATCGATACCGTCCGCTACTACGAACGTCAGCAGCTTCTGCCCACCGCAGCGCGCTCGGCAGGTGGCTACCGCATCTTCGGCGAGCAGGACCTGCGACGCCTGCGCTTCATCCGCCGGGCAAAGGCGTTGGGCTTCAGTCTCGATGAGATCGGTGAACTGCTTTCCCTCAGCGACCATCCTCCGCAGGACATGGGCAGCGTGCGTGACACTGCGCGGATACGCCTGCAGGACATCGAACTGCGGATGGCGGAGCTGCAGCGCATGCATGGCGCGCTCTCCCAACTGGTCGATGCCTGCCCCGGACATGGCGCGCTCGACCAGTGCCCGATCCTGGCAGCGCTGACCGGGGAAGACCGCTGAACCCTTCGCTTCTGCATCGACACATGTGCTGCCCGGCATGCAGAAAACGCAGCTGCGCCATCGCGCGCGCTACGTGAAGAAAAGTGCAACAAAGCGCTTGCCAACCCCCGGGGGCACAGCTATTATTTCGCTCCTCAGCGACGTGGGGCCATAGCTCAGCTGGGAGAGCGCCTGCATGGCATGCAGGAGGTCAGCGGTTCGATCCCGCTTGGCTCCACCATACTTTCGGCATTAGGCCGTCGAAAGGTCGCAAAGAACATTGATGAGATCTGCGTCCCCATCGTCTAGAGGCCTAGGACATCACCCTTTCACGGTGGCGACCGGGGTTCGAATCCCCGTGGGGACGCCACTCATCATGAACAACGAGGACCCGGCCGATAACCGGGTCTTTTTTGTTCACCGCCCACCGGCATTCAGGTTGTGGCGTCGGAACGCTCCCCGCCCTTGTGGCAATGAACGATTCGATGAAAAAGCTTCAAAAAAAGCTTCCACAAATGTGAACAGGCAGGTATGATAGGCGGCTCGGTAACACGGGGCCATAGCTCAGCTGGGAGAGCGCCTGCATGGCATGCAGGAGGTCAGCGGTTCGATCCCGCTTGGCTCCACCACTTTCGACATTAGGCCGTCGAGAGTTCTACAACTTGAAGTTTTTCGTGCGTCCCCATCGTCTAGAGGCCTAGGACATCACCCTTTCACGGTGGCGACCGGGGTTCGAATCCCCGTGGGGACGCCAGTTTCAAAAAGGACCCTGCTCCCAGCAGGAATCCGAAGTTTCATGGGGCCATAGCTCAGCTGGGAGAGCGCCTGCATGGCATGCAGGAGGTCAGCGGTTCGATCCCGCTTGGCTCCACCACTTTCGGCATTAGGCCGTCGAAAGTCCTACAACCTGAAGTTTTTCGTGCGTCCCCATCGTCTAGAGGCCTAGGACATCACCCTTTCACGGTGGCGACCGGGGTTCGAATCCCCGTGGGGACGCCAATCTTTGAAACCCCGGCTTCGGCCGGGGTTTTTCTTTGCCTGCGATTCCGCGGTAACCGTACCTCAGAACCGGCGATACATGCCGATCGAGGCTGGCGCGGTCGGCGCAAAGCCAAACTGCGCATACAGCCGATGCGCTTCGCCATCGGCCAACAGACTCACGTACGCCGAGGGCGGCAGATTGCCCTGCATCCAGTCGCCCAGACGCTGCATCACCGCCTTGCCCAGGCCCTGACCCTGCAGACGGGGCAGCACGGCGATATCGCAGACCTGCAGATGGCAACCGCCATCGCCGATGATCCTACCCATCGCTACCAGCTCGCTGCCCAGGTAGGCACAGACACCGAAGACAGTGTTGGGCAATGCCCGCGTTGCCGCCTCATGGGTCTTTGCACTGAGCCCGGCCAGTGCACGCAGCTGGCAGTAGTCCTCGACCGTCGGCACTGCCTCGCGGAACTGGATCGTCTCTGGATCATTCATGCAACGTCTCCTGGAAGGTCGGGCTATCCTGCCGCATCCGCGTCGCAGCCGCTGCGACCCATCTTCCGGCAGAGTCCCATGTGCTATTCCGCCCTGATCCGCGCCGACTACGCCAAGCTGGTGCGCGAGTTCGGCGCTGTCCTCTCCCTGGAGGAATTCGCCGAACTGTATGCGCATGATCCCGGCAAGAAACGGCCGAAGACGCCAAAAGCCATGGACGACGGATTTGCGGGTGCGCGCACCGAGCTGGGCCGCGACATCGTGGCGAAAATCCAGCAGTGGCATGCTCAGGAGCGGCAACAGCTGCAGGCCGAGCTGGAACGGCAGCTTGAACGTCGCGACATCGCCAATGCGACCCTGGCCACCCGGCCCACGCAGAAGGCACGCAATGACCTGCGCGTTGCCGGCAACCGCATCGACCGCGCACAGGCACGGCTGGACGACCTGCACCGGGAACAGCTGCTGCCACGCGACAACCGTATTTTTCCCGGCACCTACGCACCGGTGATGGTCAGCGAGAATGGTCGGCGCGTGATCAAGCCCATGCGCTATCAATGCCGGCTGCCGGACAAGCCCGCGCGCAACGATGTGCTCTACCCGGGCACCTACAATGCGCGGCGGGACAGCCTGGAAGGCTATTGGCGCGGGGCCTTCGGGCTGCGCCATGGCGTGGTGGTGGTACAGGCCTTCTACGAGCACGTACCTCGCCATGCCATTGCCGGCCGCACCTTGCACAATGACGAGAAGGCACAGGATCTGGTGCTGGAATTCCGCCCCGACCCGCCGCGCGACCTGCTGCTGGCCTGCCTGTGGGCGGAATGGGAGGGTCCGGAAGGACGCCTGCTGTCTTTCGCCACCATCACCGATGCACCATCAATCGATGTCGCCGCTGCCGGCCATGACCGGGGCGTACTGCCGATCCGCGCCGAGCACCTGGACGCATGGCTCAACCCGGACCCGGACAACCTGGCGGCGCAGTACGCCATCCTCGACGACCGCGAGGAGATCCGTTACGTCTACGAGGAAGCCGCCTGAACGACTGGATCAGGCGTTGGCGCTGGAACGCCCCACGGCGCGGACCAAGGCCTTGGACAGTTCCGCCGACAGATAGGGCTTGATCAGCAGTACGCCGGATTGCATCGCGACCGGCAGTTGTTCAGCGGCCATGCCAGTGGCGAGCACGAACGGCACGCCGCGCGCGGCCAGCGCCGCAGCAACCGGTTCACTGGTCTCGTTGTGGGCCAAGCGGTAATCCAACAGGGCCACGTCAGGGGCGGCCTCTTCCAGCAAGCGCAGCGCCTCGGCAACGGACGGGGCCAGGCCGACGACCAGAGCGCCGGACTGCACCAGTTGCATCTGCAGCAGGGCCGCACTCATTTCATCGTTTTCGACTACCAGCACCCGCAGGTCCTGCAACGCTGACATAGCGCTATCGCTCCTGTGCCTGTTAAGCCTTCACAGTATAGCCAGCAGCCAGCCGATACCGACAATTCAACGCCATTTCAGCCCCGTTCGCCCGCACCTCTATCAACACCCGCCGAGCTCGGGTACACTAGCCCGCTGCTGCCGGTGTGGCGGAATGGTATACGCAGCTGACTCAAAATCAGCCGGGGGTGACCCCATGAAGGTTCGAGTCCTTTCACCGGCACCACGATCAAAGGCCAGGTCTACGACCTGGCCTTTGTCGTTTCCGGTCTTGCCCTGCCCGACCGACGCCGCCGACACTCGATCGATGGCAACACACTCCACTCCAATCCTTCCCCCAGCGCTCCAGGCCCACCTGCGCGAACTGGTCCTGCCAGACGCTGTCGCCTGGTCGAACTACCTGTCGCTGCCGGGCGTGATCGAGCACACCAGCTGGGGCGATGTCTCTGTAGAGGCTCTGCAGCGGCAGATCGTCGACCATGCGCGCAGCACGCGATGCCGCCGCTGGGCGATCTTCGACAACGACGACCAGCTGCTCGGCACCGTCGGCCTCAACGACATCGACATCGAGCACCACCGGGCTGAACTGGCCTACGACCTGTCCCCTGCCCATCAGGGACGCGGGCTCGCGACCGGGGCGGCGCGCGCGGTCATCGCCTGGGCGCATACCGCACTAAGTTGCGTGCGCATCCAGGCCACCGTACTCGACAGCAATCTGCGATCCATTGCCGTGCTCGAACGCGCAGGCATGCAACGCGAGGGATTGCTGCGCGGCCAGGGCGAAGGCCGCGCCGCTCCATAGCCCAGCGCGGCTCTACGCGCTACACCACCCGCAGCGCCGGCGCATGCACGCCATGGCCGTGCCCTGAACCAGGCCCCGCGTGCACACGGAACCCTGCAACCGTCTGCAACAGTTGCGAGGACTGCTCCTCCATGCTGCGCGCGGCCGCGGAGGCCTCTTCCACCAGCGCCGCATTCTGCTGCGTGCCCTGGTCGATCAGATCCACCGCGTGGTTCATCTGCTGGATGTCGTCGCTCTGCTGTTGCGCAGCGGCGCTGATCTCGGTCATCAGGTCACTGACCCGACGCACGTCGACCACGATCTCGTCCATGGTCCGCCCTGCACTCTCGACCTGCGCTGTTCCGGCGCCGACGTTGGCAACCGACGCATCGATCAGCTGTTTGATTTCCTTCGCCGCACCCGCCGAGCGCTGCGAGAGCTCGCGGATCTCGGTGGCGACCACGGCGAAACCACGACCATGCTCGCCGGCACGCGCCGCTTCCACGGCCGCGTTGAGCGCCAGGATGTTGGTCTGGAACGCAATCCCATCGATCACGCCGATGATGTCGACGATGCGACGCGAGGACGCGTTGATTACCGCCATCGTCGAGACCACGTCATGTACCACCTGGCCACCGCGTGCGGCCACATCGGCGGCGCCGCCGGCCAGTTGGCTGGCCTGGCGCGCGTTGGTGGCGGTGCGCTGCACGGTCTCGGCCAGCCCCTTCATCGACACCGCGGTTTCTTCCAGTGACGCCGCCTGCTGCTCGGTACGCTGGGACAGGTCGTTGTTGCCTTCCGCGATTTCGCTCGCACCCACTGCAATGGTGTCCGCGGCGAACTTGATCTGACCGATGATTCCGGCCATTGCTTCGACCAGCGCATTGACACCGTCGCACAGTTCGGCGATCGGGCCGCTCTTGTCGGCCATGGCGATGCTCCGGGTCAGGTCGCCCTCCTTTGCCGACGCAACCACCTCGCGCGTCTGCGCTACGGCGCGCTGCATGGCCTGGCTCTCATGCACCTGTGCGGTGATGTCGGTGGCGTACTTGACGACCTTGAACGGCCGCCCGCCCGCATCGAGGATCGGGTTGTACGACGCCTGGATCCACACTTCGCGGCCACCTTTGCCCAGCCGCCGGTACTGGCCTGCGTCGTACTCGCCGGAGCCGAGCTTTTCCCAGAACCGGCGATACTCGACACTGGCCCGATAGTCGGGCTCGACGAACAGCGAATGATGCTTGCCGCGTACTTCTTCCAGCGTATAGCCGGTGGCGGCCAGGAAGTTCGCATTGGCCGTCAGGATGCGGCCATCCATGCTGAACTCGATGACTGCCTGCGATTTATCGATGGCGGCCAGCTGCCCCGCCGACTCGGCTGCCTGCTGCTTCTGCGCCGTGATGTCAGTCGCGAACTTGACCACCTTGTATGGCCGCCCGTGCTGGTCAAGCACCGGGTTGTAGGAGGCCTGGATCCATATCTCGCGCCCACCCTTGCCGAAGCGCCGGTACTGCCCTGCATCGAATTCACCGCGGCCGAGTCGCGCCCAGAAGTCGCGGTATCCGGTACTGCGCGCGTCCTCGGGATCGACAAACAGGGAGTGATGCCCGCCCTGGATCTCATCCAGGCGATATCCCACTGCCTGCAGGAAGTTGTCATTGGCCTGCAGGATGGTGCCGTCGAGCGCGAACTCGATGACCGCCTGCACCCGATGCAGTGCAGCAACCTGGGCCTCAAGCTCGACGTGCCGCCGATGCTGCTCGGCCACCGCTGTGGCGCGGCGCTGCCTGCCCAACACCCCCTGCAGTGCGCGCAGGGGAGACCAACGGGTGAGCACTTCGGCCGGCGCCTGAGCACCTTCCATGGAGCCTGAAATAAGCATCGTCTGATCCTCGGTGTCCGGGTAGCGGTTGCGACCCGCCGGGCGGGATGCCCGGCGGCAACTTCGATTGCCTGGGACTGCAGACGCCGGAAGGCGTCACTCGAGCGACTGGCAGAAACAGTACGGCAGCTGCGATCGTCATCAAACAGCGGCGGAGCACACGGCACAGGCCGACCATCGGAGGCAGCCTCGGGTCCGGCAGCGGGAACCAGCAGCGGGCTCCAGAGAAGGTATCGGCGGGGCGACCAACTACTTTAGGGGGCCAGCCCCTGGTCGGCAGCGCGCCACAGAACCCAGCGCAGCAGCATCGTTGCCAGCACCGCCGGCAGGTAGCCCAGACTGCCGCAGACCACCAGCAGGGAATGTTCCACCAGTGGCCCGCCACCACCGAAGATCCAGCTGCGGGTGGCGAGGATGTACAACGCGAACGGCACCAGCAGCAACGGTGCCAGCCGCAACAGCTGCCAGCGCCACCTGCCCGGCCCGATCCAGCCAGCCAGTGCACCAAGCACGGCACCTGCGGCTACGATAGTGGCGATTTCATCCATGACGCGCTTCCGGAAGTCTTCCAGCC
Organism: Stenotrophomonas sp. G106K1; assembly: GCF_037969685.1. Taxonomy (NCBI): domain Bacteria; kingdom Pseudomonadati; phylum Pseudomonadota; class Gammaproteobacteria; order Lysobacterales; family Lysobacteraceae; genus Stenotrophomonas; species Stenotrophomonas sp. G106K1. The sequence continues at coordinate 187,349 of NZ_JBBPFR010000005.1, read as the reverse complement.
ACCATTCTGGACCAGCGCCGACGGAAAGGGGATGCGACAGGCACGCAGAAGGTTGCAATGACCATCGGGACATCCCACGCCTGCGCGCTGCCAGCGAGCATGTGCTCACTGACTGGATTTTTCCTGGGAGGCAACATGCTTCGATGCTTGAACGCCATCATCATCCTCAGCCTGTGCAGTGCCGGTGCATTGGCCAGCGACGCGGGGTTCCGTCCCAGCTTCCATCCCGACCAGCTGAAGGGACCACCCGCCGGTCGCCACAACGAAGTACTGGTGCTTGGGACAGCACATCTGTCGGAACTGCCAAAGACCTTCGAGCCGGCCCTGCTGGAGCCCTTGCTGCAGCGCCTGGCACGTTGGCACCCGCAGGCGATTGCCACCGAAAACCTGTCCGGCCTGCAGTGCGACTTCATGCGTCGCAATCCCAGCCGCTATGCCGAAAGCGTTGAAACCTACTGCTTCGACACCGACGTGGTCCATGTCGCCACCGGCCTCGACGTGCCCAGCGCGAACGCCGAGATGGGGCGCCTGCTGTCGGCATGGCCGGCAATCCCGACAGCAGCGCAGCGTCGGCACCTGGCCGCAGTGTTCCTGGCCGCTGGCGAGCGCGGATCGGCGCAAGTGCAATGGCTGCGTCTGCCTGTGCAGGACCGGATCGCCGGCGACGGTCTGGATGCTGCGCTGGTCGAGATTCTCGACAAGAGCCTGACCCGCCGCAGTGAAACCAACCTGGTGGCGGCAGTGCTCGCTGCCCGCCTGGGGCTGGAACGCCTGTGGGCAGTGGACGACCACACCGCCGATTCGCCCACTCCGCCCGAGGACGAGAAGGCGGCACGCGAAGCAATCATGAAGGCGTGGGACAACCCGCAGGCAAACGCGCGGCGCGACGCCGACGAGCCGCTGTATGCCAACATCGGCAAGGTCAATGGCGTGCTGGAGCTGTACCGCACCTACAACCGCCCCGGCGTCGGCCTGCAGACCTACCAGGCGGACTTCGGCGCCGCGCTGGTCGAGCCCTCCCCCCAGGGCTTTGGTCGCAACTATGTGGGCTACTGGGAAACCCGCAACCTGCGCATGGTCGCCAACATCCGCGAAGTGCTGGGCCAGCGGCCGGGAACCCGCCTGCTGGCCATCGTTGGCGCTTCGCACAAAGGCTACTACGAGGCCTACCTCAACATGATGCATGACGTGCAGCTGGTGGATGCCGAAGAGGTGCTGCGCTGAGGCCCTGGCGGCGCGCACCTACAATGCTGCGTTTCCTGCACGGGAGTTCCAGCATGCTCAAGGTCATCGCCGAGGATTTCATACATCCTGACGCGGTCGAAATCGTCCTGCCGCTATACCGCGAGCTGGTTGCCTGCACGCGGCGGGAACCTCTGTGCATCGCCTACGACCTGTTCGTCGACCAGAAGGATCCCGGCCACTTCATATTCATTGAGCAGTGGCCGGATCGCGCAGCGCTGGACACCCACTGTGCAACCGAGCACTTCCGCCGCCTGGTCCCCCTGATCGATGCGCACCAGCGCAGTCCGGGCACGTTCCTGCTGATGGATCCGGCTGCGCTGTAGCCGTCCATCGTCTGCCCTGCGTGCAGATCAACGGCGCTGCTGCGTATCACCGCGCCGGGCACGCCAGATCGTCACGCTGGCAGCGACGATGCAACCCAGCGTGAACAGCAGCATCACCGCCACGCCCCACTGCACCACGGGGACCAGCATCCGGGCCTGCTGATCATTGCGCAGCTGCTCCAGCCGGAGCCAGCCAGACAAAGCCAGGGACCAGCCGATAGTGGCTGGCGCATAGGCACGGACTGCACTCAGGTTCCAGGACCTCATTTCGTTTTCCTGCGGAGGTGGGGTGTTGGCGCAGTATTCGCCGCGCCCCTCTCACAGGCTGAGATCAGCCATCGCCGAGGTCGCTGCCCTCCGCCGACGAACCGCCGGGAAGTTCACTGCTTTCTCCCTGCACCTGCACGTTGTTGCGGCCCATTGCCTTGGCCCGGTAGCACTGGGCATCGGCGGCGGCGACGGCCTGGTCCACGCTCATGCCGGCGGCAAGCGGCGCGATGCCGATGCTGGCACCGATCCGCAGTTGGTGCTGATCCCACGGAATGGACAAGCTTGACAGGGTATGCAGCAGTTCACCACCGATGCGCGCCGCACGCCGCGGACTGCACCCGGACAGGATCACTGCGAATTCGTCACCGCCCAGCCGCGCCACCACATCCGAATCGCGCACGCCATGGCGCAATACGCTGGCCACTGCCCACAACACGGCATCGCCGGCCAGGTGCCCAAAGGTATCGTTGACCGGCTTGAACCGGTCAAGATCGATATACATCAACGACGCCGCCTGCCCCGTCCGCTCGACCCGGGTGATCGCCTGCTGCAGATGCACTTCGAAGCCGCGGCGGTTACCCAGTTCGGTCAGCGGGTCCATCTCCGCCAGGTGTCGTGCCTCGCGCTCGCGTGCACGCTGCTGGGTGTCATCGCGCAGCACCCACACCGCGCCACGCACCTGGCCCTCGTCATCGCGAAGCCAGGCGCGGGTCAGGTCCACCGGCACCACAGCGCTGCCCATCTGCAGCAGCAGATCGGCATGCAGGTCCACGGCATTGCTTTCCGGATCCAACAGTACGCCGACGTCGAGCTGCGACTGCGGTGCGTATTCGGTAGTCAACGACAGCACGTCCTGCACGCGATGCCCGGCAAGCGACAGCGCGCCATCACCGGCAAGCATTCGCACGGCGGCCGCGTTGGCGTATTCGATACGGCCGTCCAGGGCAACGCTGAGCACCAGGTCGGCAACCGCATCCAGGGTGATGCGGCTGCGCTGCTCGCTTTCGAACAGGCGCTGCTCGCTGCTGCGCTGGGCGCTGACATCCTGGATCTGCGACACGAAATGCAACGGTTCACCGCGCTCATTGCGTACCAGTGATACCGACAGCCGTGCCCAGATGGTGTTGCCCTCACGGCCCAGGTAGCGCTTTTCAAGGTGATAGTGCGTGCGTCGCCCCGCCAGCAGGTCCTGCACCAGGGCCAGGTCGGTCTGTAGATCGGCCGGATGGGTCAACCGCTGGAAATCGACCTGCAGCAGTTCCTCGCGCGTGTAGCCGAGAATGCGGCACAGCGCATCGTTGACATCGAGCCAGCGCCCTTCCAGCGACACCAGCGCCATGCCCAAGGCCGCCGAGGTGAACGCACCGGCGAACTTGTCCGCCGCAAGACGAGCCTCGGCGCGCGCCTGCAGGATCTCGGTGACGTCGATGGCCATGCCGACATAGCCGATGCGCTCGCCATTGGCGCCATCCATGCGGCTGATCGACAGGCGCACCTGGCGACGCTGACCGTCCTTGCGCAGCAGTGTCCACTGCCGCGAATACGTCTGGCCGTCGGCACGTGCACTGAGTGCCTCGAACACACCCGGAACCTGTCCATTGGCGGTCGCCAGCGGTCGCAGCCACGCCTGCAGTTCAACCGGGTCGTGGAAGGCATCCAGGCGGCGCGCACCCACTACTTCAGCAGCGGTGTAGCCGAGCAGACGCTGCGCGCCGGTATTGAAAATGGTGACGATGCCATCGGTGTCGGTCGCGATCACCGCCACTTCGTCGGAAGCATCCACCATCGCCTGCAGGCGCTGCCGCATTTCGGCTGCGTCCTGGCGCGCCTGCTGCAGTTCGGTGACGTCTGCATGTGCGCCGGCCATCCACAGTGGCCTGCCCTGCGCGTCCCACTCGAACACCCGTCCGCGATCGTGGATCCAGATCCATTCGCCATTCCTGTGGCGCATCCGCAACAGGCAGACATAGTGGTCGGTGCGGCCATCGAAGTGGTCCTGCAGAGCCGCATCGGACAGCGCCAGATCATCCGGATGGACCAACGCGATGAAGGTCTTCTGGCAGATCGGCTCCAGCTCGTCCAACCGGTAGCCGACGATCTCGGCCCAGCGTTCGTTGACCCGCATCTGCCCGCTCTGGACGTTCCATTCCCAGGTGCCGGCCGCAGTGCCCTCGATGATCATCGCCAGGCGACGGCGCTCTTCGGCCAGTTCCTGCAGCCGGCGCTCCAGCAGTGCGCTGCCGCTGTTTTCCTGATCGGCCATCAGCCGCCTCCCCTGCAGACGCAGCTGCCCGCAGGCCGTGGCGAGGCGCCACAGCGGTCACGGAACAGGGTGGATGGTGCTGACGGCATGGCCTCCCCAGCGACAGCAGGGGCCCAAGCGCCCCTTCCGGCGCAAGTGTGCGCATTGCCGGGGAACATCGACAAGTCCCCCGCCCGGATCACGCCGGGAGGGGGACGGCGGACTCAGCTGCGCTTGGCCCGGGCGAACGCCTCGGCCAGGGCATTGTTGGCTGGCGGCGCGGCCTGTGCCGGGCGCCCGCCATTGCCCGGGTTGCGCCCCTGGCCACGTCCCTGCCCTGGGTTACCGGCGTCGCGACGCGGCGCCTGCCCCTGGCTGCGTTCGTCACGGCTGCCCGGGCGGCTGGTGGCCTGGCCGGGCGTGTCGTCCAGGCGACGGGTCAGGGCGATGCGCTTGCGCGGCACATCCACCTCCAGCACCTTCACCTTGACGATGTCGCCGGCCTTGACCACGTCGCGCGGATCCTTCACGTAGGTATCGGACAGCGCCGAGATGTGGATCAGGCCGTCCTGGTGCACGCCGATATCGACGAACGCACCGAACGCGGCCACGTTGCTGACCACGCCTTCCAGCACCATGCCCTCGCGCAGGTCCTTGATGTCCTCGACGCCATCAGCGAAACGGGCCGCCTTGAACTCCGGGCGCGGATCGCGGCCAGGCTTTTCCAGTTCCTTGAGGATGTCGCGCACGGTCGGCACACCGAACGTTTCGTCGGTGAACTGCTCGGCCTTCAGGCCGCGCAGGAAACTGCCGTCGCCGATCAGCGCCTTGATCGGGCGCGCGGTACTGGCCACGATGCGCTCGACCACTGGATAAGCTTCCGGATGCACCGACGATGCATCCAACGGCTCATCGCCATCGGCGATACGCAGGAAGCCTGCGCATTGCTCAAACGTCTTCTCGCCCAACCGCGACACCTTCAACAGGTCCTTGCGACGCTTGAACGGGCCGTTGTCATCGCGGTGGCGCACGATGTTCTCGGCCACCGTCGACGACAGGCCCGACACGCGCGACAACAATGCAGCCGACGCCGTGTTGACGTACACGCCGACGGCATTCACGCAGTCCTCCACGCGCGCATCCAGCGCACGCGCCAGGCGGTACTGATCCACGTCGTGCTGGTACTGCCCCACGCCGATCGCCTTCGGCTCGATCTTCACCAGTTCGGCAAGCGGGTCCTGCAGGCGACGCGCGATCGATACCGCACCACGGATCGACACGTCCAGGTCGGGGAACTCCTTGGCCGCCGTTTCCGACGCCGAATACACCGAAGCCCCGGCTTCACTGACCACGATCTTCTGCGGCGCGTTGTCACCCAGCGCCTTGATGGCTTCACCGGCCAGCTTGTCGGTCTCGCGGCTGGCGGTGCCGTTGCCGATCGCGATCAGCTGCACGTTGTGCTTGGCACACAGCTGCTTGATCGTCTGCAGCGACTGCTCCCACTGCCGGCGGGGTTCGTGCGGGTAGATGGTGTCGGTGGCGACCAGCTTGCCGGTGGCGTCGACCACGGCGATCTTGCAGCCGGTGCGGATGCCCGGATCCACGCCCAGCACGCTTTTCGGGCCAGCCGGCGCGGCCAGCAGCAGATCCTTGAGGTTGTCGCCGAACACCGCGATGGCTTCGGCCTCGGCTTTCTCGCGAGCCTGGTTGAACAGGTCCAGCAGCAGGTGCATGTGCAGCTTCGCTCGCCAGGTCAGGCGGCAGGCATCGAGCAGCCAGCGATCGCCGGGGCGCCCCGCATCGCGAATGCCAGCGTTGTGCGCCACGCGCCCTTCGGCGTACTGATGACCGGCCTCGGCATCCTTGCCCGGGTCCAGTTCCAGGAACAGGATCTCCTCGCGGCGCGCGCGGAACAACGCCAACAACCGGTGCGAGGGGATCTTCGCCAGCGACTCGGCGTGCTCAAAATAATCGCGGTACTTGGCACCCTCGGTTTCCTTGCCCTCGGCGACGCGGGCACGGATCACGCCGTGCTCGCTCAACCAGCTGCGCAGTTCACCAACCAGCGTGGCGTCCTCGCCCCAGCGCTCCATCAGGATCGCGCGGGCACCTTCCAGCGCGGCCTTGGTATCGGCCACGCCCTTGTCGGCATCCACGAACGTGGCAGCAAAGACCTGCGGGTCCCGCGTCGGATCGCCCAGCAGGCCGTCGGCCAACGACTCCAGTCCGGCTTCGCGGGCGATCTGCGCGCGGGTGCGGCGCTTGGGCTTGTACGGCAGGTACAGGTCTTCCAGCCGGCTCTTGGTGTCGGCAGCGAGGATCTCGTTGCGCAGCTCATCGCTGAGCTTGCCCTGTTCGCCGATGCTGGCCAGCACCGCCGCACGGCGGTCTTCCAGCTCGCGCAGGTAGGTCAGGCGGGTTTCCAGATTGCGCAGCTGGGTGTCGTCCAGGCCGCCGGTGACTTCCTTGCGGTAGCGGGCAATGAACGGAACGCTGGCGCCCTCATCGAGCAGGCCGACGGCGGCACTGACCTGGGCGGTCTGGGCACCGATTTCATCGGCGATGGTCTGGGCGATCTGCTGGGCGTGCTGGCGCTGGGCGTGCTTGGCGTCGTGCATTGTTTCCGGCCTGGGCCGCATTGCGGGAAAGGCCCATTCTTGCAATGCGCGGGCGGCAGGGACAAGGCGTTGACAGAGCGGCGGTTCAGGCGGTGGGTCCGGATCGGACGCCGGCATCCTGGCAAAGGGGGCTCGGACTGGCCCCGGGCTGGGATGCCGGCGCGGACGCGCGATGGTGGGGCGCGTCCTGCCGCGTAGTGCGAAGGTCAGCGGTAGTGGCGGGCGGCACGCTGCATGACGATGTCGTCACGCAGGCTCTCAAGCGCCATCAGGCGGACCTTGCCGACACCCTGCAGTTCCATGAACCGCTCCGTGTAGAACTCCGGCCCCAGCGCGGTATCGGCGCGGGATTTGCTGAAGCCGTAGGGCACCACGCCCTTCTCGCCATCCTTGCTACCACCGACATAAAGAACGATTGCCATGTGATGTCTTCCTCCAAATTGCTACTGCGTACTGCACACGATGAGCGGTACTTGCGAGCCCATCGGGGTAGAGCTTACCGCGACCAAGCTGACTGGAACGTCACGAAGACTAATGACGATCGGTTGCATGCAGATGACTGCGGGATCGCAGCAGAATGCTTACGTATCTTTAACTTCTGACTAACGAATAGGGCGATTTCCAGCCAACGGCGCAGCCCCTCGTGGCTGGGTTGGCTGGTCGGGGAATGCAAAAGCCGTCGCGCTGGTCGGCCGGGTTGGATTCGCGGGGGACGCCGTGAATCCGTCCCTGGAGGCTTGGCCGCGGCATCCATGCCGCGGACACCCCCGCGAACCCAACCCGCCCGCCCTCTGACAGATTTCTGCGGTCCGCCACCCACGGAAAAGAAAAAGAAGATCAAAAGCAAAAGCGACCTGGCCAGCCGGTTCTTGTAGAGCCGAGCCCACGCTCGGCTGCGTTCAAGCCAGTCCGCGAAGCCGAGCGCAGGCTCGGCTCTACACGAGCAAGCGCAGCGCGCGACCCGCTTCTGCTGTTCTTTTTCTTTTCCGTGGCTGGACGCGCCCGGAAACTGTCAGGGGCTGGGCAGGTGGGTTGCGCAGGGGCGTGAGCCGCATGGATGCGGCGACCGAGCTTACAGGGACGTACTTGCAGCGGCCCCTGCGCAACCCACCTGCCCGGCCCAATCACATGATTCGCTCTACGCGACCACCCACGAGGGGCTGCGCCGTTGGCTGGAAACTACGGCCACCAGCCGTGCCCGAACCGCGCGTAATGATCAGCCGCGCGCTCGAACGGATTGCGCGCGCTGACGCCCCCACACAGCAGATACACCGGCAGGCACAGCGGCCCCAGCACCAGGTACTGGTACACGTGCGCACGCTCGTGGTCATCCAGCCGGATCAGCGGCTCCACGCCCCACCCCGCCTGATGCGCGTAGGTACGGCAGCACATGCCCAGGTCGTGGCCGGTGTGCAGGATCACGTTGCCCAGGGTGATCGCTCCGCCCGGGCCCCACGGCCAATGGTCGAACACCACCGCGCAGTCGCGACCACTCCAGCGCATCTTCGCGCCGCCCAGCAACCCGGCCAGACCGCCGAGCAGGCCGATCAGGGTATTGGGCACGGTCCACAGCGCGCCCAGCACCTGCAGCGCGCGCAGCCAGATCGGCCAGGGCCGGGACGCGGCGTTCAATCGGCCTCGTTGGGGATCAGCAGCCACAGCAGCAGGTAGATCAGGATGCCCGGGAAGGCGGCCGACGCCAGCGAGACCACCACGTACAGCACCCGTACCAGGGTCGGGTTCCAGCCGAAACGATGGGCGATGCCGCCCATCACTCCGGCGATCATGCGGTCGTTCAGCGAGCGCGACAGGGTGCGCGGCACAGCGTTCATGGCGAGGTCTCCCGGCTGACTGGCTGCTGCCACTGTAGCGCCTGCAATGTCTACGGCGTGCGTTGGCGCAAGGCCTGCAGGCGCGCGCCGAACCACGCCGCAGAGGTCTGTTCGGGCTGGCCGGGGCAGCGGATCCGATACGCCTTGCCACTCATGCTGCTCTGGCTCGCCGCACGTTCGATGAACTGCTCGGCAGTGTCGACCATGTCCTTCTTCAGCAGGTAGTCGTATTTACGCTGCAGGTGCGAACGCGCGTCGGCGGGTCCGTACCAGCTGCCATTGCGCTGGAACTGGCACTGGGAGCCATCCAGGCTGCCAATCAGCTGCGTGATCTCGCGGCGTGCATCGGCGCTGGGCGCTGCGCCGGCAATGCCCGGTGCAAGGGCCAACGCAAGCGCGAGCAAGGGGAAATACTTCATGGCGTGCGTTCCTTCAGCCAGTTGTCGATGGTCGCCGGCACTTCGCGCTGCGCGCGCCCGGACACGTAAATACCAATATGCCCACCGCGGAAACTGGATTCGGTGTAGTCCTGCGTACCCAGGCGCCCGCGCATTGCACGCGACGCATCCGGCGGCACCAAGTGATCCTGTTCGGCGTAGATGTTGAGCACGGGCAGGGTCACCTTGGCCAGGTCCACCGCCTCCTCACCGATATACACGGTGCCGTTGACCAGTCCGTTGCCCTGGTAGAACTGCTTGATGAACTCACGGAAGGCCTCGCCCGCCAGATCGGGCGAGTCGAAGATCCACTTTTCCATGCGCAGGAAGTCTTCCAGCGCGGCCTTGTCATCGAGGATGTCGAGCAGGCCCACGTACTTCTGCACGTTCAGGCGGAACGGTTTGAGCATCAGGTAGCTGGCATTCATCAGATCGGCCGGGATGTTGCCCAGCGTGTCCACCAGCAGATCCACATCCACCTGCTGCGCCCAGTGCGACAGCATGTTGTCGGCCGTCTGGAAATCGACCGGGGTGACCATGGTGATCAGATTGCCCAGCTTCTGCCGGCGCAGCGCGGCGTAACACAGGGCGAACACGCCGCCCTGGCAGATGCCGAGCATGTCGACAGGGCCTTCACTGCGTGCACGCAGCGCATCCACCGCACCATCGATGTAGCGCAGCAGGTAGTCCTCAAGCGTCTGGTAGCGCTCGGAACGATCCGGATAGCCCCAGTCCAGCACGTACACGTCCTGGCCCAGCGCCAGCAGCTTCTGCACCAGTGAGCGATCGGCCTGCAGGTCCACCATGTACGGGCGATTGACCAGCGCGTACACGATCAGCAGCGGCGTGCGCCGGACCGGTGCGTTCTCGCCGACGAAGCGATACAGCGCCACTTTGCCATCGCGCCAGACTTCTTCGCGGGCGGTGGCGCCATAGTCGACATCCTCCACCTGCGGCAGCAGCTTCAACCCTTCCATCAGCTTGCGCTGCATGGCCAGGGTCTCCTGCATCAGGTCATCGGCATTGAAGCCCAGCGGTCCTTTCATCGCTTACGACGTCCGCGTGGTGGTGCGCGAGGTGGCCTTCTTCGCTGGCGCCTTCTTCGCAGCAGCTTTCTTCGCTGGCGCCTTCTTCGCAGCAGGCTTGCGCGCGACGGGCCTGACCCTCGCAGGCGCCGGCTGGGCCACCGGATCGACCGCGTCGGTACCGGCAAGCACCGCTACCTGTGCCTGCAGCCGGCGCAGGCTGCGCTCCAGCTCGGCGATGCGACGGTGGGCGGCATCCATCTCGGTGCGGGTCGGCAGGCCGATGCGTTCACTCATCTGTTCCACCTCGCGTTGCAGCCCCGCGCGCAGGCGCATCTGCGCATTGCCCAGCGCTGCGTAGATCTGCTGGAAAGGTGCAGACATGGCGACCTTGGCGTAGGCCTCCTCGGCCACTTCGATCCACAGATCGAACATCGCCCGTGCGCTGGTCAGCTGGCTGCCGGGCTGCTCATGCTCGGCCAGGCGCTGTTCGAACAGGTCGAACGCCTCTTCCAGCGCCTGCTTGATCTGCTCGATATAGGCCTGCGAGTGATGCTGATACTCCTCCTGCGCGCGCAGCAGGGCCTGCCACCGCGCCTGATGCTCGCGGCCGGGCCCGAACGCCGGACTCTGCAACCAAGGGCCGGCCAGCGTCTGCAACTGCTGGAACCACGCCGTGAACTCGGGCGGAGCAGCGTCCACATGGGTGCTGCCGCGGGCCCCCTGCAGCATCCACTGCAGCATGCCGTCACCCTGCCCCTTCACCGCTTCACGCCAGGCCTGGGCAACCTCGGCACTGCTGGCATCGCGGCCGGCAAAGCGTGCCGCGACTTCCTGCATGGTGCCGTACCAGCTGCCAGCCTGTTCGCGGAACCGCCGTATCGCCTCTTCCGGCGCCGCAGCACCGGTCCCGGGCAACAGTTGGCCCCACCAGTCGAACAGGCGCTTCCAGCTGCCCGGGTCGTCACCAGAGGGCGTTCCCGGCACGGCGGCATGGCGCAGGGCATCACCCCAGGCGCCGAAGTACTGCCGGGCCAGGTTCTCGAAATCGCTGCTGCCGGGGTCGTTGGCCGAGCTGGTCATCGCACTCCTCCGCAGGACTGGGTCATGGCTTGGGAATGCGCAGGGTCTTGCTGATCATCAGCGACCCGGACAACGCGAACAGCAGCACCAACGGATGCAGCTGCCAAGGACCGATCTGCCACTGGCCCAGCCACAGGTCGCGGCCAATGGCATCGGTGCCGGCGGCGATCGCCAGCACGATCACCAGCGCCAGGCTGGTGGGAATCGGCGTTCCCTCGAAGTACTTCACCTTCCCTTCGTCACCGCTCATCGCCTCGGCGGTCACGTTGTAACGGGCCAGGCGGCTGACGCCGCAGCAGACGAAGTAGCTCAGCACCAGCCAGTCCCAGCCGCCCTGCATGCCACAGGCATAGGCCAGCGCTGCGGGTGCGACACCGAAGGAAATCACGTCCGACAGCGAGTCGAGCTCGCGGCCCAGCGTCGAACTGGACTTGCGCCAGCGCGCGATGCGGCCGTCCAGCGCGTCGAAAATGAAAGCCAGCGGGATCAGCGCCATACCGAACAGCAGGTAGCCGCGCTCGCCATCCTGCAGGAAACGCATCGCGGCAAACACCGCGCCGGTGCCGCAGAAAGCGTTGGCGAGGGTGAACCAGTCCGCCAGATGGAACTCGCGCAGCATCGAGAAGTGACGTTTCATGAAGTCTCACGGGGCAGCAAGGCCCACAGGGTACCGCGAGCGCCGCCACCGGCAACAGCATGGGCTGCCCCTGGCCTTCACCCGCCACTCACCGATCCTCACCGGCGGTGAATTTTTCGCCACCCATCTTGACAGCCTAGGGGGGTGGCGCCTGTCAGCGCTTATCCACAAAGTTGCCCACGCGTAATCCACACCCCCTGTGGACAACTGGTTCTCACTGACTGCGACGCTGGACATTTCCTCATCACTTCAAGCCGGGGTTTCCCTACTTCCCAAGCCGATCGGCTGGCGCTATGGTCTGCGGCGGACCCGCCGCCGCCACGTCCGACTCCTGACCCACGGACGATGTTGATGCTGGATGCACGCACCCTGGCCGCGCAGTTGCGGCAGCCCCATGGCGAGGCCGCGCTGGCCGTGGGCGAATCGATGAACCGCAGCAACGGCGCCCTCAACCAGGCAGCAATCGCGTTGCTGGCGGTCGCTGCCGCAGAGCAGGTGCTGGAGATCGGACCCGGCAACGCCGCCTTCGCGCCGCTGCTGCTGCAGGCCAGCGGCAGTCGCTACGTGGGCGTGGAGCTGTCCAGTGCCATGGTCGACGCCGGCAACCAGCAGCTTGCCGCCAGAGGCCTGTCCGGGCGTGCCGCGTTGTGCGAGGGCGATGCCCATGCCCTGCCCCTGGCCGATGCCTGCGTCGATGCTGCGCTGGCGGTCAACACCCTGTACTTCTGGCCGAACCTGGCCCCGGTACTGGATGAACTGGCGCGGGTGCTGCGCCGAGGCGGCCGCCTGTGCCTGGCCTTTGGCGATGCCAGCTTCATGCGCAGCCTGCCATTCGCCGCCGACTTCCAGCTGCATGAGCTGGATGCCGTGGAGCTGGCGCTGCGGGTGTCCGGCTTCAGCGTCACCGCATGGCGCTCGCATCGCGAATGCACCGCCGGCAATGACGGCCAGCAGCGGGAAAAGCACTTCCACCTGCTGCTGGCGCGCCGTCGCTACCGTGCGCTGGGGTAGTGCCGGCCGCTGGCCGGCACTACCGTGGACCCGACGGGTGGAGAGCCCCCCCTTGTTGTTCAAGGGGGCGCGCCGAAGGCGCGGGGTTAAGGGAGGATGCGGGGGCAGCTGTCCTCGTCGAAGACGAGGACAGCTGCCGGCCAGCGGCCGGCACTACCAAACCGTCTCCGTCCCGGGTCCGGTCAAAGCCGGCTGAAGGACCAGCTCTGCATGCGCCCATCCCGGTAGGGCATCACTCCGTGGAACGGCCGCGGATCGGCATCGAACACCAGCGGCAGGAAATTGCGGTCGCCCTCCCACATCGGCAACTGGTCGAGCTTGTCCACATCCACCCACTCCAGGGTGCCTTCGTGGTTGCCGCCGTGCGGGGCACCCTCAAAGCTGTCGATGACGAACACAAAACCGAACCAGTCCTCGCCGTGCTTGCCGAAGCCCGGCCAACTGATGGTGCCGCGCAGGCGCATGGCCGTGCAGCCGATGCCGGCTTCCTCGGCGATTTCACGGCGCATGCCGGCGGCCACGTCCTCGGTCGGTTCGACCTTGCCGCCAAGGCCGTTGTACTTGCCCAGGTGGTGGTCGCCCGGCCGGGTATTGCGATGGATCATCAGCACCTGGCGACGATCGGGCGAGAGCACATAGCCCAGGGTGGCGACGATCGGGGTATACGGCATGTGCAGGTCCGGCGGCGGGTCAGCCGTGGATTATGGCCGATCAACGCACCAGCGACAGGCGACGGTCGCCGGCACCCACGGTGTTGCCGTCAGGGTCAAGGCGCAAGGTGGCCACGCCATGGCCGCGTTCGGCCAGGTATTCCAGCCATTTGCCGAGGAAGGTGTTCATCCGCATGCGATGGCTGATCAGTTCGGCCGGCGGCGGGTACAGGCCCATCGTGTCCTGCCAGCGGCGGCCGACGTAGCAGTGGGTGGTCTCGGCCTGGCGCGCGTCCCGGTACAGGCGGACGAAGGCCGACGGGTCGGGTTCACCGGTTACGGGGTCGGCGAGGTCATAGGTCAGGCGCAGTTCCACCGTGTAGCGGTGGCACTCGATCACATCCAGGCGCACGTCCAGGCCATCACCTACCGAAGAGACGTAGCTTCCCGCCACCAGCTCGGCCGGAGCGAACAGGCGCACCAGGTGGCGGTAGTTCTCTGCATACAGCCCCATGAGCCAGCTCAGCCGGCTCAGGCGGGGAATACGCTCGGTACGGGGCAATGCTCGGGCCATGGGTTGATCCTACACGTTGGTGCTTCAACGTGGGGACGGTTCAACCCGCAGCCAAGCCGCCAACGGCGATCACCCATGTGGAGCCGAGCCCATGCTCGGCTGCTCTTCGGCAAGAACCCGGTGGCCCAGCCGAGCGTGGGCTCGGCTCTACAGGGCGCAGTTGAAGCGCCCATTGGTAGTGCCGGCCGCTGGCCGGCAGCGCGGCGCGAGGGAAAAGATCAATACAGCTCGCGCTGCAGCCCCAGCGTGCCGAGCACCTTGCTGGAGATCTCCTCGATCGAGGTGTGGGTGGTGCTGAGGGTCGGGATGCGTTCCATCTGGAACATGACCTCCGCCGCAGCCACCTCGCGCTTGCAGGTGTCCAGGTTGGCGTAGCGCGAATTGGGCCGGCGTTCCTGGCGGATCTGCTGCAGGCGGTCGGGGTCGATGGTCAGCCCGAACAGCTTGCGCCGGTAGTTGCGCAGCCGGGGCGGCAGGCGGTCGCTTTCCAGATCCTCGTCGGTCAACGGGTAGTTGGCCGCGCGCACCCCGTAATGCAGGGCTAGGTAGATGCAGGTAGGCGTCTTGCCCGCCCGCGACACCGCCACCAGGATCACGTCGGCGTCGTCGTAATTCACCGCGATGCCATCGTCGTGGGTCAGCGCGAAGTTCATCGCGTTGATGCGCCGGTGGTAGGTGTCGAAGTCGACCATGCCGTGGGCCTGGCCAACCCGGTTCAGGCGCGAGCTGGACAGTTCGCGCTCCAGCGGCTCGATGAACGGGGCGAACACATCCAGCATCAGCGCCCCGCTTTCGGACAGGATCACGCTCAGGCTCTGGTCCACGCAGGAGTTCACCACGATCGGCCGGACCTGGTACCGCTCCCCCGCCGCCTGGATCCGGGCACACGCTTCCCGGGCTTTTTCGGGGTCATCGACAAATGACATCCGGTCGGTAATGAAGCTGAACCCGGAGAACTGGGTCAACAGGCTATGCCCAATGGTTTCAGCGGTGATACCGGTTCCATCGGAAACGTAGAACACCGGACGGATGGTCGACATGCGCGCTTTTACCCCCTACGAAGCCTAAAAGGGCCGCCAACACAAGCTTGTGCCGACGGTGGTCTGCCCGGCATCATATCGACTTCTTCCTACGGACGCGGCCATTCAGCCCGCCTCGGGCGATGGCCAAACGGAGCATCGCGCTTGAACGAGAACATCCTGTGGTTGCACGAACTGCGTCTGGCCGACCTGGCCCGCGTAGGCGGCAAGAATTCCTCGCTGGGCGAGATGATCGGCAACCTGGCCGGTCTGGGCGTCTCCGTTCCTGGAGGTTATGCGACCACGTCTGAAGCCTTCAAGGACTTCATCGCGCACAACGACCTGTCCAAGCGCATCTTCGACAAGCTGGCCACGCTGGACGTCGAGGACGTCACCGCGCTGACCGCGGCCGGCAAGGAAATCCGGAGCTGGGTGATCGATGCGCCGCTGCAGCCGCAGCTGGACCAGGACATCCGCAGCGCCTACGCCAAGCTGAGCGCCGACAACGGTGGCGGCGACGTGGCCGTAGCCGTGCGCTCTTCGGCCACCGCCGAAGATCTGCCCGATGCCTCCTTCGCCGGTCAGCAGGAAACCTTCCTCAACGTCACTGGTGCCGACGATGTCGTGCACAAGGTCAAGGAAGTGTTCGCGTCGCTGTACAACGACCGTGCCATCGCCTACCGCGTGCACCACGGCTTCAAGCACGAGGACGTGTTCCTGTCGGCGGGCGTGCAGCTGATGGTGCGTTCGGGCGTGGGTTCGTCCGGCGTTCTGTTCACCCTGGACACCGAATCCGGCTTCCGCGACGTGGTGTTCGTCACCTCCTCGTTCGGTCTGGGCGAAATGGTCGTGCAGGGCGCGGTCAACCCCGACGAGTTCTACGTCTACAAGCCCACCCTGCAGGCCGGCAAGCCGGCGATCCTGCGCCGTTCGCTCGGCAGCAAGGCGATCCGCATGGTGTATTCGGATGTCCCCGGCGAGCGCGTCAGGATCGAGGACACCCCGGCCGAACTGCGCACGACCTTCTCGATCAACGATGAAGACGTGGCCGAACTGTCGCGCCAGGCGCTGACCATCGAAAAGCACTACGGCCGCCCGATGGATATCGAGTGGGCCAAGGACGGTGTCAGCGGCAAGCTGTTCATCGTGCAGGCGCGCCCGGAAACCGTGAAGTCGCGCAGCCATGCCACCCAGATCGAGCGCTTCGCGCTGACCGAAAAGGGTGGCAATGTGCTGGCCGAGGGCCGTGCCGTGGGTGCCAAGATCGGTGCCGGCGTGGCCCGCGTGGTGAAGACGCTGGACGACATGAACCGCGTGCAGCCAGGCGATGTGCTGATCGCCGACATGACCGATCCCGATTGGGAGCCGGTGATGAAGCGCGCCTCGGCCATCGTCACCAACCGCGGTGGCCGCACCTGCCACGCCGCGATCATCGCGCGCGAGCTGGGCGTGCCGGCCGTGGTCGGTTCGGGCAACGCGACCAAGGTCATCGAGGATGGCCAGCTGGTGACCGTCAGCTGCGCTGAAGGCGATACCGGCTTCATCTACGAAGGCAAGCTCGGTTTCGAGCGCACCACCACCGATCTGGGCAACATGCCGCCGGCACCGTTGAAGATCATGATGAACGTAGCCAACCCGGAACGTGCCTTCGACTTCGGCCAGCTGCCGAATGCCGGCATCGGCCTGGCTCGCCTGGAAATGATCATCGCCAGCCACATCGGCATCCACCCCAACGCGCTGCTGGAATACGACCGCCAGGACGCTGCGACGAAGAAGAAGATCGACGAGAAGATCGCCGGTTATTCCGATCCGGTCGGCTTCTACGTGGACCGCCTGGCCGAAGGCATCGCCACCCTCACTGCCTCGGTTGCGCCGAATCCGGTGATCGTGCGCCTGTCGGACTTCAAGTCCAACGAGTACGCCAACCTGATCGGCGGCAGTGGCTACGAGCCGCACGAAGAGAACCCGATGATCGGCTTCCGCGGCGCCAGCCGTTACGTCGACCCGAGCTTCTCGGCCGCCTTCGCACTGGAGTGCAAGGCCGTGCTGCGCGTGCGCAACGAGATGGGCCTGGACAACCTGTGGGTCATGATCCCGTTCGTACGCACCCTGGAAGAAGGCCGCAAGGTCGTCGAGGTGCTCGAACAGAACGGCCTCAAGCAGGGCGAGAACGGACTGAAGATCATCATGATGTGCGAAGTGCCGTCCAACGCACTGCTCGCTGATGAGTTCCTGGAAATCTTCGACGGCTTCTCAATCGGTTCCAACGACCTGACCCAGCTGACCTTGGGCCTGGACCGCGACTCGTCGATCGTGGCGCACCTGTTCGACGAACGTAACCCGGCGGTGAAGAAGCTGCTGTCGATGGCGATCAAGTCGGCACGTGCCAAGGGCAAGTACGTCGGCATCTGCGGCCAAGGCCCGTCCGATCATCCGGATCTGGCCGAGTGGTTGATGCAGGAAGGCATCGAGTCGGTGTCGCTGAACCCGGACACCGTGGTCGATACCTGGCTGCGTCTGGCCAAGTTGAAAGCCAAGGGTTGAGCTGTTGACGCTTGATGGCTGACGTCGCTTTCATCGACATCGGCCCATAATGAAGTTGCACGCAAGCCCCGCCTTCGCGGGGCTTGCTGTTTCTGGCGTCCGCGCACGCCATGTTCCTGTCGCACTTGTTCCCGTCGCAAAGGAGTCCGCATGATCGCCGCTGCCCCACCCTCGCCCGCCACGACCTCCTGGTTCCATTCACTCGACTGGGAGCGCCTGCTGGAAACCTATGGCGTGCCGTTGCTCGCTGCCATCGTCGTGTTGCTGGTCGGCATGTGGGTGGCGCGTCGCCTCTCCAACGCGATGCCACGCGCGACCGCGCGCATGGGTGTGGACCCGATGCTGGGCAGCTTCCTGCGCAACGTGGTCTATGCGGCTTCGCTGGTGATCGTGGCGGTGCTGGCTATCGGTACGCTGGGCGTACAGATCACCCCGCTGCTGGCCGTACTGGGCACCGCCGGCCTGGCCGTTGGCCTCGCGCTGAAGGATTCACTGTCGAACATCGCCTCCGGCGTGATGCTGGTGACCCTGCGCCCGTTCCGCGTGGGCGATGTAGTGACCATCGCCGGGCAGACCGGCACGGTGCGCGAAGTGCGCATCTTCCAGACCGTGATCACCGGTGCGGACAACCAGCACACCACCATTCCCAACACGCTGATCACCGCCGCACCGATCATCAACCTCACCGCAGAGCCCACCCGCCGCGTCGAGCTGGTGGTGGGCATCGGTTACGAAGACAACATCCAGCTGGCGCGTGATACCGCGCTGGCACTGATGAAGGCCGACCCGCGCGTGCTGCAGACGCCAGCACCGGACGTGGTGGTGTACGAGCTGGGTGCGCATGCAATCAACCTGGGCATCCGCTGCTACGTGAAGTCGGCCGATTGGTTCGGCACCAAGGTGACGCTGCTGGAACAGCTGAAGCTGGGCTACGACAAGGCCGGTATCAACATTCCGTATCCGCAGCAGGACATGCACCTGTACCTGCATGGCAAGGACGGTGGCGTAGTCGAGGCCGACGCGCTGGTGCGCGACAAGCCCTGATCCATCCCGGTAGTGCCGACCAACGGTCGGCACCCACCGAGGGGCATCAGGCGTCGACGGCCTCTTCCAGCGTCGGGTAATCGGTAAAACCCTCCACACCACCGCCGAAGAACGTGGCGCGATCCGGCGGATTCAGTTCTGCGCCCATACGCAGGCGCTCAGGCAGATCCGGATTGGCGATGAACGGCCGGCCGAAGCCGATCAGGTCGGCCCAGCCTTCCGCCAGCGCCTGCGCGGCACGCTCGGCGGTGTACTTGCCTGCGTAGATCAGCGTGCCCGGGTAGACCATGCGCAGCGCCTGCTTGAAGGCCACCGGCATCGGCGGTGCATCGTCCCAATCGGCCTCGGCAATGTGCAGGTAGCCCACCCCCATCTCACCGAGCAGGTGCGCGGCAGCCAGATAGGTCGCCTGCGGCGTATCGTCCACCGCACCCTGCAGCGTGGTCAGCGGCGCCAGGCGCACGCCAACGCGATCACCGCCGGCCACTGCCACTACCGCCTGCACCACCTCGCGCAGGAAGCGCAGCCGGTTCTGCAGCGAGCCGCCATAGCCATCGGTACGCTGGTTGGCCTGCGAGTCGATGAACTGGTTGATCAGGTAGCCGTTGGCGCCGTGCAGCTCGACGCCATCAAAGCCGGCGGCCAGTGCATTGCGGGTGGCCTGCGCATAGTCGGCCACGATGCCCGGAATCTCGCCCTCGCCAAGCGCGCGCGGCATCGAGTGCTGGATCATCTCGCCCACGCCGGATTCCGGACCGGCGCCGGTGGGGTCGACGAAGACCTTCACCCCTTCGGCCAGCAGTGCCGAGGAAGAGACCGGGGCCGCACCGTCCGGCTGCAGGGCCACATGGGACACCCGCCCTACATGCCAGAGCTGGGCATAGATGCGACCACCGGCCGCGTGCACGGCATCGGTGACCCTCCGCCAGCCTTGCACCTGCGCTTCGCTGTGGATGCCCGGGGTCCAGGCGTAGCCCTGGCCCTGCGGGCTGATCTGGGTGCCCTCGCTGACAATCAGGCCGGCACCGGCACGCTGGGCGTAGTACTCGGCCATCTGTGCGGTGGCGACATTGCCGGCAGCCGCACGCGAACGGGTCATCGGCGGCATCACGATGCGGTTGGGCAGCGTCAGCGCGCCCAGGCGGTGGGGGGTGAACAACATGGCGGCATTCTCTTGCGGGGGATTGCCGGCAAGGATGGGGATGGTGTTGCGTGCGCAACAGGCGCGTTTGTGCAAAACAGTTGTGCCTGCGGGGCAACGATGCCGCATCCACGCATGGCGTGGATCTACGCGCGCTCCGGCTACAACGTCGGCTCGATCAACGCCCCGCCGTGTGCGATGCGGTCGTAGCAGGTGCGCACTACCTCTTCGCCGTACTTCAGCTCCAGCCGGCGCACGATGAAATGGCCACGGGCCATGTCCTGATAGTAGTCGGTGAACATGGTGTTGAGCGTCGCGCCGGCTGCCGCACCCACGATTGGTACCGCCTGCGCGGCAAACTTCTCGGTGACCACCACGCCGAAACGAGCGGCGACCTTTTCCACCAGCTTGGCCAGCAGCTTGCCGGCTTCCTTCGGCGCCACGCCCAGGGTCAGGTCGCGTCCCGTCACCACGCGCCCGGCCAGTTCGGCCGACAGGTGGCGCATGACATCGGCGGTGAAGCCACGGGCCAGGTAGTAGCCGGTCTCGCTGGCATCGTCGCGCGGCGAACTGCCGCCCAGTGCGAACACCTCCAGGCAGGCCTGGCGGGTGCTGAACTGCGATAGATCGAAGCCTTCGCTGCGGGCGACATCGGCCACCGCACGCATCATGATCGTGGTCGACACCGGCAGCTCGATGAACAGCGCGGCGAAGCCGAACGCACCACCGACCGCACCGGATGTCGCTGCCGCCAGCTTGTGCCAACGTGTCGAGGCGCCCTTGCCCGGGGTGTTGTCCATGCTCCACAGCGCGGCCTGCACCGATTTGGACAACGCCGCCTGCACCGCACCGTGGATGCGGTTGGAGACCGAGGCGGGAAGCGCCTTCACCGCGAACTCCAGCGGCGTCCCGACCAGGTTGGCCATGCGCGCGGTGATCGTGGGCGCTTCCAGCAGGGCTACCGCCCGCTGCAGGTCAGACCAGTCGCCAGCGTCGTGGGCGATATCACGGGGCAGCAGGATGGGCTCGTTCATGGGCCGATCTTAGCGCCAGGAAGTTGAACGGATCGTCGCGGGGGTCAGAGCCCTTTCCGCTGGAAAGGGGTCCGACCCCACCGGGTGACCGCCTCAGGCAGTGGGCAGCCCCGACAGCGCACCCATGAACTGGCGGTAGTGGCGCAGTTCGTTGATCGAATCATGCACATCGCTCAGCGCGGTGTGGTTGCTGTTCTTGCCCACGCCCGCGGCCACGGTCGGCGCCCAGCGCTTGGCCAGCTCCTTCACCGTGGACACGTCCAGGTTGCGGTAGTGGAAGTACTTCTCCAGCCGCGGCATCTGCCGGTGCAGGAAGCGGCGGTCCTGGCAGATGGAGTTGCCCGACATCGGCGACACGCCAGCCGGAATCCACTGCGCCAGGAAGGCCACGGTCTGCGCTTCGGCCTGGCCAAGCGTCGTGGTGCTGTCGATGACACGCTGCCACAGGCCCGAACGACGATGCTGGTTGCGGTTCCACTCGTCCATCGCTTCCAGTGTTTCCAGCGGATGGTGGATGGCGAACTCCGGGCCCTCGGCCAGCACGTTGAGCTGGGCATCGGTGACCACGGTGGCGATCTCGATGATCGAATCGTTGTCGGTATCCAACCCGGTCATTTCCAGGTCGATCCAGATCAGTCGCTCGTTGGCCGCGCCGTTCTCTGCCATCGTGTCGCCTCGTTGCTGGGCAGGCACGAGGCCGGCCGGTAATTGAAAGTGGCGGCCATCATACCCTTTCGCCACTCAGCCCTCGCCAGCGTGGCCCTCCAGCAGCAGCAGCGGCGGCTTGCCACGCTTGGCCCGGAAATAGTTGGTCAGGCGGTTGCCCGCCTCCTTGGCCAGCACGCCGGCATGGACCTCGACCCGGTGGTTATGGCGGGCATCACCGACCAGATCGAACACGCTGCCACAGGCCCCCGTCTTGGGATCGCTGGCGCCGTAGACCAGGCGCGCCACACGTGCATGCACGATCGCCATCGCGCACATTGCGCAGGGCTCCAGCGTGACATACAGCGTGCTGCCGATCAGGCGGTGATTGGCCAGCAGCCGCCCGCCCTCGCGCATGGCCACGATCTCGGCGTGCGCGCTGGGATCGTGCGAGGCGATGTTGAGGTTCCAGCCCTCGCCCAGCAGCTGGCCGTCGGCACCCACCAGCACTGCGCCGACAGGGATCTCATTGAACTCGCGTTGCGCACGTTCGGCCAATGCCAATGCGTGACGCATCCAGCTCTCATCAACGTCGTGCACCGGCACGCCCAAGGTTTCAGTCATGGCGTTTCTCGGATTCAAGGAGTCAGCGCGTGGCTAGTGTAACGCAGGGCTTTTGGAGCTTCCGCCGACTGGATGCGATGAGCCTTGGCCCGGCCAACAGTGCAGCGCCGCTTGATCTGCCGTGAAGACTCCTTCACGCTACGACCGCGCTTTCGTCATCTGACGATTGTGCACTGCCGCTTGCCGGCAACGATTTCACCTTTCGATCTCTACAGGGGGTAGTTTTGAACGCAGTTGCAGATACCACCGTGCAGGCCAGCCCTGCCGGAAAAGCCGCATGGATCACGCTGGCGATCGCTTGGTTGTGCTTCCTCGTACCGTTCCCCGGCCTGGGCCTGTTCCTGGGCTGGCCGTTGAACCTGGTGGCCTTCATCCTCGCCATCGTCGCAATGGCCAAGGGCGGCGCCATGAAGGGCCTGTTCCAGCTGCTGGGCTCGATCATCGTTTCGCCGATCGTGTACTTCGTCGGCCTGGCGATCTTTGCCGGCACCATGAGCGGCATCAGCGCGCAGAGCAAGGGCCAGCACGATGCGGCCGTCGCTGAAGCCAGCGTCTCGTCCGCCGCCGCGGAGGCAGATGCTGCCGCCAAGGCCACGGAAACCGCAGCCCCCGCAGTCGCCAGCGATGCCGCGATGGCACCCGCCTCGGCGCTGGAAGTGACAGCCACCACGATGTTCAGCGATTACCAGGACAACGAGATCGCTGCTGACGGCAAGTACAAGGGCAAGGCGCTGCTGGTTTCCGGCACGGTCGACTCGATCAGCTCGGACTTCATGGACAAGCCGGTCGTGCAGCTGAGCGCCAAGCCGTTCGGCTTCGTACAGGCCAGCGACCTGCCCAAGGACGTGGCTGCCGGCCTGAAGAAGGGCCAGAAGATCACGCTGGCCTGCACCGGCAATGGCGAAGTCATCGGCTTCCCGGCAGTGTCCGGCTGCACCGTGCAGTAAGGCACACAGCGAACGCTGATGCTCAGAGCCCCGCTTCGGCGGGGCTTTCTGTTGGCGGGTATCACACCGTTACAATCCAGGTATTCCGAAGCACCTTGGCCTATCCCATGACCACCCTGCGCCCTTCCCGCGCCACCGATGGTGACGCGCTCGTCGATCTCTGGCGTCGCGCCGTCGACGCCACCCATGACTTCCTCAGTGCCGAAGACCGCCAGGCTATCGATGCTGAAGTTGCCGGCTTCCTGCCACAGGCCCCAATGGTCGTGGCCGTCGGCGACCAGGACCAGCCGCAGGGCTTCATGCTGATCGACGGCTCGCACATGGAAGCGTTGTTCATCGATCCCGACGTGCGCGGAACCGGTATCGGCCGCCAGCTGCTGACGCATGCGCTGGCCCTGCATCCGCGCCTGAGCACCGACGTCAACGCGCAGAATGCGCAGGCTGTGGGCTTCTATCGGCGCATGGGTTTCGTCGAAACCGGCCGCTCACCGCTGGATTCGCAGGGTCGTCCGTATCCCCTCATCCACCTGCGCCACCCAGGCTGACCGGCGTTTGGAACGCCGGCCATTCCCCGATCAGGCAACCGCGTCGAACGCCGGCGAGTAACGCACCTCGCCCTGCGCCATCGGCGGCTGCAGGCACAGGGCCTGGAAATACGCCGCCGGCACGCCGGGTAGGACCAGACCCGGCACGGCACGGAAGCCGAAGCGCCCGTAGTAGGCCGGCTCGCCCAACAGCACGCAGCCCCGCGCGCCCTTCCTGCGCAGAGCCTCGATCGCGGCCCGCATCAATGCCGTGCCCACGCCGCGCCCCTGCTGCTGCGGCAGCACCGAAATCGGCCCGAGCCCGAACCAGCCCTGGCTGCCGTCCTGCACGCTGACCGGGGACAGCGCGACATGACCCACCAGAAGGCCCGCATCCTCTGCCACCAGCGAGATGCTCAGCTCGCCACGCTCACGCAATGCGTCGACGATGTGGTGTTCGGTATGGCTGCTGTGGACAGCATCGCGGAACGCCATTTCGGTGAGCTTGTGAATGGCGACATGGTCGTCGATGGATTCTGGGCGGATTGCAAGGTTCATGGCAGGCACTTTGTCAGGGTAAGGAAGGTGTGAATTCATGATTCAAGTCACAAATTGATAGTGAGAGCCGATCGCGACATTGAAACGCCTTGGCGCTATCGAATCGCCTGTGCCGCAGTCGATTCACTGGCATCACCCTTCGCCGAATGCGTCAATAAATCGCCACCCTTGTCCAGAGACGGCTGGCGCCAGCTTTCCCGGGCACTCCATAATCGCCGGACCTGTCACCGGGGAAGGATGCATGGACATGGATGTACCACGCCGTATCACGCCAAAGGGAGCGCATGAACGTCGAATCGCTCCTGATGCATGTCCCCCGCGCATCGAAGAGATTGCCGGATATGGCGCAAGCGGCGAGGAAAACCCGACGCGCTACCGGGTAGATCTGCATGACGCGTTACTCTCAACCATGATCACTGCGCAGAATCTCGCGCGGAGAGTGGCCTGCTCCATATATCCCTCTATGCCCCAGGGAGGCCGACATTGCGCCCCAAGATGCTTCCGTGCCTTGCTCTGCTTCTATTGACCGCCTGCAACCCGGAGTCCGCCATGAACCAGGAACGTGCCGCTGCCGAAGCCGATGTCGCCCAGGGCGGGCGTGGCCTCGCAAAGCTCAACCCCAGCCCGCGCAAGGCCTATGAACTGGTGCTGCGCCTGAAGGATGCCCCCGGAGAATTCGCGGTGGTCGAGGGCGTTGCGCAGTACGACGTCATCAACGAAGACCAGTGCGGTCACATCGAACCCGCCACAGGCACCGCAGCGCGCATCACCAGCCAGGAACCGGTGCAGCTGCGCAAGGTTGCCGATGGCGAGTATCGCGGCACGTTGTATGTGGACCGTATGCTGGATGAGGACTACTACGGCCGCGGCGTCTGCAAATGGGAATTCAGCGGAGCCGGTGCCATGCTGAAAGCAACCGGCGCCGAAGACGAAACTCGCTTCCTGACCTTCGTCGATGCCAAGCCGCTGACCGACGGCAGCGCGCATACGCTCTACTATCCGGATCTGGTCTATCCGCGGGCAGATCGCGTTCCCAATTTCCCGGCCAGTGGTGAGCCTGATCGCAGCGGCTATGCCGCCGACCTGCAGGACAAGCTGTTCACGATCAGCCTTTCTGCGAGTGAGGTGGCACCGTGACCATCACCTCCCAGGACTACGCTGCGCTATCCGATGACGCCTACAAGGACCGCGCCGTCGGCCGACGTGCACCCGGCCAGGAAGAAAAGGTCACGCTCAACGGCCATGAGTACAGAATACTCGAGCATGTCGACAACCGGCTCAACGGCTATCAGGGCACCGTCTATCAGCGCGTAGACAGCAAAGAGATCGTCATTGCCCATCGTGGCACGGAGGATATTGCCCGCGATGCGATCCTGACCGATGGCGGCATGGTGGTAGCGCGCACCAATGTGCAGGCACCTGACGCGATCGCATTGACCCAGAGAACGCTTGAATCTGCCGCACTCCAGTCCCGCTTGAATGGTGGACATACTCCCCAGGTCACCGTCACCGGCCACTCCCTCGGCGGCGCCCTTGCCCAGATCACTTCGCACCACTTCAACGTCAAGGGTGAGACCTTCAACGCCTATGGCGCGGTCAGCCTCAGCTACCGCATCCCCGAAGGCGGCAACACCATGATCAACCACGTCATGGCATCCGATCCGGTCAGCGCTGCTTCGCCCCACTTCGGCCAGGTACGCATCTACGCCAACCCGGATGAGATCAAGAGGTTGTCAGCGGCTGGCTTCAGCAACCACCCGCTGCGCGACCTGATCCCGGATCGTCCAATCCTTGCAGCAGGCAGCTCGTTCGGCGCGCACAAGCTGGGCAACTTCCTCGGCGACGGCTCGGTCCTGAAGCATCCGGATACGCAGCAGCTGGCGAAAGACAACGCCAAGATGATCGAGGAGTACCGCGACGACGTGGAATCCCTGCGCAGTGGCGTTACCCGCGCAGCGCGCGGCATTCCCGGCGGCGCCATCGATCTGTACGACCACATCCGTGGCCCGCTGCAGCCCGGTGAGCCGGCACGCCGCGAAGCGGAGAAGAACGGCCATCACACCAGTATGCTGCGCATGGACGATGCCAATCATCTGGGCAATCCGTTATTCAACGACGCGATCCGTGGCGTGCATGCGCAGGACGTGCGCGCCGGCCGCGTGCCGGATGTGATGAGTACGCAGCTGGCTGGCAGCCTGGCCGCCGAAATGCACGCCGCGGGCGGCAAGCGCATCGACGACGTGGTGATGAACGCCGATGCCTCGCGCAGCTTCGCGGTGCAGGGCCAGGGGGGGGACCCTGCCCATCTGCGTGTATCGGTGGACACGGCCGTTGCGATGAACACGCCGCTGGAGCAGAGCAGCCAGCGCATCGAGCAGCAATCTGCCGGTCAGGCCCTGGCGCGCGAGCAGCAGCTGGAACAGACCCAGGCGACCCAGCGCAGCCTGCACGCCTGAGACGATTGCTGGAATGAAAACGGGAGCCGGCACCGCCGGCTCCCGTCGTATCTGCGGTCGATCAGGGGCTGGAAACTGCCGAGTTCACCGTCGACCCTGCCAGCACGTACGCATCTGGGCCCGAGTCCGGGAAACCGCTGCAAGGCTTGTCGCCCGGCGCCACGGGATCACACGGCCACTGTGCGCGCGTCACCGTATCGCGCAGCTCGAAGCCCGTGCCGTTCCAGACCACGAAGGACAGGTGCTCACGGTTCCAGTCGCTGAAGCTGTGCGGACCGGTCTTCTGCGGCGATTCCGGGTACTGCACGAACCAGCGCATGGCCGGCCCGTACTGCAACTTGCTGTGATCCAGGATGACCTTGCCCTCGCGGGCGCGGTGACGGGCACGATCGGCCTCGGCGATCGATGGTGCCGCCGGCATTGCCATTGCAGTGATGTCCTGCGGGACGCCATCGCTGCCCACTTGGTACACGCGCTGGCGGACGTAGGCCTGCCCGCAACTGCCGGCTGCGAGCCGGACGGGCTCTGCGGTGTTCTCGTTTGGCAGTGCGCCATCGGCACAGTCGAACGGCGCCGAGACCAGGTAGGTGGTCGTCGACGCATCCGCGCCTTCAAACGAACGTACCCAGATGTCTCCCACGCGGGCGATGAAGTCCGGGCGCTGGCCCATGCCGGCCACGGCCTTGAACCACGCCTTCTGGCGCACTTCACGCTCGCGCCAGCTGCGCGGCAGGTGGATGTCCTGCTCAGGCAATGCCACCAGCAGCGCCGCCAGGTGCGGCGGCAACGTGCCCTGGCAGGCGCCGATCATCAGATCGCCCTGCGGTGCCAGGCGACCGGCCAGATCGACCGGGCAGCGCGCACCGAGCTGGCGCTCGGTGGCCTGGTCTGCTGCGAGCGGGATGATCGGTGGTGCGACAGGGGCTGGGGCTGGCGGCGGGACGGGTGTCGGGGCCGGTGCGGTGTCGGGTTCCTGCGCAGCGGCCACAGCGGAGGCTGACACCGGCACGGGAGTCGGAGGTGGGGCCGCGGCAGGGCCCGATGCAACAGGGCCAGCGGGTGCAGCATGGGCGGACGCTGCGTCGGCCGCAGGGGCCGTCGGCGCTGCCGCAGGCACTGGTGCAATCGCGGGTTCGGCGGCGACGGCTTCCGAAGCGCCGTCCGTTGGCGGTGCCGGCTGCGGTGCGGATGCAGGCGGCATGGACGGCTCCGCCGCGGGCACCGCTGCAGCAACCACCGCAGGTGCCGGCTCAGGCGCTGCGACGGGGGCCGGGGCAGTGGCGACATCCGTTGCGGTGTCCGCGGGCGCCTGCGCGCTTGTCGTGGTCACTGACACCGCCTCCTCGACTGCGGGAACCGCCGGAGCATCCGGGGCCTGTTGCGCGTGGGCCATGGCGGAGGCCAGTCCCAGCGGCAGCAACCACAATGCCGAAGCGCGACCACGCTGGGCCACGTTGGAATGCAGGAAAGTGTTTCGCATGTTGTGTCCTTACAAAGAGATCCATGTAGGCACCCGAGGGTGCTCGATGTCGTGCGATGGGCCCGCCGGTCTCCGACCTGCAGGCGGTGCCCAGATTACAGCGATCGCGGGCGGTTCTGCTCCTGTTCGCGAGTAACCGAAGCAGCCTGTTCCTGGCGGGAAGAGGCTTCGGCCGCCAACTGCTGGCTGCTCTGCTCCAACGGCAGCTGGGCGGCGGCCTCACGCTCGACCATCGAGCGCTGCATCGCCGGGTCCCCCATGACGCCCTGCACCGCGAACAATGCCCTGCCATCGGTACCGGCCACCACGTGATCGATACGGCTCATCCCTGCCTTCTGTGCGCTCAACGCCAAGGCTCCGGCCGTATTGTCCAGTTCCTGCTGGCTGCGCATGCCACTCTGCGGCCCCATCTGCTGCAGATGACCCCGTGCGTCGGTGAACAAGCGATTGCCGGCATGGGCCGGATCGGACATATCGCGCGCGCGCTCAGGCAACTGTGCAGGTTCGCCCACTTCGCCGCGGGCAAGCCGGTCCATCACGTCCGGGGTCAGCTTCTGCTGCCACGCCTCGAAACGCTTGAGCCGGTCCTCCACCCCGTTGACGGCGCCGTTAATGGCGTAGGTCGCCTCGCGCACGTCCTCGCGCGCGTGTTCCGGCACACGGTTCTGCCATTGCCACACCGCGATGCGACCTGCGTGTTCCGGCTGCGATGCCAACTCGGGCTGGTTGACCAGATCCAGATCCAGCGCACTGCCCGCACGCTCGTAGCTTTCCTTACCGGTCAGCGGCAGATAACCGCGCCCGTGGTACTTCAGCGCATCACCGGGCGCATCGTTGCCCATCCGGCCGCCATACATCAGCTCGGCCAGGTCATCCGGACGCCCTCGCAGGGCTTCCTGGCGCGCGGACTCCAGCGCCTCGGTGCCATTGCGCCACGCCGCTTCGACCGGGATCTGCGAGATGCCCCGGGTATAGTTGAAGCTCTCGTTGAGCCGGCTCAGGCCGCGCGACTCGTGCCCTGCCTGGGCCATGAAATTGGCCAGTTCAAGGGGGGAGTCGATGCCGGCTTTCGTCGCCTGCCGCAGCAGTTGCGACTCTCTATCGGTCGACACAGTGCAACTCCTGGATGTTCATCAGCGCGGATTCCTTTCCGCCGGTTGGAGCTTGGCTCATGGAAGCGACACCTCGGCGACACTGGACGGGTCGAAGTCCTCGAACCGCACCCTGCCCAGTTCCGCCACCGAGAAATCCCGGATGTTGGTCGCTTCGGTCTCGATATCCACGACCTTGCGTCTCACCCCATCCACCCAGCACGCCTTGTCCGCCGATGCATAGCGGAACCGGTACGTGCTGCTCCAGCGCTCGCGGCTGCCGCCGTTGGTGATCACGCTGAAGGTGTCTTCCTCAACCATTGCATACGCAAAAGGGTCGCCCGCCAGGCCACCGCAGGTGGAACACGGCACCAGCTTGTCGTTGCGCGCGGCCAGCTGCCAGCGCCCGCGCCCGTCACCGCGCAGCAACAGCAGCACCCGGTTCGGTCCGTGCTGGCCGGGCACCAGCCCTTCCGGCGTTGGTTGGTCGATGACCAGAAGCTGGTACTCGATGCCATCGCCGTTGAGCTCGCCCCTGACGGCTTCCAGCAGGTTCGCACCGGACGGAACGAATGCCAGGGCATCGTCCATGTGTGCGCCAAACCTGTCTTCCATCCCCTCCCACTCCTTCAATGTCGTCTTGCCGATGCCCGCGTCCCTGGCCGGTCGGAACGCGGTGTCCCGGCTCGCCCGCGCCTGCGCAGATGCGGATCATAGCCCCGCGCACGGCGTGGCCGCGATAGTGGCAAGCGTCACCCGTCGGACGGGCGGACAGAGTCCTCATTGGACGGAAAAGCTCCTGCAATCGGTGGCACTGGCGCGTCATTTTTATGGCGCGCGGGGAGCTTACCGCGAGGAGCTTTGCCGCGTCGAAGGTCGGGAGAAGCGAAAAGCGGAATTGATCACATAAAAACTGGGCTTAACGTGAATGGTGCCCTACCTGATGAACAGATCCGCGGTGCAGGCCGTGTTGGCGATCCTGCATTGATCCTGGGGCATCCGCTTCCACGCCGCCTTCGCGTTGCATTGCTGCATAGCGACAATGACCGCTCCCTGTTCGGACATGGCGGCGGCGACACTGGTGGTTTCAGTACCCAGCCCTGTGTGAGCGACCGCCACGCACTGCGCCTGGAA
Organism: Stenotrophomonas sp. G106K1; assembly: GCF_037969685.1. NCBI lineage: Bacteria > Pseudomonadati > Pseudomonadota > Gammaproteobacteria > Lysobacterales > Lysobacteraceae > Stenotrophomonas > Stenotrophomonas sp. G106K1. The sequence continues at coordinate 157,161 of NZ_JBBPFR010000005.1, read as the reverse complement.
CAGGGTCGCCAACGTGCATTCGCCCTTGCCGAATTCCCTGCACTCTTTCATGGACGCGCGCTTGGCCTTGCCGCGGGACCGCATCGAGTTGCTGATGAAAGTGTCACCGCGGGCATCCATCGCCACGCCGCGCACGGTCTGCGCCCAGTTGGGGCGATTGCTGTAGGGCGAGCCTGTGCTGCTCACGGGGATGGGCGCGCAACCCTGCACACCCTGGCCACCGATGGGATACATGCCCTGCGGGCAATTGCCTTCGGCCATTGCAGTAAAAGGCAGAGAGCCCGCAACCAGCAGCAGGCACGACAAGATAGCTTGGTGGATTCGCTTCATGGCTTCCCTGATTCCCGGCGGCTTGGCCTGTAGCCACGATCAGCGCAACTGCTGCGCGCACGTGGCCCCTTGAGTGGCGTAGTCACGGACGTAGCCATCCATCGTCAGCACCGTGATATCGCAGCGGTTGTTCACGTCACTGACGACATGCCCGTATACGTTCAACCCCTGAACGCGCTCGCCACGATGCAGGTACAAGGTGCGCGAACCATCGGCCCCATTCTCCACACGGTCCGGCGTGCCCCATGTCCGCACGAACTCCTGCTCGGTCTTGCCGATCCACATGTCCATCAGATTGTTGCGGCCCACGCGGTTGGCTGCGCGAAGCGACTCATCCAGAACGCGGCTGGTCTCCTTCTGGCCACGCGCCAGATTCGCTTCCAGACTGCGCTCAGCCCGGTCCATTTCGGCGTCGGTCGGCCGATAGGTGAATGCTGGGCGCGTGCCATCCTTCCACAGATTGCCCCATATGAAATTCGCAGGTGACTGGCCGACGTCACCGATGGGCAGGAAGCCGCGCTTCATCATTTCCGCCGGCTCTTTCGCCTTGGGGTCAGGCCCGACGAGGCAGGCAAAACGCACCAGTTGCACCTGCCAAGGCTCGACTGCCTCGCTGGCCGGATCGAATCTCTCCGGTGGAATATCCTCGATCGCACGGTCGCGCCATTGCACCAGGCTCATCTTCATGGCCACGGTGTTACGCGCACAGTTCACCGAGTACTTCCTGATCAGCCGATTCGGCTTGATCGCGTTCTCGTAAACCGTATTGACCTGGATCTCGTATACCGGATCCGGGCCAGCGAGGGGCTCACCAGGCTTCGGCGGCTTCTTGCGGCGCAATTGCTTCAAGTACGCGTTCTGCTCTTCCTGCGTGGCCGTCTGCAGGAAAGCCATCAGGTCCGAGCGGCTGCTGAGCGTTTGCGCATCCACTACCCACGCTTCACGATTGGGCTTGTCGCCACCGGCGAAGATGACCCAGCTATCGGCGGCGAGTGCTGACGAAGCCAGCGCCAGACCGCCGACCAGCGCCACTACACAGAAGGCGGAGGGATTCTGCATGATTCGTTCCTTCGAATAGCGTGAAGACCAATGCAACGCGGATAGTGCTTTGCAGCAGAGCCTACCGTGTCATGTTGACTGATGTGATCACGATATGTCCATGGCGCCCCCCCTTCAACGCACCTATTGTCGCGGTGCGGCTGCAAAAAAATATCTGGAAAGCCTCGAACTTTGGTTCTGTGCATGCCGAATACACGACACCACAACTCTCCCCCCCTCGAGACTGACAGAGTTCAGTAGCGACCTTCTTGGCAACATCAACAGTCTCTCCGCTCCCAAAGTTCGTACCTTGAGTGCCCGAGCTCGCAGTCTCGGCCGCCGCACACTGGTGCTTGTACGTAAAAGCGATGTCGCAATCACGTGCGCCGGTCGCTTCGCACTCAACCATTGCTGCTTTTTCAGCCTCCTCTTCTTTACCTTCCCGACCGAAACACCTGATGCCCCAAAATTGGACATTGCGATGGCGCCCCAAGTCTTGATCCACCGGCCCATCGCTCTGGGTCCAGTGTCTCCGCTGCTACCCGAAGGAATTGGCGCACATCCCGGTGCCCGACTGTCACCTGAAGGCGCCGTCGAGCAGGAACTTGTTGACCAAGGCGGTGGACCAGAACGCGGCCGAGACACGGATCACCATGTCCAGCGCGATCGATACCATCGCTGCCAGTACCGCCATCGAGAACATCGTGCCGATGCCGTAGAACAGCCATCGCTGGAACAGCTGCTTGGTCTGGTCGAACAGCAGACACAGAATGAACAAGGGACCCAGGCCGATGAACAGCGCCAGCGCGACCTCGTAGAGCAGCAACATCGCACCAGCAGTGACCGCCGGGCCGCCCGTGCCCAGACCGATGAACCACAGCGCCCGGGTCTTGTCCGCCTGCAACCCTGGATCATTCAGGATCTTGATGCCATCAATGCTCGACAGCGCCACCTGCATCCAGGCCAAGCTCTTGTCGATCTGGTCTTCCGGCTGCTGGTCCTTGCCGGTCACCACGTGGGTGATCAGGCCTTTGACGTCCTCGTTGAGGAATTTCTGCAGGTTGCTGCCGAACATCGCCATGCTAGTGGCAACGGTGACGATCAACGCAGCACCGCACACATCGCGGCATCAGCATCCATCAAGAGTGAGGCTACGGAAGGATCAGTACGCCTTGAAATACGGCTCCGTGCAACCGCTGTAAACAACCTTGCACGCCGCCCCCCCCCCCCGTAACTTGACAGTCCTTGAGAGCGCGGGCCTGAGCCACGCCCACATCAGCACCAGTATGGATCTTCGTACCACGCCCCCCACCAGCGGTAGCCGCAGCTACACACGTGTTCTTGAATGCTAGATCGATCCGACAATCACTAGCCCCCCATTGGGCGCACTGTGCGAGAGCATCCCTCTGAGCATCAGACTTGCTGAATTTTCCCATCGAAACTCCCGCATCACCTGACGCGGAGCTGGAGAGCGCGCCCCAAGTTTTGATCCAGCGACCAGTTGGCCTGGGGCCAGATTCCGCCCCCCCCCCCCTCCCGCTGGAATTGGCGCACAGCCAGGCGCTCTGTCATCTCCGATTGGGTACTGACCGGGCGGGCACCTACCCTCTGCCAGCACTGGTCCGGCAACAACCGATAGAGCAGCCATAGTACAAACGACTATCACGGCGCGGAAAATCGGGGCGGTCGATTGAATACCTGATCTGTAGCCGTTTCTCATCTTGAATCCTTTGCTGTGACTGCGATACCTCGCTGCCCCGTATCTTGACTTACACCTGAGGCCCCACTGTTCATGCCCCCCATTCGACTGTAGTCAGCGCCGGAACTGCTGCTATCAGCATGATCTTTCGATTTCGGTGCCGCCGGCGTATACGAACCCGGCGGCTGGCCCTGCGGACCCGGCTGGCCCGCTGCCGATCCGCCGATCTGGGAGTATGGCGCGAAACCATCCAAGGTCCCCTGGAAGAACATCGCCGCCATTGGGGGGGACGCAGTCAGGGTCATGAGGATCAATCCCATGCCTCCCCCCTGCGGTATCGCCTGGCTGGTCATGCCGTCGCTGGAGGCGCCATCGAGCAGGAATTTGTTGACCAACGCAGTCGATCAGAGCGCTGCCGAGACACCATGTACAGCGTACAGCGCGATTGAGATCATCGCTGCCAGTCAGGAAGAAGATCGACATTATTGGCGCTGCAGCCAGCGCCACCATCGGGATGCCAGCTATCGATGCGTCAAAACGCTTCGAATTTTGGCTCTGTGCAGGCTGAGTAAACAACATCACAGCCACGTCCGCCGCGGGAATCGCACAATTTAGTAGCTACGCCTTTGGCAAGCTCTTCCGTAGCTGCACTGCCAAAGCTAGTCCCAGGGGTTCCAGAGCTAGGAACAGCCGCCGCAGCGCACTGATTCTTGTAGGTAAACGAAACCCGGCAATCACGCGCCCCTGAGGTAGCACATTCAGAAACTGCATTCTTCGCGGCGTCTGATTTCTTAACCTCACCAGTGACTGTTCCTGAGGCGCCGGTAGAGGAGGTTGCAATTGCCCCCCATGTCTTTATCCAATGGCCAGTGGCACGCGGCCCTTCCACAGCTCCGCCACCACCAGCAGGGATTGGAGCGCAGCCTGGAGCGCGGCGGTCCCCTATTGGATACTGGCCAGGAGGACATCTGCCCTCCGCGTTCACTTCTCCTGAGAATGCAAGGGCTACACAGACCAAGACAGGCACCATCAGTGAACTTTTGTATGAAATAGGCATCATTATCTCTTAACGTGCTGGCCCATTCTCCATCAGATCCTGTGGCCCCTCATCCTTATCCATCAAGACAAGGTCAATCAGACCTCAATGAATGAATCCATTCAGAACGCTTCAAACTCCGGCTCAGAACAAGCGGAATAAACCGTACGGCACTCCAACCCGCCACCTGACCGACATTCTTTAAGCGCGAGCTCCTTGGAAGTGGCCTCGTCAGCTGATCGCGCGAAACTAGTCCCTCCCTCGCCTGCGCTTGGAACAGCTGCAGCGGCACACTGATTTTTGAACGTAAAGGCTACTTTGCATGCCTTGCCGCCGGCGTTGGTACACACGCCTTCCGCATCCTTTGCAGCAACAGATTTGCTACGCCGTCCCGTCGCCGCACCGGAAGCACCATCGGGGGAAAGTGCAATCGCACCCCAGGTCTTGATCCATCGCCCCGTCGGGCGTGGCCCAGCAGATTCAGAACCCGATGCGGGAATCGGCGCACAACCAGGTGCGCGACTATCGCCAATTGGATACTGCCCGGGAGGACACCTCCCCTCAGCCAACGCAGCATCCGAAAAACAGAAGCCGCCCAGGATAAGGAATGCGCCAATGACGACCCTGAATTTCGAAGAGACAATTGCCATTCTAATCCTTGGATATTTCACGTACATCATTGCCCCACCATCCTCACCTTGCTGAGCCATATATCCCGGGCGTCAAATCATTGTTGCTGGTCGGAGCTGATGGAATTGAGGTATGCACGCGACTGGCATTGGATTCTGTAGTATGCGCAGCACCCTTCTCCGGTGCCGGCGGCGTATACGAACCCGGCGGCTGACCCTGCGGACCCGGCTGGCCCGCTGCCGATCCACCGATCTGGGAGTATGGCGCGAAACCACCCAAGGTCCCCTGGAAGAACATCGCCGCCATTGGGGGAGCGGTCAGGATCAGGGTCGTGAGGATCAGGCCCATGCCGCCCTGCTGCATCGCCTGGCTGGTCATGCCGTCGCTGGAGGCGCCGTCGAGTAGGAACTTGTTGACCAAGGCGGTGGACCAGAACGCGGCCGAGACACGGATCACCATGTCCAGCGCGATCGATACCATCGCTGCCAGTACCGCCATCGAGAACATCGTGCCGATGCCGTAGAACAGCCATCGCTGGAACAGCTGCTTGGTCTGGTCGAACAGCAGACACAGAATGAACAAGGGACCCAGGCCGATGAACAGCGCCAGCGCGACCTCGTAGAGCAGCAACATCGCACCAGCAGTGACCGCCGGGCCGCCCGTGCCCAGACCGATGAACCACAGCGCCCGGGTCTTGTCCGCCTGCAACCCTGGATCATTCAGGATCTTGATGCCATCAATGCTCGACAGCGCCACCTGCATCCAGGCCAAGCTCTTGTCGATCTGGTCTTCCGGCTGCTGGTCCTTGCCGGTCACCACGTGGGTGATCAGGCCTTTGACGTCCTCGTTGAGGAATTTCTGCAGGTTGCTGCCGAACATCGCCATGCTGGTGGCAACGCTCACAATCAACGCCGCGCGCGCCATGTTGGTCACCAGCACCATCATGGAGTCGCGGCTGCGGCCGGTGACGATCCGGAAGCCCTGGATCAGTACCCACAGCGTCATCAGCACCAGGGCAATGCCACCGACCCAGGACATCATACGCCCCATCAGGTCGATGCCGTAGTCACTGATCCTGTCGCGCAGGTAATCCATGATCAGCTTGAAGAAGACGAAATCGCCGATCGACTGGACACGCACCGCGTAGCCCAGCAGATCCTGCAATCCGCCTGAGAAATCAAAGTTGGCCAGCCACCTGATCGTCATTTCCACAATCCCTTGGTAATTCCGTTACTGCAAAGAACGCCGCATCGCTTTGCAGCGCCTGTCTACGTACTAGCGGCCTGCAATCATTTGACGCTGAGCGCGGTCTTCAGTGCGGTGGTCTTGACCATGTCGCTGATCAGCTGCTTGGTCGGGTCCCCCTTCAATGCGGCCTGCGCCACCACCTTCTGGTTGGCCTCCATGACCTCGATATAGGCATCATAGGATTTCATCCGTGCTTCCCAGCTCTGGGCAAGTGCGGCAATGTCATTGGCGGTGCGCAGCGATTCGCTGTCGGCACCCTGCACGGTGCCCTGATCGTTGTTGGTCAGGCGGATCTTGAGGATGCGGGTCAAGGAGTTGTTGATGCGCGGAACGGTCTGGGTCAGGAAATCGATCGCGTCGTTGTACTTGCGGTTCTGCATCATCCGGATGTTGACGCAGATCTGCATCTGCTGCTCCTTCACATCCGCCTGCGGATTGAACACGAACACCTTGAAGGCGGACTCCAGGCTGAAGTCCAGCGCCTTGCCGCAGGTTTCGGCAACCAGATAGTTCGGCGCCACCGGCACCAGCGGCGCGCTGTCGGGCATGCCGAAGCTGTTTACCGCCGCCTGCACCTGGATCAGCGCCTGGCGATACTGTTCCAGCGTGCGGATCCAGCGGGTGTTCTGCTCGACGTACTCGGCCGCGTCCTGCGCTTTGGCCGCGTAGGCGGTCGCCTCAGTCTTGTAGGTGTTGATCTGATTGAGCAGGTGCTGGATAAGGCTGGTACCGGTCTCCTGCACGGGAATCCAGGCGCTGACATTGGCGCTGCCGAGCGTCATCATGGCTGCCACGGCCATCGCTGCAAGACGGGGCGCGCGGCGGCGGGGCGAGGAAGCTTGCTTGGTATTGTTCATATCAGTCTCCATTGATCGGAACTCGTAGTCTTCGGGCAGGCCGTCTCGCGGATCAGGTAACAGTGTCGCGCGCTGCGACAGCCGCCTTGCCCGAGCCCTTTCGATTCTTGTAGAAATCTTCAAGCCACTGTTCCGGCGTCAGTTCATCCACCGTCACTCGTGCGCGTACCGCAGCCGTCTGCAATACGCGATGCATGATGTCGATGTTGTCAGTGGACGCCGAGATCACCGACAGAATGTCGTCCATCCCGCGCAGGTTGAGCTGGCACACGCTGGACGCGTGACCCTGCTTGACCAGGAAGCAGCGCGAGCGCTCATCCAAGGCGGTGACCACCTTGAACTCGGCCTCGGTCAGCTTCAGGCCGTCCAGGTAGTCGCTCTTGCTGGCGTTCGGGTTCGGAAGCAGGATCAACGTGGCAGTCTGCTCGATCAGCGCTGCGGAAATGTCGCTTTTCAGCGCGTCCTCCGGGCTCTGCGTCGCGAAAATGCCCAGGCCATTCTGCTTACGGATGGTCTTCTGCTTGTTCTTGGCGAATTCCTTCAGGCCACCCTCACCGTCCAGAATCTTCCAGAATTCGTCCATTACGTAGATCAACGGACGACCGTCGATCAGCGACTCCAGCCGGTGCAGCAGGTAGTTGATGACCGGCACGCGCACTTCGGGGTTGTCAATGATGTCGGTGTAGTCGAAACCGATGATGTTGGCCTTGCTCAGGTCCACCGTATCGACCGGGTTGTCGAACACCCAGCCCAGCGAGTTGCCCGAGGTCCAACGGCGCATGCGCGCGTACAGGCCGTCGTCGCCCATGTTGGGCAGGCTCTTCTGGAAATTGGTCATGCTGCGCAGGTGCATCGGCGTGTCAAGCATGCTCTCGACGGCGCGGTAGATATCCTCTTCTTCGCGGGAGCTGTACTCGCGCTTGCCTGCCAGCACCTTGATCAGGTCGGCCAGGAACTGCACATTGCTTTCGTTGTTCTCACACTGGAACGGATTGAAGCCGGTCGGCGCGCCGTTCTCCAGGGCCAGATAGTTGCCACCACAAGCACGCACGAAGATCTCCGCGCCGCGGTCCTTGTCGAAGAAGAAGATGGTCGGCGATGGCTCGTACTTCTGCACCTGGCTGAGCAGGAAGTTGATCAGCGCGGTCTTACCGGTACCCGACTTACCAATCACCATGGTGTTGGCAATCGCCTTTTCACCCAGCGAATTTTCCGACGGATGGGTGGCATGGAAGTTGAAGTAGTACGGCTGGCCGTTGGTCGTCTGCAACGTGGTGACGCAGTCGCCCCACGGATTGTTGTGCTGCTTGCCGGTGGCGAAGTTGTGCAGCGGCGACAAGCCGAGGAAGTTCAGCGAGCTGACATTGGCCAAGCGGGTGCGATAGCGCCAGTTGGCCGGGATCTGCGAGTAGAACGACGAGGTAACCGCCAGATCTTCTTTGGTGGTCACAAAGCCAGCGTTGGACAGTTCAGCGCGCGTGGAGGCCACGTTCTGCGACAGCTTTGCCTGACTGTCGCCGTACACCGCCATGATGAAGTGGTACTCACCGAGCACGAAATTGCCGGAGGACAGGTGATCCATCGCCTGGTCCAGCTCGACGATCTGGCTGACGGCCTTGTCACCGGAGGAAATCATCATGCCCTTGGTGCGATCCAGCACCTTCAGCGCGTCCTGGCGCCCCATCGGGCTGAACGAATGGGTGATGACGTACTCAAAATCCAGATACTTCAGGCCGTTGAGGATGCCCGGGTAGGTGCCCTCGGCATACTCCTTGATGTTGAGGATGGCGCCGAAGTGATTGACGCCGTTGGGCGTATTGATCACGAAGTCGCCGGTCTTGGCCGAGAACATGTGCCGGCTGACCGGCAGGTAGTCCTTCACTGGTGCCGACAGCACCGGCACGGGCTCATCGATGCGGTTGATGAGATAGCCGAACAGTTCCAGTGTCTCGGAGAACACCACGCCGTTCTTGGCTTCGTACATGCCCAGGCGGTACGGCGCGTAGTCGCGGATGACGGCTTCGACGTTGCCAGCCAGTTCCATCAGCTTCTCGACGGCCTGTTCCTGCTCGGCACGGAGCTTGTCGACGTTGGCCGATTTCTCCACGAAGCGCTTGCCGGCCACTACCGGCCGGTAGAGCATGGTCAGGTACAGCTCGTTCTGCATGATGCGCTGCGAGGACAGCATGCCCATGTACTGGTCGGACACGTCCTGGTTGAAGCGCTGCTTGTAGCTGCTCTTGCCCTTCAACGTGCGGCGACGGCGGATGTCATGCACCCAGAAGGCGACGTTGACGAAATCCGGCGCGCGCAGCGTCTGCAGCAACCGATTGAAGGTGTTGTGCCGATGTTCCAGCTCCCACTCCTCGCGCCCCACGAACGGCAACCCTTCCAGGTGCCAGGTCAACAGATAATCGCCGCCCGTGGTCTTCACCACGTTCGGGGCTACATGCGAGGACAGAGGAATGAATTCGCTGATGGACGTATCTGGGCTGAACATACGACTGCTTCCAAAGGGTACTGCCGACGAAGATTCGGAGTGGACGAGGTGGGCGTCTGACGCCCACCTTGTCCGATCCAGCCCTCAATCCATTCGGGCTGGCTTGTTGCGGTAGTGATTCGGGTTGAACACCCACATTCCTTCGTGTTCCTGCACGTTGCGAACCCGGAGCTTGAACATCAGCCTCAGGCCCAGCAGCCGGAAGATCATTTCGTCACGCTTGGCCATCTGACGCATGATGAAGATGGCCACCGGAATGGTCAGCAGGAACCAGAAGTTGGTATACATGCTCAGCAGCAACAACCCGCCCGCCACCATGAAAAATGGCAGGTAGGGAACGCCCAGAAACATCGCCGGACGCGTGCAGCCGCGAAACAGTACGTTCTTATGCACTGTAGTACTGAACAGCGTTGTTGATCAGGTAGTACGTGGTGCCGTCGCCGCCACCGCACTTACCATCGCTGCCGTCGCCCAGCAGCATGCGGGCGATCTGGCCGGCAGCACCGATCAGCACGCCACCAATCAGGATCGACGCGACGTCAGAGATGCGCTTGTGCGCGAACGCAATCTGGTAGCCGGCGAAGATGACCGCGATGGTCACCACGGCGATCGAGGCGATGTTCAACAGCCCGTTGATGTTGTTGAAGAAGCCACAGACTTTCTTGTCGGTACCACCGAAGTCGGTGGCGCCGCCGGCAAACACCTGCGGGGCGAACACGGCGCCCACGAAGAGGGTGGCCATCAGCAGGGTCTTCAGCGTGCGCTGGGCCTGGACGAGGTCGAGATTGGATCGCTTCATGGATTGATTTCCTTGTTGATGGACTAACACAACTGAATCGACCAGCCGGGGGACTGGCCGTACCACGACTTCGTCAGAACACGAAGGCCGCATCCCCTGCGGGAATCTGTTGCACCGGCGCTGCCGCTGGCGCGTTGTATACGTTGCCGTTTCCCGCCACAGGTGCGTTCCGCTCGCTCCATGGGCGCAGCATGACCGGGGCATCGTCGCCGGCGACGGCTCCGGGAAGCTGCTGCGGCATGACAGGCCCACCCTGCCCCTGCCTGCCTTGCGGATTCTGCTGCGGCGACTGCGGATAGCCGGCGCCTGCCGAGGCTTCCGGCTGCATCATTCGATCCACCGAGCCCAGCACAACGCGGGACAGCGCCTGATCGGCAAGATTGACCAGACTGCTGCGCGCCATCGCACCGGTAGACGGATAGACGGTATAGGCGCGTGCCGGATCGTTGGACGGCACGTACACCGGAGTACTGGCCTGGGCGACGATGCGTGCCTGTGCCGGAGACGCCAGTTGCGGGTGATGCTCCACCTTGACGGTACGGCGCTCACCACGATTGATCACGTCGATGGGCGCAACGCCATTGGAGGCAACCCGCTGGCCACGACGGATCGAGTCATAGACCTTCTGCACATAACCGTGGCGGAAGCCCGTTTCGAAGTTGCCCGAGTAGTAGCAACTGAACGACTTGCCCCAATCCTTGCCCGAGCGCTTGTAGCACTCGGCCAGGATGCGGGAACCCGCCTGCAGGTTCGGGCACTGCTGGAATGCCTTTTCGTACGAATCCAGGCCGTACTTGGCCAGGTTGTAGCGATTGACCTGGGCCAGGCCGATGGAGAAGTTGTAACCCTTCTCCTCCAGCATGCGCACGGTGGCGAGCGCTTCGTCCAGCGCCTTGGGCTGGCGCGCCAGTGCACCACCAACCACGCCAATGGCGTAGGGGTTGCTCGAAGATTCCACGTTGATGACGTGCTGCATGACGTCCATCGAGACGGCCATCTCCGGGCACGCCATCATTTCAAGTCCTGGCAACATCGCTCAGCCCTCCTGCCCCTGGGTGCGCCCAGGATTGAAATCGATACCGGTGATATAGCGCGAGCCTGCATGGGCCTTGATATGCACGACGATGTCGATGGTCATCATCAGCAGACGCTTGATGACGTTGAATTCCAGACCTGAACCTTCGGTCGACGCCTTCACCATCAGCGCCAGCTGGTCCCAGGTCTGCTCCGGGCTGCCGGCGTGGCAGCTGGTGATCGAGCCGGGGTGACCAGACGCGCAATTACGGATGAAGTAGAACGCCTCATCGCCGCGCAGCTCGGCGAGGATGATGCGTTCGGGCTTCATGCGCAGGCAGGCTTCCATGCAGCTTTTGGCCGTCACGTTGCTGGCACTCTGCCCGCCCTTGGAATACAGCAGGTGCACGACATTGGGTTGGGTCAGAAACAGTTCGCGCGCATCTTCGATGGTGACCAGGCGCTCGCTGTCCGGAATATGATTGACCAACGCCTTCATGAAGGTGGTCTTGCCGCTACCGGTGGCGCCAGAGACGACGATGTTCTTGCGGTACATCACCGCCCGCCGGAAAAATTCAGCGTACTCGCGGGAATGCCGCAGTTCCAGCAGCTCGCGATCCTGCTCGCTGACCCCACCATCCTGCTCGAGGATCTGGTTGAAGAAGCCATCCTCGTGGTACTGGGTGAGCGACTTGGTGTGCTTGGACGGCAGACGGATCGTGATCGACACCTTGCCTGCGTCGCAGGCCGGCGGAATCACGAACTGCGCACGCTGCCCGGTCGGGAAGGTCAGCGACACAACCGGGTCGGCATCGGTAATGCGCTGACCAGTGTTGCTCTCGTTGACCACCGCGGTGCAGAACTGCCGGGCCCGCTCGAAGGTCAGGCTCGGCACGCTCACGTGCTGCCACCCTGCCCGCGTCTCCAGGTACAGCTCGCCCGGACGGTTGATGCAGATTTCCGTCACGTCAGGCGAAGTCATGTACTCGGCGATGCCCAGCACTTCGTACTGATAGCGCAGGAAATCGCTGGAGACGAGGGCGAGGGGCGACACTTCGGCGTCCATGATCGTTCTGGTTTACCGGCGCGGGTTCAGCACGCTGGTGAAATCAACGTCCTTTGCGACGTAGACATTCACGATCGTGCCCTGGTTGATGGTGACAGTCGGCGGACGACGACCTTCGCTGAGGGCCTCATTGGCCAAGCGCTCCATGGTGCGCGCGGTGGCGCTCTCATAGGGCGAGCGGACAGCGAAGCCGTTGCTGGCGACGGTGGTCGACTCTGGACCGTGCTCTGCGGCAGCGTATTTGAAGGCGTCAGCGATCAGGCTGATCATCAGGGCCGACGCGATGCGACTACCCCAGTGGGCGCTGTACTGACCCGGATGACCGGCGCCACCCAGCTGGTCCACGCCAGGACTCGACATGGCTACGTCGATGCCGTTCGGGGTCGTGATGCGATCCCAGATGACTTCCACGCGCTTCCCGGTTGGGCCGCCACCGTATGCACCATAGATCTTCGAACCCTTCGGCAGCAGCAGGTTGCGGCCGTTGATCGAATAGACCGGCTCGGTCACCAGGCAGGAGGTATAGCCGGCGATATCGGTGATGATGCGGGTTTCCAGCACGCAGCGCAGATAGGTGCCGCGCACCAGCAGGGCATCCGGGCTGCGGATGAAGCTGGCGCTGGACACGTCTTCCACGTCCGGTCCGCGACGGACCTTTGCCGGCGCCGCCTGGTTGTTGGGCAGCTGGGCCAGCATGGCACGGGTGTACTCATCCATGCCGCGGCCGCCATTGCCGCCATTGCCCCCGTTGCCATCCTGTCCATCACCACCACCCACCCCGCTCCCGGAGCCGATGCGGCGGTCCAGCAAAGTCGGGCCACGGTCCATCTCGCGTGCCGAATCGGACTGGGGAACGAACAGCGGGGCGGAATCCAGCGGTGGCGGCGGCGGTAGCGGCGGCACCATCTGGATCGGATCGGCAGCAGCCTGCGGCGGTGGTGTAGCCGTCGGCAGCTCAGGCGTCACTGCGCGCGCGGTCTTGTTGACGTCCGCCGGGGCATCCTTGTCTTCCTGCCCCTTGCGGAACAGCAGGAAGCCCATGGCCACCAGCAGCACCACGATGCCGCCCAGGAACAGCAGCGCCTTGCGGTTCAGGCGTTGTTCCTCGGCCGAGCGCAGCTGCGGTGCACCAGCGTCCAGATCCGGCGCAGGGCCGGCCTGGGTGTTGTCGAAATAGGGATTGGACGACGCCTCGGGCGCAGCGCCAGAAACGCTGCCGTACGGGCTCTGGCTATCGTCGCGCCCGTTGTTTGGATCGCTTCCGGGAGTGTTCTGCTGGCTCATTTCTTCACGTTCCTTCGCAGACCAACGACGAAATCGCCGTGGCGGATGACCAGGTACGGGTAGGTCCCGTGGACGATCAGGGTGTTTCCTTCGACGGTGGTGTTGACCACGAAGTCCTCTCCGTATTCCTTCTCGCGACCGAACACGGCCGGGAAGATGCCCGTCTTGTATTCAGGTGAGTTCGGCAATTTCAGATAGGTGAAGCGACCATCGTCGTAGGCGTTGACCGGAATCAGCCACCCCATCTTCTTCGCCTTGCTGGTCGAATAGGAATAGTTGAAGTTGTATTGGCGATCCTTGGCCAACTCTGTGCTCAACAGCGGCTGCGCCTCTTCCTCCACGGCCTCCTGGGCAACACCGAACACGGTGTCGTTCGGGTAGCTGAAGGCGATCTTGTACTGCACGCCGGCACGACGGGCCTGCTCGAGCTGGCGCCAATCGGTCGCCACCACCTTCAGTTCGAAGATGTACGAATGGGTCTCGGTGCGCACCATCATGTTGGTGTCGACGTCGACGTTTTTCGGCTTGATGTAGAACACGTTCTCGCGACGGGTCAGCTCCCAGCCGCTGCTGAAACCGGTGCTGTAGTCGAGGATTTTCTCGTTCGGGCTCAGTTCGATCTGGGTGGTCAGCCCCAGACCGGTGCGAACCGGATAGATGCGGTCCTTCTCATACTCGTAATGGTCTACCGCCTGTGCCATCGCCGCGGTGGAAAACACCAGCGACAGCAACGACAGCAGCGCCAATGCGCTCCCCCTGACTTTTCGACTACTCATCGGTTGCTTGCTCCATCAGCATTTCCGGTGGAATTGTTCGGCGCCGGCGGCATGGCCTGCCCCTGCTGCATCGGCTGGCCCTGCATCGGCTGGCCTTGCATCGGTTGCCCCTGCATGGGCTGGCCTTGCATCGGCTGCCCCTGCTCATTGACTGGCACTGCCACAGGTTGGCCCGTTGCAGGATCAATCATGGTTGCCGCGGCAGGGTTGTTCGGATCATAGATGCCCTGTGCCTGCTGCGCGGCCTGCTGCGCCTGCGCCTGCATCGCGCCATCGTCCGGCACCGGCACGCCACGTGCGTAATCGTTGTCCACGCGGTATTCGGTGACCTGGAAGGCCAGCGGATTGAGTACACGATCCTGTTCGGACAACGCCAGGTTCTGGTTGTACTCGAAGCGCATCGTCACCAGCTGGTTGTCCAGATAGGTCGCCGCGCCACTACGCTTGTCGAGCAGGCTACGCTGGATGCGCACCGAAGCGCCGCGGAAACTGCCGTTCGCCTCAGTACCCAAGGGGGTGATGCTGAGGATCTTGACCCGGATCGCTTTCTCGCGACCGTACATCACGAACGGGTTCTGCGGGTTGTTGCCGGCATAGCGCTGACGCATGCTCTGGGCGACAGGACCGCTGGACATCACAAACACCAGCTCCCAGTCACGCAGGCCCATCACCGCCGAGTCATACGACTCGCGTGCCAGCACGTACTGGGCGACGTTGCTGCGGTTGACCGCTTCGTTGGTGGTGATCGTCTCGCCCTGGAACGTGCCGCGCAGGCGCGCGACCGTCGCCGTACCCGTATAGGCATCGGCCATCACCAGGAACGGCACCTTCTCCTTCAGCGGCAGCATGTAGTAGTAGCCGCCGGCCAGCGCCAGCGACATCAGCAACGAACCGGTGGCGACCCACCAGGCACGACGCTCGCTGCGCCGGGCCATGTCGGCCACGGTGATCTCGTAGCTGACCGCCTTGGCGACCGACTGCTCGACCTTGGGGCTGTTGCCTGCATCCTTCTTGCGGAACATGGGTTCTTCCGTACTGCTGAAACATCAATGGGCGTGACGCCCCTGCGCCAGGCGCGGGGTGCGGCACGTTCGATGATTTCGACGCGGTCTCAGCTGCCGCTGCTGGCTTCGGGATCCTGGGCCGACGCGGTCGGCGTCGATCCAGCGCTCTGCACGACGATCTGGTTGCCGACGATGGAGACGGAAACGCCCTGCGCCGCATAGGCCGCCGTGAGATCAATCACGGCCTGCTGTGCGTTGGTGGTGTCGATCTCCGACACCGCGCCATACAGGGTGAAATCCGAACTGAGGCGATAGTCCAGCGTGCGGCCGGAATCCTTGGCCCAGCGCTCGAGCATGGCCTTCAGCGTGCGATCCATCGGCGACGCCTGATAGACATAGCTGGAGTACAGCGGAATCTCGGTCGGAGCCGTCGCAAAGCGGTTGACCGGCTTCCAGCGCCCTCCGAAGTCGGGTGCGGGCTTGGTAGCACAACCTGCCACCATCAGCGCCGCCACTGCGGCGATGGACATTTTTGCAATAAACGCCTGATTCATACGGGCTTCACTTTGACGTACGAAAAAGCAGTCCCGATGTTGGTCCCTTGGTCGTCCGGCACTGCGCGATGCACGCCGGAAACGTAACGAATGCACTGCTTGACAGCACATGGGCACGGTTCCCCTGCAGCTCGAAAGCTGCCAACCAAGTCGCGTGAAGCAACCTCATCCGAGGCCCCTCTCACGCACCCTCACCAACGTCGGAACCATCCCTGTTCCCATGGCTGAAACTCCTGGCCACTCTGAAAGCATGACGAATCACACAGATTCGCAGGCCATGCATAGATTCGCACAACCACACGTCAATTCCATGTCAGACAAATCTGAAATCTACCGACGTATGGCATTTTTTTGACGTGGCGCACTAATTCACTTCCATGAATTCGTGCATTCGTCACACTTTCATGTCTGCAACTTAGACATCAAGCATCGGCACGTCAACCTTTGGCAGTAGCCGTGACGTGAAATAACGATCCTTGTAATAGCGAATCTTGTCGCACTTGACCGGATGCGGGATGCCTTCGTACAGGAAGACTTCCTTGTCCGGCCCCATCGCCTTGAGCTCCTGCGGCAGCATCAGCGCGCGGCGCTCCTCGGTGAAGCTATGGGTCTTCTCACGTGCGTGGGTAACGTTCTTCTTGCGGATGGTGGTGTAGCCCAGCATGTCCGAATAGTCGTTGGCATCCTGCTGTTCGCGCGGGGCGTACAGAATCTGCAGCGCATGGTTGGTAATGATCGTGCGCGAGACTTCACGACCATAGGTGGCATCAAGCTGCGACATGCTCTGGATGATCGGCAGCAGGCGCACGTTGTAACCGGCCATGTAGGACACCGCCGAGGCGATGATTTCGACCTTGCCGATCGAGGTGAATTCGTCCATCAACAACAGGCACTGGTACTTCAGGTCCGGATTGGACTTGGGCAGTTCCTTGGTATTGAGGTTGATCAGCTGGCTGAAGAACAGGTTGATGATCAATCGGCTTTCGGCCAGCTTGTTGGGCTGGATGCCGATGTAGATGGTCATCTTCTTCTTGCGCACGTCGGTGAGCAGGAAGTCGTTGGTGCTGGTGGCCTTGTCCAGCACCGGGTTGATCCAGGGATTCAACGGTTCCTTGAAAGTGCCCAGGATCGAGGCGAAAGTCTCGTCGGCCTGGGACAGCATGTTGGCGAACGCCGAGCGCGCGTTGCTGCTCAGGAATGGGCGCTCGGACAGGCTCTTCAGGAACTTCTTCAGGTCGCTGCCATCGCCGGAGGACAGGCGGTAGACCGCACCCAGGGTCGGCGTACCCTGCCCGCCCGGGAAGCCGCTGCTGCGCTCGTCATCCCAGTTCTCGAACAGATACAGGGTGAAGGCGATGAAGGCATTGCGCGCCTGGCTGATCCAGAACTTCTGATCTTCCGAGCCATCGGGATAGAGCATCGCACCGATGCTCATCAGGTCCGAGACGCGGAACGCCGGATCGTCGGAGACGTAGCTGAGCGGGTTCCAGCGATGGGTACGGCGATCTTCGGCGAACGGGTTGAACAGGTAGATTTCCTGGCCCTGGCTGGCGCGCCAACCACTGGTCAGGTCGAAGTTCTCCTGTTTGATGTCCAGCACCACCAGCGATTCGCCGTACTCCAGCAGGTTCGGGATGACCACGCCGACGCCCTTGCCCGAGCGGGTCGGAGCGGCCAGGATCACGAACTGCTGGCCATCCAGCCGCACCAGCTTGCCGCCATGGCTGCCTACCACGATGCTCTGGCCGCTCTTCTTGAACATGCCATGTTTGGCCAGATCTGCGCTGGTGGCAAAGCGCGCGTCACCGTGCAGCGAGCGCTTGTCCTTCTTCAACAGCACGACCAGGCCGACGACGGCCAGCACCAGCAGCGGCAGGCCAAAGCCGAGGTAACCGGCCCATTTGATCTTGCCCACGAACGGGGCAACCTGCGGCTGGCCGATGGCGTGGAAATACTGGTAATAGGTATTCCAGGTGAGCAGCTTGGTATCCAGACCAAGCAGCAGCAGCGTCAGGTAACCGGAAAGCACGAACCCGAGCAGCAGGGTCGCCAGCGTGATGATGGCAATGAGCAGATACTTCTTACTGGACAACACCCGAATCCTCCATGATGCGCCCCATGGGCGCGACGGCTTAGCGGCGGCGTCGCTGCGACGCCTTCCTCCGCAGGTTGACTTCATTCTCCAGCCCGGGCTCCACGCCCTCTTCCCGCACCAGTTCCTCAAGGTACCGGCGCGCATCGGCCAACGACATCAGGTCGGTCAGACGTTCCCCACCGTCGACGATGACCGCATGGCCGACCACATCGCCGGGAGCGTACACCGGCTCGTGGGTCACCGCTACCAGACGGAAGCGCCCGCGTAGTTCCAGCTGATGGGTGTATTCCTGCATGTCTCACCTCCCTGATGGAATCCAGATGCCATTCCTGCAGCGTCCGATGATGCCTGCATGGCCGTGGTGGCGGCATGCAGACAGTCCGTACGACAATACACGCTTGCACCGGGGAGATCGCAATGGACTGGGTAGCACGCGCTCGCACGCTGGCGATGGAGGCCCATGCCGGCCAGGTCGACAAGGCAGGACACCCCTACATCGGCCACGTTGGCCGGGTGGCCGCTGCCGTGCGCGGCGATGATGAAGCCGAGGCGGTGGCCTGGCTGCATGACGTTGTCGAGGACTGCCCGGCCTTCGCTGCGCAGGTGCAGGCCTTTCCCGCCCCGTTGCAGGAGGCGGTGCGGCTGCTCAGCCGGACGTCTGCGGCGGATACCGACACGTACTACGCACGAATTTCGGCGGATCCACTCGCACTGAAGGTCAAGCTGGCCGATATCGCCGACAACGCCGATGAAGCGCGGCTGGCATCACTGGATGCCGCCACCGCCGAGCGCCTGCGTGACAAATACCGACGGGCCCTGGCGGCACTTGGCCAGCCGGCCACGCTGGCAGCACCACCCATCGAACACTGATTTATCCCCAGCCCGGCTGATGCCTGTTGCGGTGCAGCAGTACAATGGGGTGCTTCCCCGCCCCCTTTGCGCCCCCCCCCGCATGAGCCCCAATTCCCCTCTGGCCGCTCGGCTGACGCCGCGCCAGCGCACCCTGATCATCCTCGCCCTGTCATTGGGCGGCTTCGCCATCGGTACCAGTGAATTCGCCAGCATGGGCCTGATGCTGGAGATCAGCCGCGGCCTTTCGATCAGCGAAACACAGGTCGGCCACCTGATCAGCGCTTACGCCATCGGCGTGGTGGTGGGTGCACCGATCCTCGCCTTCGTCGGCGCCAGCTTCCCGCGCCGCAAGCTGCTGCTGGCACTGATGGGCTTTTATGCCGTCGGCAATCTGGCCAGCGCGTTGGCGCCGAACTACGGGACGATGCTGGTCGCGCGCTTCGTCGCTGGCCTGCCGCATGGCGCCTACTTCGGCGTGGCGATGCTGGTGGCGGCCGCAATCAGCCCGGCCGGCCAGCGCGGGCAAGCGATGTCGCGCGTGCTGTTGGGGCTGTCGGTGGCGATCCTGATCGGTAATCCGCTGACCACCTGGCTGGGCCAGCAGCTGAGCTGGCGTACCGCCTTCGCCCTGGTCAGCGTGCTGGCCATCGCCACGGTGGCGATGATCGCGCGCTTCCTGCTGCCCGATCCGGATGAGGTGCGAACCTCCCCGATGCGCGAGCTGCGCGCATTCAACACCACCCAGGTATGGCTGGCGCTGTCGATCGGCGCGGTGGGCTTTGCCGGCATGTTCTGCGTGTTCACCTACCTGGCACCGACCCTGGTGCAGGTGACCGGCGTGGCCGAGTCGTGGATGCCGCTGGCGGTGGGCGTGTTCGGCATCGGCGCGATCATCGGCAACATCGCCGGCGGCTGGCTGGTCGACAGATTCCACTTCAAGGCCGCTGCGGTGGTGCTGGTGTGGTCGATCGTGATGCTGCTGCTGTACCCGCTGGCTGCCGAATCGGTGTGGACCATCGGCCCGATGATCATCACCGTGGGTACGATGGGCGCCCTGGCTGCAGTGCTGCAGACCCGTCTGATGGACGTGGCGGGTGAAGCGCAGACCCTGGCTGCCGCCTCCAACCATGCGGCGTTCAATACCGCCAATGCACTCGGCCCGTGGCTGGGCGGGATGGCGATCAGCGCCGGCTTCAGCCCGGCCACCACCGGCTACGTCGGTGCGGCGACGGCGGTCGGCGGCCTGCTGCTGTGGTGCGTGTCGGTGATGCTGGAGAAGAACCGCAAGGCCGCTGTCGCCGCCGGTCGCTGAGCTTGGAAGCGGTTTACGGCGAGTGCGACTGAGGCAGTAGCGCTTGGGCTGCGGCAACCACACTGCAGGCTGACAAACACACGGCGTAGATCCGCCTTGTTGCAGAGTTGCGCACGCCAGCTCCCCAAGCGCGACACAGCCCACATGCACCGCCAGCTTTCCCCCACCTGCCACGATGCGATTGCCCTGCGGGCCGGCGCGCTGGGCAGCGTGCTGGGCGTGGCGCTGTTCAAGGCCTTTGCGCTGTCCGCCGCTGCGGCAGGCTCGATGATGACGGTGGCGCTGTGGATGCTGGGATGTGCGCTGCTGGCAGCGTGGGCGCTTGCGGCCTGCCTGACCTGCCTGGCATTGAGCCGGCGCGTGTTCGTGTTGATGCTCGTGCTTTCGACGGTGTTCCTGACCTGCATTGCCTGATGGACAGTGGGCAATCCTCGAGTATCTCCACACTTGTTACTCAATAACAAGTGCTGCCAGTCCGATTGCGCGTGTGCCAGGTCACGGATTGAATCCGATGGCCAGACCGGCCCTCTCGAGATCCCCCTTATGCGCCTCCTGCAGCCCCTGTTCCGCTCCGCCCTCTGTGTCCTAGCACTCGGTTCGATCAGCGCCTGTGCCACCTATGACGATTCAGTCATGCACGCGGCCTGCCAGGAGTCGCCGCATGTGAAGGACCTGCCGCCTGAGGTTGCCGCCCGCGAAAGCCGATGCAGCAAGAGCGTTGAGGTCTGGTCGAGCGAGCGCAAAGGCAGTGACCAGCCGCTGGACCTGAGCGGCAAAAAGAAGGATCTCTGAAAGACGGCGGCGCAGCCCTGCGCGGGCTGCGCCTGACCTCAGACGGGGCAGCCCGCGGATGATGCCGAGGCGCGGCTGGGCGCCTCGATGCTGGCGGCGTAGATGGTGGCCGCCTACGCACAGGGGCTGCGTGTCCTGCCCTGCGGCGGCGATCCGCGGCAGGCGACGCTGCCGCCGATCGTGCGCGGTGCCACCGGCGTGCTGGTCACATTGGCCGGTACGCCGTATACGGGTCCATCGGCGCGTTCATAACGCAAACGGGGGATGGGCACCCGCCCATTGCAAATGTTAATCTTTCTCATTTGCAGACAAGCCAGATACGCCCATGCCCCACTTCCTGCCCCGCCGCAGCATTCTGTGCCTGGCCACGACATTGGCTTTCGCGACCCCCGGATACGCCGCCGACGCCCCGCCCAGCCCTGTGCAGGCGCTGGACAAGGTGGAGGTGCGCGGCCGCGCTCAGACGCTGTACCGGGTAGATGATGCCGCTGTCGGCACCCGTACCGATACACCGCTGGAACTGGTGCCGCAGTCCATCCAGGTGCTGCCGCGCGAGCTGATCGACGACCAGGCCGCACGCCAGGTGACCGATCTCTATCGCAGCATCAGCGGCATCAGCTACTTCAGCTATGCCGGGGTGACCCTGCGTGGTTTCCGTCAGGAGAACGTGCTGTATGACGGCCTGCGTGGCGATCCCTATGCGGGCTTCTCGGTACCGCAGTTGTTCAACATCGAGCGGGTGGAGGTGCTGAAGGGGCCGGCCGGCGCGTTGTACGGGGGTGGCGATGCTGGCGGGGTCATCAACTATGTGACGCGCAAGCCGAAGGCCACTGCCGAACGCCGCATCGAGCTGCAGGTTGGGAACCGCGATTTCCGCGCCGGCTCGATCGAAGGTGCCGGGCCGTTGAACGCAGCCGGCACGGTGCGCTACCGCGCCGGCCTGTATGGTGACAGCGAACAAGGCGTGCGCTGGAACACAGACAGTGAAAGCGTGATCGGCGATGCCTCGCTGGCGTTCGACGTGGGCGACACCGGCGAGTTGACGCTGCAGTTCACCGACATTACCCAGAACCTGGGCGGAAACCGGCTGCGCGGCGTGCCAGTGAACGATGCCGGCACCTTTCTGACCGACCGCCGCTGGAACCACAACGAAGCCAGCGACTTCCTGGACATGCGTGCCAAGGTGGCGCTGGCGCAGTACCGCTTCGCGCCGCACGACGACCTCGACGTGGACGTCGCCGCGCGCTGGTTCAGCAACAACGAACACCAGATGTACCACGAGCCGATGGGCCTGATCGACCGCGACCGCGATGGCCTGGCCGAATGGATGACCCGGCAGTTGCGCAACCAGATCCGTGACAACGAGGCGTTCACCGCCAACGCCAATGCGGTGTGGCGGCTGAGCACCGGTGCGATCGAACACAAGGTGCTGTTCGGTGCGGACGTGTACCAGCTGGATGCGGACTTCACCGCGCAGACCGCCAACAGCGCCGACCTCGCCCGCGGCGCCGGCCCTGTGCGCGGCATCGATCTGTTCAACCCGGTGTACGGCGCCAGTACCTGGCACGACTACAACCTGTCTGCGCTGCCCTGGCGCAGCACCAGCACACGCAGCAAGCGCTATGGCGGGTATCTGCAGGATGAGCTTGCCTTGACCCCGCGCTGGCACGTGCTGGCCGGCCTGCGCTGGGATGGGTTCAAGGATGACGACCGCATCGCCGGTAGCAGCGTGGACGGCAACGACATCAGCTGGCGGCTGGGCAGTACCTTCACCGTGCGCGATGGTCTGAACCTGTATGCCAACGTGGCCAGCGGCTTCGTACCGCAGTCAGCAGCAAACCAGAACTCCGCCGCAGGCGGACCGTTCGATGCAGAGCGCAGCAGGCAATGGGAAGTGGGCATGAAATCGCTGCTTGCCGAGCGCGTGAGCCTGAACCTGGCGGCTTACCGTATCGACCGCAGCAACATCGTGCAGGCCACTGGCGAGGTCATCAATGGCGTGAACCAGCTGGCGGCGCTGGGCCTGGTGCGCAGCACCGGCATGGAACTGGATCTTCTGGCCGACGTGACCGAGCGCTGGGTGCTGAACCTGACTTACGCCTACAACGATGCGCGGGTGAAGGACGCGGGCCCCAATGGCATCACCAATGCCTCTGGCAACCGCTTCGCCAATGCACCGCGCAACAAGCTGGGGCTGTGGACACGCTACGATCTGCCCGCGATCCGTTCAGCCATCGGCTTTGGTGCCGACTACGTGGATGAGCGCATCAGCCTGGATGGCCAACGGGTGAAGCCCTACACGGTGTTCGACATGAGCTGGAAAACCACGTGGAAGCGGTGGCAGTTCCAGGCCAACGTCAAGAACCTGTTCGACAAGGTGTATGCCGCCAGCGGGTTCATCGAGCGCAATGGCCATTTCCCGGGCGAGCCGCGCCGGGTGTATGTGCAGGCCGGTTACACGTTCTGAACTGCGCAACGCTGCCTCGCAGGAGCGGGCCAGGTTCGCCCCTGCGCTGTGATGTTGATCCGATGCGTAATCATCCCATCCGCATGGCAGGATTCTCCAGCGCCTGGAAGTCGATCTCCTGCTGACGCTGCATTGCCCGCTGTTGCCGTTCCATGCTGTCCGTCTCCATCTGCCGCAGCGACTGCTCCACCGGTGTCTGCACTGCCACGTCCGTGGGCATCGATGCGCGCAGGTGGGCGGGATCACCCAGGTCTCCCTGCACCACGAACACGTTGCGGCCCGCAGGGTTGTCCGCCGTCTGCGCGCTGAGCAGCACATGGTCGGCACGGTCCAGGTTGTTCTGACGGGCAAGGGCCATCACGCTGGCGGTCAGCCGTTCACTGCTTTCATCCGGCGTGCGCCCCGCTCTCGCGTCGATGCCGGCGACATGCCCGCTGACCTGTTGCAACAGGTCGTACTCGGCGTGGCCCGGGCCGATATCTGCCAGACGCATTGGGCCGCGCTGGAGGTCGGGCATGCCGTCGACCGATGCGGTAAGCGGGCTGCGGGTGATGGTTCGGTACGGATCTTCCGGGTGGAACTGGGTGGCCTTCTGCTTCCGCTCCAGGCGGACTTCCCGCGCATCGTTGAGTTCAGCGATGCGGGCCGGATCGGTGATCTCGCGCAGCGAACTGTGGCCGCCGCCGGAGGTGACACTGGCCCACTTGCCGTCCTTTTCAAAGTACAGCGCGTAGGAACTGAGGCCGCCGATGACGTTGGGATCGACCGAAGAGCGGCCATCCAGGGCCTGGGTGACCTCATGGAAGGTCAGCGTGCCGATGTACTGGCTCCCTTTGCTCAACCCCATCTGGGTGAACGCATCGCGGCTGGTACTTCCCACCCGCGGAAGTCCAGCGCCACCGTTGTCGAGCATGTTGGTCCAGATCTGCTCCAGCTTCTGCGGGCCACTCTTTTCCAGTGCGGCCTGAAGGAGCACGCGGGGTGTCCAGCAGTTGGGGTCGAGGTGGTGCTGCTCGAACGCGCGGTCGTGCGCGGTCATCACATCCTTGCCGGGCAGGTTCAAGGCAAGATCCGGCCGCTGCTGCTGCGACCAGTACTGCCGCAACACGAGGTCCTGCTTGAGCAGACTCTGTCCGAACGCCTCCCATTGCCGTTCACTCAACACCGCATTGGGGAAGCGTGAACCATCGTCGTGCTGCGTTCGCGCATATTCCTGTGCGTAGCTGTTTGCCACCCGCCCAGGCAGGCTGTCGTTGCGCACAACGCCCAACGCCAGTGTTCCATACCCGTCTGCACCTGGCAGTTGCGAGAGATAGTTCCAGTAGAGCTCCCGATTGCCCGAATCCGCATACGCAGTGAGGATCCTGATGTCCTTCTGGGTCAGTCCACCCATGACTTACTCCGACTTGTCTTCAGATCACCTGGCCTTGGTGCGTGCCAGAACATCACGTACCGCATCTTCCATGCGCTTCCAGTCCTTCAGGAACGCCCGTTTGTAGTTCAAGGTGATCGAAAGCTTGTTCTCGACATCCACGAAATAGTGCGTACACCCCGCTGCTACCGGGTCTTCCAGATCGATGACCTGATCGCCTTCCAGGCGCACACCATCACCCCGGAATCGGGTGGTCTCGCACTTCAGGAACGTGGTGAGCTGACCCGCGTCATCACGCGCAACGTACCAGTCATCCTCATAAGCCGGGTTGCGCACAGGAGGCTTGCCGTAGCGTGCTTCGTAGTCCTTTGAGTAGCGGGCCATCTTCTCTTCATCGATGGCATACGGGATCAGTCCCAGTGTCGATGACCGGGCAATACGCTGGTCCAGGCGTGCCCGTGGATCGCCTCGCTCCACCGATCCCTCCTCGGTGAGGGCCTCGTTGGACGACAGTCGGGCAAGCGAAGTTTCGATTGGAATCCTGTCGATGTAGTTCACCGCCACCGCGATCTCCCTGCGGAAATCATTCGTACGGGGATTGGCCCGTGCGCCCGGTGCGGTTGGCGTCATGTCCGGCCATTCAATGACCAGCGAAACGCCTTCACCCGGCCATGGCGCAATCTGGCTGTCCAGATAGTTGGCGGGGATACGGAAGGTGTTCGGCCCCAGCTTCACGTCCACGGGCGCGTTGGTATAGGTGTGGCCGTTGAGGGTGCGGCCGGTCTGTGTTACGCCGGACATGGCAGGATTCCTTTCGTTTTCGGTGGACGGCGCACGTGCGCAGGCACTGGCGCTAACGGCGATTGCGATTGCGAGTGCCAAGCACCGCCCGGAGGACATCGGGTGCATCGGGCCATTCCATTGCGGGGTTTGGAACCACTATAGAAAGATTGAGGTCAGTGGAACAGGCCCCGGGAATATCGCTTCAGGCATTTCGAACACTTCCGAAGTCGTCATGACCTCGGCCCTCCGGTTCACAGGCTGCTCAACCATCGAGCGAACCGGGATCCAGG
This sequence comes from Stenotrophomonas sp. G106K1, assembly GCF_037969685.1. NCBI lineage: Bacteria > Pseudomonadati > Pseudomonadota > Gammaproteobacteria > Lysobacterales > Lysobacteraceae > Stenotrophomonas > Stenotrophomonas sp. G106K1. The sequence goes on along the minus strand of NZ_JBBPFR010000005.1, from coordinate 131,363 downwards.
TTCCGATGAATGAATCGACCAGCTTCATCCCACTCGGGTGGCGATAGGTCCATTGATTCCGTATCGACAGCGTATTGATCCTCCGTCAGCGCCTGTAGGCTCTGCTGAATCGCTGTACGGAATGAGGAGACGTCAAAGTCCTTCGGCTTGCGTGACTGGCGACTCCAGTTGTCGACCGCATGCAGCAGAGTGGAAGTGTAAGCGGCCCATTGGGCGGCTGCATCGAGATGGCGGACCTGCGTCCATTCAAGCTGACCAACCGCCAGGAACGCGTGTCTGGATCGGTAATAGCGCGTCAGATCGCGTGTCGCCGCCATGGACTGCAGAACCGATTCATCGTCCAGCACGCCGCCTATGCGATGCATCTCAAATCCGAAAATGAAACGGGTAACGGCGGCACCGAACTGCTGAGCGGCCAGATCCTGCTGCAGGTGTGTTTCTACCCGGTTGATGTCGATCCGCCAAAGTCCTTCACTGATATCGAAACGCCATCCCTGCCTAAGGGCAGTGGCTTCGAAACATCCAGGTGACCAGGTTATCCAGAGCTCGAATTCCATCGGCGAATGTTCCTCTGCGATCCGTGCAAGGGGTACAAGAGGCAGCGTGTCGGCTTTGCCGGGCAAATGCCCCGCAGCTTACTGGTCCCGGGTCACGCGAAGATTACCATCGGAGGGAAGCAGCACGCGGTACACCTGACGTTCGCCCGCGCCCAGCGTCAGATTCTGCGAGGTGGAAATGTTCGGGCAGAGACCACCGCCCGTTTCCAGTTTGAGGAAGTAGGCCCCCGGAACAACATGGAGCGTGGCCGCCTCGCCCTGCCTGATCGCCATCACCTTCTCGTTGTTGAGATAGATGTCATGCGAGCAGCCGGAGCCAAAGTAACCTTTGTCACGGCTGATATAGATCGTCGCCGAGCGCTCAGCAGACTCCTGCAAGTACTGCGGAAGGTAGACCCGCTCGGAAGCGATCGGCTTGGCCTGGGCCTCCGTCACTGGCACCGTAGAGCATCCGGCCAGCGAGAAAAGAGCGACCACGATGGTCAGCGCTGCGACGTTCTTCATTCATTTCCCCAGATCGTTTCTCCGAAGTTTACCTGAGAGTTCAGCGGATAGAGGGCGGGGAGCACGGGTTCACCGCCCTCATCCTGTCCGTGGCAATGCGCCGGCAAGTCAGGGGACAAGACAGCGCTCTACCTGCAGCGACAGTGCTTCGCATGCATCAAACAGACCATCGACCAGCGCTGCCGACGGATAGAAGCCCGGATCGTCGTTCTCCCGGGCTACGTGTGCAGCGTGCAACATGGCAGTGAGCGCGGTGATACCCGAGGCACTGCGGGTGGCCAAAGCCAAGTCGAAAGCGCGACCGGGCGTGAGGCGGTTTTCGGACCACGGCGTGCCGTCCGCACGATGGCCTTTGCCGTGGCCTTGCAGGAATGTGAAGAACGCCGAGGGAGGCGCGGACTCGGCGGCGTCACTGAGTGCGTCTTCCATCTTTTCGGCGAGAGCATTGGGAAGATCGCGCACGGCATCGCCGAGCAGCGCGTGCAGACGGGGATAGTCGGGAAGCAGGTCAGGCATGATGGCAACCTCGCGGTGTGGCCACCTGCAGATGCAAGGTGGCGGACGGTGCGGGTTGGCGTGCCGGATACGTACCGCTAAAGCCGGCGGATCAGAAGATCCCCACGCACCGTCCGCCATGGACTGGCAATCGGCGCATTGTCGTGACTGCAGTTGTGGCTGCAAGCAAGACCGGTAGCGGTACGTAAGTTCGGGACGCCAATCCCGGCCGAGGCAGGTGCCTTGGCGAGGCCATGGTTGACTCGTTGCGCTGGCGATGAAAAGCAGGGAAAGCTCGTATCAGTGCGTAGTTGCGGATGTTGCGTCATGGGATGCCGACTTGCGCATTGAATGGCGCACTTCGCATGCCGGATACCGCTGAGAATCTGGACCGTCCATACGCAGAGCGGTGTCAAAAGCGACATGTGCCAAGCGGAGCGCTACGAGATCCGGACACTCCCCCGTCAATGCGCAGAACGTCGCAATCTGCCCCGTCCGCGCTCGATGTCTCGACCCGCCCGGGTGTCGTGAATCACGGCGGAAAGCGCTTCCACTGCAAGGCCAACCGGCCGCCAAGTGACGCGCACACTCCATGCTCATCAAGCGCATTGGATTGGACGCAACCCCGCAGGTCAGTATGGCCGCCTGCTTCAATCGATTCGGGAGCTGACCGTGAATTTCACTTCTTGGCGCAACATTCTCGCCGCTGGTGTGGCTATCGCACTCTCTGTGGTGGCCTACAAAGACCATCATCGCCATGCCCTCACCGACGGACTCGACGGGCGGGATGCCGTGGGCCAGGTGACTGAAGTCACCTGGGACGAGCGAAAGGATCGAGAGAACAATTTCGTCCTGAATGTCGAGTTCGAAACTGAAGACGGCCAGGAGCGGGTGGAGAAGATTGCGGTATCCAACAGTCTCGGCAATCAGATGCGTGCATCCGACGAAGCCGAGGAGATTGATATCCGCTACTACCTCCATGATCCGTCCGTGGCGGTGGCCGCTGGAGATACTGGCAATTCGCTTCTGATGCTATGGCTGGCCATTGCCTCAGGACTGGTCGCGCGGGGCCTGGCTACGGCGCGGCTCCTCAAGGGGCGGAAGGTTCAACCCGCCTGACCCAACGCTCTTGAATCGTCAGCGACCGCTCGTAGGTCGCTGCGACAGGTGGGTTCTACCTTGCCCCCCGGACGTCCTGTCCGAGACCGTCAAGCGCGCCAGATCTACGACAAGGCCAAGCCGCCTTCAAGCGAGGCGCAGTGTTGGTGAAGAGGCGCCGCATGCTGACGGAGTGGGCCAACGTCTGCAGGTACGCATTGTCGTAGACATCCGAACGGCCCCACAGGCTCTCACGCCTCAATCATCTGCGCCGCCATCGGAAAACAGCCATGGGGTGAGGCATTCTGAATGTGTGATCCAGCGCTCATACCTTGGCATGGAGGGTCGAGACCTTGGAGCCCGACCGATGCGGGTCGTATAGTCAGATGACGCAGAGCAATGGAACGCCGGTGAACGCAATCCCGCAAAGCCCCGAATCACTGGGTCGCATGGATGAAGGCCGTGGAAATGAACAGCCAGCAGGGCCAAGGCTGTCGCGTTTGCCCCTAAGTTTGGCCCAAGGCGCCGTGTCCGACAACCGAACCCCGTGTCGGGCCCACAGGCGATCGGGCCAGCCCTGTCGGCGGTTTCGCGCATTGAGAACCATGCTCCGTAGTCGCCCTGTACAAGCCTACCCCCGTAGTACTTCAATCAGCGACATGGACCGCTCATGCTGAAATTTCTTAGAGCCCTTCCACACGTGGCATTGATCGCGTTGATCACCCTGGCCGTTCCAGGCTGCAACAAGGAACGCTCATACCCGGTCTACCGCGAAAATCCCGCGCCCAAGGATCCGCTGCCGATTGTCATCCGGGTCCACGATGCGCCTGTGGAGATCCCAGCTCCTAAGATCTTCGTCACGTACGAGATAGACCCACTTTGCCTCCCCCCGGTCAACAACTACGAGGGTGTGCAGTACGAACCTAACCAGCACAAGGTTGAGCTTCAAGCACAGCGCCTCAGTACTACTGATTTCAGCAGCGCCTTGTTTAAGGACGGAATGGAAGTCGCCAACTATTACGGTCGTGGCCCGTGCACATGGACACCCGTTCTCGTGGAAGCTTCATTCGACTTCATCATCGATAATCGCTCAATCCAAGCAACCGCCTGGACCTCATTCACAAAGCTTGAAACCGAAAAATCCTCTACCACCTACGTAGATCGCGCATTGCGCCCCATGACTTCAGGGCAATCACCAGAGTGGACGCCTACCGAGCCTTCGGTTTCGTACGAGAAGATGCCTCAAGCTAAACGAAAAGAATACTTTCCAATCGAAATCTCCACACGGACTGAAGGAGTAGCCCCATGAACCCTGGAGCAAGTGCAACCCTCTCAAATCATGTCTACAAGGACCCGCTCCCGGAACCCAAGGCCATCGTTACCATTGCCGGGACGGAATATCGCGTATTGGCCAGCCTAAACTCCGACACAGGCTACCAAGGGGTCGTCTATCAGAACCCAGAATCCAAAGAAGTAATCGTCGCCCATCGCGGCACCGAATTCGATCGCCAGCCTCTGATTGACGGCGGCATCGATGCAGCGATGGTCACCGCCAAGCTCAACGCACAACTCGGCGATGCCCTAGCGCTGACCAAGCAGGCCACCAAGCTGGCTGAAGAGAAGGGGTATGGTCCGGTATCCGTCACCGGCCACTCCCTGGGCGGTGCACTCGCACAGATCACTGCGCATCACTACAACCTCCCAGGCGATGCCTTCAATCCTTACGGTGCTGCCGGGTTGGCGTACCGCCTGCCCGAAGGCCAACCCGCCAATGCGGCGCCCTTCACCAACCATGTGATGGCAGGCGACCTGGTCAGCGCTGGCGGCCCGCACTACGGCAAGGTTGAGATGTACGCGCTCCCGAAGGAACTCGAGGTTCTTCGCAACGCCGAGCAGGGCCAACGCGTCGCGTCCCTTGTAGCACCAGGATTGAGAAGCGGCCACGCCATCTCCGCTGCCGTGGCGGTCCAGCTGGGTGACTCCCATCGAATGGTCCATTTCCTTGATCGCATGACCGATAAGGGGCCAGTGCAGTCCGTGTTGGATGACCCCAGTGCCCGGGTTACAGACCCTGAAGACCTGCGCCGGATTGCCGACTACCGCAGTGACATCCATCAACTGCGCGCGGGAGTCACGGTGCTTGCAGGCGGTGGACCTGGCCTCCTGCGCGACGGGATCAATTACCTGCGTGGCACCGAGGATGCAGGCGCATACGCTCGCCGCGAGGCCGAAGCGGAGCAGCAGCCCCGCATTGCGCTCAAACCCGGTGAGCGAATGGCACAGGACGCAACTGACAAGGGCTCTCCCTCTCTCAGCAATCCCGGCTTCTCTCCCAAGAGCCCGTTGCAGCAAAGCATCGAATCCACCTTGGACAAGGCAGGCTTGGATCCCAGGAAGGAAGGCCATCCTGACCATTCGCTCTACCGGCAGATTCGCGACGGAGTATCCGCCGTAGATGCCAAGCACGGGCGCAGCTTCGATGAAACCAGCGAGCGGGTAACAGCCAGCTTGCTGGCAACGGCCAAGAGCAACGGCCTGGAGCGCGTGGATCATGTGGTACTGGGCAACCCGCTCAGCAACGAGTCTGGCCCGCGCATGTTCGTCGTGCAGGGCGAGCTCAACAACCCGGCACACCTGCGCGCATCGGTGGCGGTCAGCGAGGCAATCAACACGCCCGTGGAGCATTCGCTTGCCAAGGTCGAGCAAGTTTCGAAGGCGCAGCAGGTCGCGCAGCACGACCACGCCCAGGAGCAGACGCAAGCAGCGATGCGCATGGGCTGAATGCAGTCAATCAGAGGCGGTGTGGATCGGTAGTCCACCTGCAGAATTCATCAGCGAAACGCCCATCTGATAGTCAAACTCAGAGGTACTTATGGCGACCTGCTGGCGAAAACCGACGTTCCTGTAGAGCCATGGACGAGGTTACCTCGGCTTCCTGTAAAGTCGCGCCACCAGAGCGAGCTTTCGCCCTGGGACAGGTCTTTTCTACAGGCAGCGAAGCATGTATCGCAGAACCGCCAAGATCATGATTCGTACCGCGATGTGCGCCGTTCCACTGCTGGCCACGAGCTGCGCCTTGCCTACCCGGCAGCCCGAGGTCGCTGACGTAAGGCCAGTGCCCGCTGAGCGGGTATTCCCCCTTGCCGTTCAGGGGCCTTCAACCGGCAATGTCGTCGTGACACGCGATATAGGTGCGATCAACGGAATGTGCGCCGTGGGCGTCATGGTTGACGAAAAGATGGCCGCCCACCTCAACACTGCTGAAACGGTGACGTTTGCCTTGAAGCCAGGTCGGCATCTGATGACCGCAACGGTGCTTGAGGCCACGGGCCTGTGCGCGCTGGGCGTGACCAAGGCTGCGATCGCCAGGCGACGCTCCATCGAGATCCTGGTGGATGTGGACACCACGCGGAAGTATCGGCTTTCCTACCCGACGATTGATTCTTCTCCGGTGATCGAGCCTGCGTTCTGACGACATTGTGTCGTTACTGCACAAATGCAAACGCCCCTTTCGGGGCGTTTTTGCATTCTGGCGGAGAGAGTGTCTGAATTTAGGGCGTTCCCTAGCTTCCGTACGCCTTCGTGACACCAGTCTCAGCCCTTGCGCCAGCTAGGTTTCACCATCCGGGTTCGTTCGCAGGCTTTCGCGTGAAGTCGCGTCTGCCGGGTGGGTACATGGATGGGTAGGAAATGGGATTGAAGATCAATCGCCTGACGGCGAGACGGGTGGCCACGGCCACCAATCCGGGCTACCACGCTGACGGCGGCGGCTTGTACCTCCAGGTCACCGCCTCAGGGGCGAAGAGCTGGGTGTTCAGATATCGCTTCGAGGGGAGGCGCCCAGAGATGGGACTTGGCCCGCTGCATGTGATTAGTCTGGTCGATGCGCGGGCGGCGGCTGACGCCGCAAGAAAGATGGTTCAATCCGGGCAAGATCCGCTCGCCGGGCGGCGAGCAGCCGCGGTGGCCACCTCCTCCATCCCGACGTTCTGGGAGGCTGCCGTTGCTTACATCGCTGAGCGTCAGGCCGGATGGACCAACCCAAAGCATGCCGGCCAGTGGACCAGCACCCTGGAGACTTACGCCAGGCCAGTACTGGGAAAACTGCGGGTGGATCGCATCGAAACCGATCACGTCCTGGCTGTGCTGCGCCCTATCTGGGCCACCAAAACGGAGACTGCCAGCCGTGTGCGGCAGCGCGTTGAAGCCGTGCTGGACGCGGCAACCGTGCAGAAGAATCGAATCGGAGAAAATCCAGCGAGATGGCGTGGCCATTTGGCAGTGATCCTACCGAAACCTACAGCGGTGACAAAGGTCGAGAACTTCCCCGCCCTGCCTTACGCGGAACTGCCAGACTTTATGGCTTTGTTGCGATCCCGGCACGGGGAGGCAGCGCGGGCCCTGGAATTCACGATTCTGACCGCCGCACGCACCGGGATGACGCTCGGTGCTGCCACAGGAGAGGTAGACCTTGCCGCCGGAACGTGGACCGTTCCCTGGAACAGGATGAAGGGGAAGATCGAACACACCATCCCTCTGTCGGCGCCAGCACTAGCGCTGGCGCGGCCGCGTATGAGCAGGCAGCTACTGTTTCCGAACGACCTCAGCAGCGAACCCCTGAGCGAGAACGCCATGCTGGCGCTGCTGAAGCGCATGGGCTTCGGCCATATTACCGTCCATGGGTTTAGATCTACCTTCAAGGACTGGGCCAGCGAGATCACCAACTTTTCTGACGACCTGTCTGAGGCCGCCTTGGCCCACCGAATTCGAGACAAGGCCAAAGCAGCTTACAAGCGAGGAAAGATGATAGAGAAGCGGCGCGCCCTAATGGATGCGTGGGCACAGTTCGCGCTTTCAAAGGCAGAATTTACTTAGCTATCCCAGCCCCTTCCTGGAACTTTGGCCACAAGCAGCCCTTCAGCCGCTCGCGTTCCTGGGGCACTGATTCTGCGAGATAGCACATAAAATCACGCGCCTTAGGCGTAGGGGGTGAAGTCGGCACATAGAACAAGCACCCAACGGAAAAGGCAATAGCAACAACAAGCGAAATCATCGCCCACACGCGCCGAATTCTCACAACCTCGTCGTTTAAGAACGTCCGATTCCGGTCTGCAATGGGATTCAAACTCTCACGAATCTCGGAAGCGTGAAGTATTTTAGAATAACCACCCGTCAGAATCTCCTCAAAGGCCAACTCCGAGTCACTGAGGGTTCGCCGAGCCGAGCGAACCTCATGCTCCAGCCAAATCGTGAAAACAACAATTACCACTAAAAGAATCATTAAATAGGCGGAAGAAAAGAATTTCTCAACACCTGAGTCCTTGACTCCGTTAACTACCACAACACCCAAAATAAATGCCGCCATCGTGGCGACGCCACCCTTAAGGGCCACGACAAGATTTTGAGCTGTCGCATGAGCTTTCGTAGAGGCATCCACCAGAAGCTCGGCAATCCTACTTTTAACTTCTAGGTAAGCCGAAATGTTACCCTTCAGATAGATCTGATAATTAGACTGAATGGCACCCCATACGCCACTTTTATTTGTGACCTCCGCAACGTCATCAACATGGAGTGAAATTACATTCCTAGCGAGACCAATTCTGTCCGAACTCGCACCAGGACCGTAGGCCCACTCGTATATCTTATACAGCAATGACAAAGCAGGTGACGCAACAGCGGAATTAATCGAACCAGAAATAGATTTATAACCGACTAGACGATAGTCAAGGTTTCCAGATGCATCGAAATTCGAGGAGTTAGCGAGAAATGCAACACAAAGGATGGATGCTACGCGATCAAAAAAATCATTAATTCCCGACACCTTCGAGCGTGCCGTAAGCCAGAAATCCGAGGGAATCCATCCCCCGCCAAGCCCTTGCACGTAGCAGTTCTCCTTAAAAACCGCCAACTCGCCACCCCTATGCTCGACGGCAGGATTTCGAGACTTAAAACTTCCACGCGGATAGAAGCCTATCGACGAAGAACCAAACCATGAGGTCTCCTCAAAGCACTCAAATTTAATTCCGTCATCGAAACGAGTCCATAGAGCATCAATGGCTACGCGCAGCGCTTGCCCTGACCAGTGACTAGCCAAATCTTCCTGGCTGTACACAGAAACCCACCCAAGCCCTTTTCCCTTGATGACATTGAACCGCACATCCACTTCAGATCCCGACTCAACCTCGACCAAATGCGCGCGCATTGCGTCGAAGCTACCTTGGCTATTATCCTTAATAACCAAGGGCTCGTCGCCATCGATTTCGACGTGCAGCTCAAACTTATCCCGACTTGAAATCTGGCCCGCCAAACTCAATAGACCCTCCATCCTTGGGATGAGATCATCGCCGAGTGAAGGCACGTCCAAACTGCCAAAAAACGAAAAGGCATCCAAGCGCTCTTCGCTCTTCAGGCTACCGCCAAACAATTCACTCGCAAAGGCCTTAAACACGACTTCACCCCATGGGCTTGTACTTAAATCTAGAAAGAGCAGACTTGTCCGCCTCAACAATCACAACGCCTTTTCCATCAACGGTCGACGACGACCATATTTTATCATCTATATTGGAAATATCTTCATTAAATGTCACCGAAATCTCACCCGTCAACGGAAGGGTAAGTTTCTTAAATGAAACACTAGAAGGGACCAATGTAAAATGACTATCGAATTTTCTTGTGGCGGGCAACTCTTTAATCTTCTTAACTATGTCCTTGAACTTACTGGATGCAGCCTTTTCTGAAAGCTCGTACCCCTCTATCACATCAGAAACGAACGCATCGAAATCCATATCACCGACTCGCTTGAAAGCGGCCACAGATGCGTTTCTAAGAACCGTATAGTCAGCTGGCGCAACCTTTTTTAGTGGCCCTAGCGCCTTCACAACCGCCGAAATTGCGATGTTTGTGTTATATGAATCCGTCCGAACCTCGACCATTTCCCAGAAGTCATTCCACCAATAGGCCGAGGGACTGGAATTAGTATCAAACACCAAAGCACTCGCAACATTTCCGACCTCGTCAAAGGAAACTTTGCACGCTTTGTATATTTTATGCGACTCACCAATGCCGGCTCGCCTGGAGAAGTCGGACTCGTCCAAGAAGAATTGATGCTCGACCTTTACACCAAGGTAATGGAGCCCATCATGCCCCTCAAATACAAACTGCAGGAAGCTGCCTTTATTTAGCAACCTTCTATCTTTTTTGAGATGCCCGTACTTCTTCTCAGTCGCCTCTTCAATGCGCAGAAGCCTAGCAGCGAGACTTGAGGCGGCCGGACTTGCCACCTCATCATTTACCAAGCTACGCACCTCAAAAAAGTTTGAGAGTGCGGTGGCGAACTCAGTAGTAGTCGACGCCATTCTGAATTCACGCTTCTGCGGCCTTTGCTGGATCTCAAAAAGAAGATCCTTCAAATAGTTCTGCAAGGCCTCGGCTCCGACCTCAATAACAATCTCGTTACACGTCCCCGTCTCCGCGTCGATATGGTGCAGAACGTTGCTGATGACATTGTATGAAGTGCTCAATTTCCCCCTCCCTTTCCTTGGATTAGGGAGCTTATATCACAGGCCTTTCACAGTCATGCGCGCGCCTGAGTGCAGCAGCCTCCGAGTGAGCGGGCAGCGTACCCGCCTTGAAGAACCGTTCTGCTGGAACATTGCGTCCGCACCCACAACGCCCCGTGTTTAGCTATATCCCTTCGCCCTAGGCTTGGCCACTGCCGGCGACCAGCGCGGCTCCAGCGCTTCCTTGACCCGTTCCAGCTCCGTCGTCCCAGCCTCGGCCAAGCGCCGCGCCTGTTGCTGCTGCTCGCGGGTCGGCGGCAGGCCCGGCATCGGCGGCGGCAGCTGGATCGGGGTGCTGTCGGTCAGCAGAGCGACCGCTTGCCGCAGCGGGACGCCCGGACAAAGCCTCGCGGCGCACCAACGCTCAGCGTAGCGCTTCGCCTGTCGAACGCTTGCCGCGCGCACTTCCTTCACGTCCCACATCTTCTGGGCTTCCATCCAGAGTCGCACGCCTGGGCGACGATCCAGCTCCACCGCTGCAACCTCGCGGCCATTCCACCACAGCACCCACCGCTCCCCGGTCTGGACCCAGCCAGAGGGTGGTGGTGCTGAGCGGAAACCTTGGTAGCCGTGCGAGGGAAGCATGGCCGGGAGCATACGACCGGGCGTCGCAGATCCTGCGAACGCGGCAGCGGCCTGCCTGAATCGTTCGGGGAAAGTGCCGGCGCGGCGCTGCTCAGGCTCCACCCGGTTGAGCGTCGGAAATTCCCTACATAGAGGCGAGCACTCTCCCGATTGACGCATTGCCAACTCGCTGAGACATTCAATTAAGCAACCATTCACAAAGTCATTCAAATATGCCGGCATGAACATGAGAAAAATTTTGGCCGCAAGTCTTGTTGTGCTTCTTGCCGTGGCATGTGTCATCGCGCTCTCCATGAACAGCTCCACTCGCGCCCCCCAGTCTGAGAACGTTCAAGGCGGCGACAGTTCTTCCGCAACAACGGATAGGCATGCGCTGAGTTCCTACCCAGCTCTCATTTCCCAGAAGAAGCTTGACCCCAAATTTGTCCAGCCACTGGGAACGAGGGCATTCGCTATCTCACGGAATGGGGAATTCCGTCCAAGAGGTGACGCGAAAGAGTTCATCCTCTCTCGGTTAGGTGCTTCTGACTCCGGCGATAGCACCGCTTCCTACGAGATATATCTAGCCGCTCTGGACTGCAGGAACGCAGGATCCCCCGGCGAGCTCCAGTCTGCAAGATTGCTCGCAAATCAATCAGACCAGCAAGCCGCGCTCAGATCGTCTGAGCGACGACTGCAGGAGTGCTCCTTACTGCTGAAGGACTCGGACCTGTCCCCTCCTGGGAAGTGGCTGCTGAAAGCAGCGAAGCAGGGCTCCGTAGAAGCCATGCTCCTATATGCCGCTGATACCGAATCCGCATTCGGCGGCTCGGCCTCAGCCATCCAGAACCCCGAAGCGGTGATTGAATGGAAGCAGAATTCTGCGTCATTCCTCAACACCGCAGCGAGTCAGGGCAGCGTTGACGCCCTAGTCGCGCTTGGCCGTGCAAACACCAACGGAATAATCGTCGAGAAGAATCCAACCGAGGCCTACGCCTACTATCTTGCGGCGAAAAGGGCAATGCCTTCGGCGTTCTCGGACAAATTGCTCGGCATGTACAAGAACGAACTGAGTTCCGCTCAGCAGCAGGCGGCCATCAGCCGTGCCGATGCAATTTATAAAGGCTGCTGCCAATAACAAGGAGAGTTTCTAGATGTATCGCAGCTTCACTACTACAGCATTATCGATCGCACTCGTCGTGATTTGCGGCTGGGTTCTCTACGCCAAAGCAACCGAAGGAGGACAGACATATGGTCCGCTGGCGTGCACCGGCTGCAATCTAGAAAGTCCAATGCCGGGCCCGGGAACACAGACGTTCCTCGACGCGTGGGCTTGGGACGTCCGGCACACAATCGCTGTTTGGACGCAGATCGTTGTTGTACCAGGGGATAAAATCATTGTCTGCAACGGAAGCTCATGCGTCACCTACACAATGACCAACAGCAACAGTTATCTGGGGGGGCCGCCGACGCCTCAAACGTCCTCCCCGGGCGGCGGTGCTGGCGGCGGCATGGGCGGCGGTGGCGGGTCTGAAGGCGATGGTGGCGGTGGCGGCTTTGGTGGAGATACCTGCTCCGTAGTTCCTGGCACTTCGACCGGTTGCTCATCGGTACATGGCGTAAGCCTCTGCCAAACGATCGATACGGGCTATGTCGATTGCGGATTCGGTCACTGACCCTTGAGCCAAACTCAAAGACGCCCGGAGCTTCTTCGCTACCGGGCGTCTTTTCCCCGGCGACTGCTGGGGATTCAGTGCCGATCATTCTGAGACCGCCCTCAACCGGCCGGGAGACGGAATAGCACATGGCCGCAATCTGGCTGCGGGCCGCGGGCCGCGTTGCGGCAGCGTGATGGATGAGGCAGCAGTCAGCCCGTACCCAACCCAGCGACAGGGGGGCTTTTCACCTGGCCTATCGGGAGAGCCGCCCCCTCCCCGCCCTTGCCCATGCTTTCGTCGCGTCCTTCGCCATGAGCTTAGCGACCGGCGGCCTGCGCGGCTCCAGCGCTTCCTTGACCCGTTCCAGCTCCGTCGTCCCGGCCTCAGCCAAGCGGCGGGCCTGTTGCAGCTGCTCAGGTGTCTGGGGCAGACCTGGCATCGGCGGCGGCAGCTCGGTGGGCGTACTGTCCACCAGCCGGGCTACCGCTTCCCGCAGCCTCAGCTCGGGGTAGAGCCTGGCCGCGCACCACCGCTCGGCGTAGCGCTTGCCCTGCGCGATGCTGGCCGCCCTGCCTCTCTTGGTCTGCCACATCTTCTGGCCCTTCATGCAGAGCCCGACGCCATGCTGGGCATCGGCCACTACGTGAGCCACCGACCGACCGTTCCACCACAGATCCCAGCGCCCGCTCTGCTCCACCCAGCCAGAGGGGGTCGGGGCGGCACGGAAACCTTGGTAGCCGGGTGAGGGAAGCATGGCCGGAAGGATAAGGCTGGCCGTCGCAGATCCTGCGAACGTGGCTGCGACGTGTCTGAATCGTTCGAGATGCGTCCCGGCGCGGCGCTGCTCAAGCGCCTCTATTTGACACGCGCCGTCGCACCGGAAGTCGCCTCAGACAGACGCGGGGCGCACTGGCGCTCTTCCTGAATTCGACACTTGGCTGTATCAAGCCGGGCGGATGCAGCACAGGACCCACGACTTTCCTTCTGTCACCCATCGCATCGCCGGTAGTCAAATGCGACCTCTAGTCTTTCTTCATCCTCTCCGGGACCAGAGATGGTGGCAGTCAACGACACTCCATTGCGCCGATATTCGATTCTGTTCGGGAAGTCATTTGCCTGGTTCTTAAACACCACCCAATCCACTCCAGACTCAGAGATGGCAAATACGACCGGCGTCACGCCATTTGGTTGTACGTGGAGACCGACATGCTGCCCCGCGGGCACAAGGCGCATGAATTCGTACGACTCCAAGACGCCGCGATTCAGCGTACGTGACATCCCCAGCAATGCGCCTCCGGCCTCGGGGAGCCACACCTCGTCGATCCTCCGTTCCGCATCACGACCGCACCAATGGCCACTCAGCCAGTCGAACTCGATCGACGCTGCTGCGGACGTATCCCCAAGCATCAAGCCTGCACCTATCATCATCGCTTTCATGCTCATCTTCCCCTCCGCCTGAATTGACTGGCCCAAAATAGCTGACGACCTCAGAGGGATGCTTGTAAAAAAGCGCAGGATGGGGTTCGATTGCCTATGGACTATATTGAGCACACGCCTCCCAGCGATCTGCGCCGTTACGTGCAATGCCTCTGGCTGCTACGAGACGATGCTCCCGAGGAGGACGTACAGGTCATCTATCCAGATGGCCGTTGCGAGCTGCTGGCAGAGCTTGGCGTTCCCCTGCGCCTGCGAGGTGTAGATGGACAAATCCGTTCGGATCAACCGCTGTGCTTCGCCGCCCAGCAATCTGGCCCGATCCGGTTACAAGCGGGAGGTACGATCTTCTGCATCGGCGTGCGATTGCAACCAACCGCGAGCGCCTTGGTGGCCGGCCGTCGGCTCCCCGGACTTCGTGACCATGCTCCTGACCTGCACACCCTCGACGCAGCTTTCGCCCTGAAGTTCGGTGCCGCCGCGCGTACGTGCGCCACTGCTGGCTCCCAGCAGCCGCTATGGGATCTGCTGCGGGAACGCTGTGCAAGTTTCAGCCTGGATAGTTTGATTGAACAGGCTATCGTCAAGCTGGATACGTTGGAAGGCGATCTACGCATAAATGAGCTGGCACGACAGCTTGATATCTCACCGCGCAGCCTGCAGGTTCGCTTTCTCGCTGCAGTTGGCTTGACTCCAAAGGAGTACGCCCGCGTGCGCCGTCTACAGGCGCTTCTACGCACACTCGATGCTGAAGCAACGGACATCGCTGCAGCCGCCACGCTTCATGGCTACACCGATCAGGCGCATGCGACTCATGACTTGGTTAGCTGGACTGGCTTCACACCCGGTCGCCTAGTCCGCGCCTTGCGCAACGACCGCTGTAGCGATGATGCAGTTCGGCTAGCAGCTGCGTTTTTGCGTGGAACCAGTACAACACGAGTGCGCCAAGTGCTGCGAGCACCTATGTAGCAGCACCGTCAGCCACTTTCCCGCAGGCGGCGCAGGTCCGATGACGCAACCAGCCATGTTCGTCCACGCGCTGAGACAAAGCCTCCCTTCGTACGCAACCACCATCAGCGGCTTGTCGGGCAGGCTGGCAGAGCGAGCAGTACAGCAGAAGTTGGCGGGAACAGGCAAGGCCGCAAGGATAAGGCTGGCGGCCGCAAATGCTGCGAATCGCACACTTGCTCTCGCGGGCATCGTCCCCGAGGATCTAAAGCGACCCTAGGTCCTCAACCACCGCTCGACTTTCACTCAGCGTCGCAACCAGAAGCCTGCCACCCGCGACCTGGCGGCCAACAGCCCGATTGAGCCAGGCCGCCTGTAGCCGACCCGCAGCCAGCACGTCTACGAGCTCGAAACTGTCAGGGATGCCTTCCAACGGCTCGCCCGGAGACGCCAGCCCTCCATCCAGAGGTTGGACAATTGCAGGGATCGCACTGTCGTGTTTGGCATAGGCCGTTGCCGCGATTCGCCCGTTCTTCGCCGACCAACCACCGAGGACGAGCTCCGTACCGAGAGCAGATCGAGGTAGGCCGGCCTCAATGGCCGCTTTCTCATAAGCGGGCCAAAGCTTGTCGATCACCAGCCCCAGCTCTGCCATCAGTTGCTCCATCGTGAAGTCCGCCCGGAAGCTCGCCTGCAGCGCCAACTCGTATATGCGAAGGAAGAATTGAGTAGATCCGCGAGTGGCCAAGACCAGGTTGTGCTGTGGGATCAGCAGCAGCTTTGCCCCAGCAGATGGAACTCCGGTAAAGGCGTCTTCTGCCAGAGTGTCCACAGCTACCAAGAGCTGGTCAGCACGTAGAAGAACGTTGAGGATGCTCATAGCGCATGCCGAAGGGCCCGCGCTGACTATCTCCGCTATTCAGCCACCTGTCCAGAGGTCCGTCATGCGAGCAACAGATGCAGAAATTCTCCAACGACTTGAAGCCTGCGAAGCAGACCTAGAAGCGCACCGCGGCTATCTGAAAACATTCGAGTACGGCCTTCGGGCAACTGTCATAGCACATCCCGAACCCGGAGCCCTGTCAAAGATCTGGACGCAGTTGCTTCCTGGAATTGAGGAGAAACATGCAACCGAGGGCGGAGCCGTCTACAAGGCCGCGCTGCAGCAGGCACTGGCGGTCCTGACCGATCAGATTGAAGCATCATGCGACGCCTCTTTCGCAAACGGAATCAATTAGCGCGCTGGAGCTCCTTGATTGACGCCGCCGCAACCGGGTCAACGAACCAGCGGGGCACCGCCCTAGCCGATCACCGCGACTTGTTGCTGGACCGCGACCTGCAACAGATCCATTCCCGTAGCGTTGGGAGCGGTCGCATCTCCTCGCTGGAAGAAGCTGGTCCAGTCAGCACTCGCCATCCGAGCAAGTTCTTGCGATTCGACCGGTAGCCACCGCATTGGCCAGAATGGCAATCGCCGACGCCCTACCCTTCCTCGCTGCAACTCTACGAGGCCGGAGTGGCTGCTTGCACCCACCACCCTGGAATAAGCAACGGCTAGGCCATCTTCCGGTCCTTCCAGATACTGCAGAAAGCGCTCGCCATCGAAGAGAAGTACGCCAGTTACGCCAGCGTCTCGGTTGAAGCGGGCGGCGTCGTCAATGATGGAGCACAGCCTTCCTTCCGTCTGGCCCAATCCATCTGCAACGATCTCTGCGACCGCCTCACTCGCGTACACCACGGCTCGGATAGGCATAGGGGCATCTCCTTGCGGGGCTCTACACCCTATCAAGGCTTGCCGAAGAATAAAGTGATGTGCAGGTTGAAAACACAACAGTTCAGGAACGCGCGAAACTGAATTCGTGGACGCGTCACTAGGAGCCCTACCAATGCCTGACACCGGACTCTTCTACATACTCGCTTTGGACTACGGCGCTGATGACGCCCGAATCGGCCACGTGAACTCGATCACAATTCGATGCAACCGATGCCACCATGTCACTCGATTGGACAAGAGAATCGAGCGCATCGCGGGAGGGACGGTTCTGACCTGCGGTAAATGCGGGGCGCGACAGGCTGTGAGCAACGCTAGGTTGGTCGAATGCGATCACAGCTTGGGACATGCCAGAAGTTGAGATAGCGGCGGCGAAATCTCACCTCCCCAAGCCGACCCAAAGCTGATGAAGCGCTCAACCGATGAAGAGCATTTGGGGGGGGGGCCGGCGAACTCACATTAGGGTCACATGGTTTGCAACTGTCCTAACACCTTCTCCAATAGCCTGTCGCCTCCATTCCTTTGGAGAAAAGCGATGGCAATCAAAACTGCTGAAGATCTGTTCATTCACGAACTGTCCGACATCTACAGCGCGGAGAAGCAGCTCACCAAGGCGCTCCCGCGCTTGGCCAGGGCATCCAGCAACCCCGACCTGGCCGCGGCCTTCGAACTTCATCTGGACGAGACGCAGGGCCAGATCGAACGCATCGATCAGGTAGTTGAAGTCCTCGGCATCCGCCTGAAGCGCATCAAGTGCGCAGCGATGGAAGGGTTGATTGAGGAAGGGAAAGAGATCATTGACTCCATCGAGGAGGGGCCCGTTCGGGACGCCGCGCTGATCGGCGGCGCACAGAAGGTCGAACACTACGAAATAGCTTCCTACGGCACTATTGCCGCACTGGCCAAGCAGCTGGGCTACAAAGATGCTCTACCCCTCCTGCTCGAGACGCTCGAAGAAGAAAAGGCTACGGACGAAAAACTGACCATGATCGCCAAGGGCGGCGGCAACCAGAAGGCTGCCGAAGCAGCGTGAGCCTGCATGGCGGCGTGGCGGTCGCTACGCCGCCAAGTTTCGCAAGCAAAGCACCGCGCCAAAGCAGATGCAGGTGCCCCCTCTTTTGGAGCACGTACAATGAACGAGAAAAGGCTGCAGGACGAACTTCCGTTCAACCCGACGACCGACGTTGACGATGCATCAAAAGCCCATACACCTGACGTGCGTCGCAATGATAAGGCCAAGTGGAAAGAGCACGACATGCCCGAGGACGGCGGCGGGCCCAAGGCTGCGCCTGAAGACTATGAACGTCCTGACCCTGACCCTACCTGCGGCCATCGGGGCTAGGAATCATCACCTGCTACATGCTTGAAGTTCACCGCAACGGCTATTGAGATCTCGTAGGCTCATCTTCGATTGCGTTCGAAAACTGGGCTAAAGGTGTGACATGTGGCGACGAAATGGGTTGTCCTTGGTTCTGCTCGGCTTAACTCTCTTGTTCATCGGAGGGCAGATAGCAACTGGCCTCAACGTACACAATCAAGATCTCATTGAGCACGGCCGGGCGCCACTGGATCTCTGGAGCTACGTTGCCAGCGGTCACTTCATTAGTGCCACTTTTGAGAACTGGGAAAGCGAGTTCCTTCAGATGGGAATGTATGTACTCCTGACGGTCTCGCTGCGACAGCACGGGTCGGCAGAGTCGCGCCCCTTGGATCCGGCACAAGAGGAAGAACGGGTGGAAGCGGGGCCTACGCCCTGGCCAGTCCGACGAGGGGGATTGTGGAAGACCCTTTACGGCCACTCTCTTGCAATAGCCTTTGGTGCGCTATTCCTCATTAGCTTCAGTCTTCACGCAGTCGGAAGCTGGCGTGCTGAGCAAGTGGAAGAGCAGCTGATTGGAAGGCAGCCCCCCAGCTTCTTAGAGCATCTGGGCAGCAGCACCTTCTGGTTCGAGTCAATGCAGAACTGGCAGAGTGAATTTCTGGCCGTCCTATCCTTGGTGGTGCTGACGATCTTTCTTCGCCAAAAGGACTCGCCGCAATCGAAGCCCGTACATGCGCCGCACGCTCAAACTGGAGACTGACCTTGGAGAGATCGCCAGGCAATACGGCATTGCTGATCATCGACATGTTCAGCCGCTTTGACTTCCCCGAAGCAGCGCGCCTAGCGCCGATCGCTGTAAAAGCTGCGACAGAGATCCTTCGCCTACGGGAACACTGCGATTCAAACAACTGGCCGGTGATCTACGCAAACGACAACTTTTCAGACTGGAAGCTGGATTTCCAACAGCAAGTCGCTCAATGCCTGAGGAATGGCGGCCCTTCAGCACGTATCGCCAAACTCTTGTCACCAAAACCTGATCACTACTTTGTCCTAAAGCCAAAGCACTCAGCGTTCCTCGCGACCCCACTACCAATCTTGTTGGCCAAGTTGGGTGTGCGTCGTCTCTGGTTAAGCGGCATGACTGCCGACTCATGCGTACTGGCTACGGCACTGGACGCCAATGCCCGTGAGTATGAAGTTCATGTCGCACGCGAGGCAACCGCGGGACAGCCCGCTAGGAAGCGTCGGGCATTGCAAACACTGTCAGAATCAAAGGCGGCTAGCGTGGCGAGCGTTGCGTCGCTCCTTCGCAATAGATGATCATTTGCGGCCGCGCCGATGAGCTTCTGGTACAACTTCGATTTGCGCGGGTGCAATGGCACATGGCCGCAATCTGGCCGCAGGTGGTGTTGTGGCGGCGTGATGGGCCTGCCGTCAACCGAACCCCAGCGGAACCTCGGTCAGGTCCACGATGAAGATCGACGCGTTCTGAGGCCCCATCGTTACGCCGCCAACCGGGAAGGTGTTGGTGATCAGCGTCTGTTGGGAGACCTGCAATCTTGAAATGAAGATTCGGTTGTCGCTGGTCATGTGGAAATGGTCGGCCGTCATGGTGCATCGGTCCTGCGATACCGAGTTGTAGTAGAACCGCGGTGACGGGATTGCAATTCCGACCTTTGTGCCTGGAAAGAACTGGCCGATTTCAATGGGAGGTCCGGGCACCGTTGGCAGCGGAACCAGCTGGAGAACGCGCAGTCCCTTTCGCCTTGAGTCATAGAACACCGTGCCGTTCTCGTCGCGCATGCGCAACCCAACCGGCCCGGTCGCTGCGCGCTCGGCGGCGCTGAACGTGTAGTACTCGAGCACCTTGTTCGGTGCCGCGTTGGAGG
The DNA here is from genome assembly GCF_037969685.1 of Stenotrophomonas sp. G106K1. Classification (NCBI taxonomy): domain Bacteria; kingdom Pseudomonadati; phylum Pseudomonadota; class Gammaproteobacteria; order Lysobacterales; family Lysobacteraceae; genus Stenotrophomonas; species Stenotrophomonas sp. G106K1. The sequence continues at coordinate 111,565 of NZ_JBBPFR010000005.1, read as the reverse complement.
CGTACACGTTGCACGTAACCCCGCTCTGAACCAGGGTGAATCCTGTATTGGTCGAAACAGCATCATTGATGTATCGGCAGACGTGGAGGTTCGTCGTTCCGTTCGTTGATGCAAGAACACCACCCGGCGACCACGAACCAAACGGCGGCGATCCACCGGTCGCGCCGCCGGAGAACGTGCCTGTGTTGAGCGTCCCCGATTTGGCCAGCTGCAGGTTGCGATAGCCGAGCCCGATCTGGATCTGCCCGGTGCCCTGATTACGTACGCGCAGTCCCACAGCCATCAACTGTACACCCCGTAGTGAAGCGTGATGCCGCCGACGGTGTTCGAGGTAGGCTGGCTTGGGAACATTTCCATCCTGACGTGGTAGTTCACCACGTCAGGCTCCCAGGTCCAGACGATGCTGTTACCCGATATCGTCACCGACGGCACGAGCATCCCGTACACCGATTTCTGCCCTTCGCATGTGAAGTAGTAGAAGGGCTCGCCGCCCAAGAAGTCGTTGACGATGAGCCCCCCGTTTGCCTCGGGCGGAGCGATCCACTTGTTGTTTGAGTTCACAGGGCTGTAGAGCGGGAACGTGTACGAGCCGATCATCTTCGACAGCTTGGTGGTGACCGACGTCTCCACGTACCCGCTCTCGCTCCTCACCCTCAGCCCAACGTCGGCCATTACAGCAGCACTCCAAGTTCAACGGCTGGGTTGCCGTTCGGGTAGTAGATGTAGACGCCTTGGTTGGTGATGTTCAGGCGATACCCACCGGCGACAGTACCGTTGAATTCGAATCCACCGCCGGCTGCCTTGTTGATTCGCCACCCTGTCTGGCCCTGAACATAGTCGTCCGACTGGATGGTTCCACTGATCTTGGCGTTGGTAATTGCAGCGTCCGCGATCTTGGCCGTGGTGATCCAACCCGTACCGATCAAGGCCTGGCCGATGAAGGTCTGCCCGCCCTGGATGACGAAGGGAGTGGTCAGCTGCCCATTGACAAGGTTCACGAACGCAAAGCGATCCGCGGTAAAGAGAACCTGGCTCTGATAGCTGCCGTCGGGCTGGTTCTCGATGCCTATGCCCATGCCGGCGGCGTAGTACTGCCCATTGGCCGCAATCTGCAGCTTCAGGTTCCACGACGCGCTGATCTTGCCGTTGATGTCGACCAAGGCCTGCGAGGTCTGCTGCACCATCGCCTGCGTTTCGCCGACCTTTGCCTCCACCGTGTCAGTGCGCTTGGACTGGGCATAGTCATCCATCGCCGCCACCGCCTGGATACTGTAGGACCCGGCATAGGCGTTCGTGTCACCTGCACCACCGTCGGTGTCACCCGCGCCCCGAGCGTCCACCTGGGCGAAGATACCGTCGATCTTCTGGCCTTGCGCCGTGACTTTGCCGTCCAGTTCGCCGATATCCATCTCGACGCGGTCCATTCGCCCGACCAACGCGCCGGCCTCGGAGAGGGCGTCGCCTACGTTCTGCCACTTCGTGCCAGGCGGCTGCTCGTTTCCATCCTCAGGGCCCTGCCACAGCCAGATCTTGCCGTTGTAGACAACGGTCTGCCCCGGCTCGTATGTGGCATCTTCCGCCCAGATCAGCGGCACCAGCGAGCTTGTGCTTTCGATCTTGGCAAGCAGATCTTGGCCCAGCGAGCTCTCCACGATCTTGCCCCGGAAGTACTCCTCGTACTCAGCGACATCGGTGCTCGCCTCGCCCATCACCCCTGCGCCCGTCGGATACCACGGGCCAATGTTCCCGGTCCGATCTACCAGCCGCGCCCAGAAGTAGAAGCGCGCACCGGCGGCCAAGCCGTCCAGCTGCAGACGATTCTGCGGATAGGCATAGTCGCCGAGCTTCACCGCCGTCTCGCGATTTGGTCCAGTGCTGCGCCAAATCTCGGTCCGTTGCGTATCGGTTGCCCCTGGCGGGAATGCCCAATCCAGTCGAATACCGAAAACGATCGGCGTCGTGGTCAGCGACGCCACCGCCGGCGGCGGCTCCGTCTTGCCGCGGATGTCGGTCAGCACGCTCGTTGCCGGGATCGACACCGCATTCAGTGCATTCACCGCTCTCACGCGGGCCAGGTACTGACCGGCGTAAATGCCCGGTATATCGATGCTGGCCGTGGCCACCCGGCCTTGGCGCACCCAGTTGAGATCGTCGCGCTTCCATTCCACGTCGTAGGCAATTGCCTTGTCTGCGGCGTCCCATTGGATGGTGAGCGTGGGTGTGGCGATGACCTTCGCGTTGCGGACCGGCGCCACGCCGTGCCGGATGCGGTAGGCGCTGGCGTATGCCGCCCATGTCGCTTTGCATGCGACCTGCAGTGCCGTTTCCGGATCCACCACCGGCGGCGCGGCCGACAGGCCCGCCGGAAATGACGGTTCTTCTGACGGTTCATTGATGGTTATATGACGGTTAGGCGGCACGGGGCGCACCTCCAGACCTGCGCCCGCTGCATCCCCACCTGCACGGGGCGCATCCCCACCTGAATCGGGCGCACCCCCTGCGCGGGGCGCAGCACCTGCGCCCGATGCAGTACCAGCTTTTCCGGTCTTGCGAGTGCCCTTCGATGGCGCTGCGGCCTTGTCGAACTTGGCCGGGGTGACGTTGTAGACAGTGCTGCTGTTGAACCTGCGGTCGCGGGTCAGTAGGCCCACGACTTCCAGATGATCCATGGCGGTGCGGACAGCGCGCGGCGACATGCAGCAGCGCGCGGCGATGGTGCCAACTGCTGGCCAGCACACGCCATCGTCGTTGGCCTGGTCAGCCAGCGAGATCAATACCGCCTTCTGCGTGACGCTCAGGCCCTGCAGCGGCCAGCACTGCGACATGATGATGGTCGACATGTCAGAGCCCCAGCAGCATGTTCTGACCCGGGGGCACCGGCCACCAGGTGCAGCCACTACCTTCGCCGCTGGCGCAAGGTGCCTTCGGGCCTCGCCATACGCGGCCCTCCCTCTCCAACTCGGGCAGGCGACGGGCGAGCATGTGCCGATCCAGCCCGGTCAGTGTGGCGAGATGCAGACTGCTCTGGCCCGGGTGGCGCCTTACCGCTGCCTCGGTCGCGGCCTGCTGGGCACGCTGCTTGCCACTGGCCACCACACGGTTGGCCGCTTCATGGCTGGTGCTGGGATCGGTGGTGCGAGCGGGATGGTTCATGCCTTCTGCTCCAGCCCCATCGCGCGGATGACTGCCTTGCGGAACGTCAGCGCGCTGATGACCAGGTCGTCGGTTTCGTTGATGATCTTCTGGCCGTGGGGGCGATCCTTCTCGTCAATCACGCCATCAGCGACTGCTGGGCTGACTGCCGCGCAGAGGTCGCCAAAGTCCTTCATCAACTGTCCAACGCCGACCGTGTCGGCTGACGTTTCAATGGCGTCCATGCGGACCGGCAGAATGCCGCGGCGGCGGCCCAGCGCTCGCTCGCAGTTGCTGCGGTACGGCTCAGGCAAGCTCATCACCCAAGCGTCTTCCAGATCCGCCGGCAACGTTTTGACGACGCCGTCCAGGTAGCGACCGAGGATCTGGCCGTTGTGCTTCTTGTCCGCGTCTCCGTCCCCTTCCCCACCGAGGGTGATGCGGAACGGGACTTCGCGATCATCCTGTGCGTACATCGACAGGTACTGATCGGCTACCACCATTGCGAAGCTCCGGCGGTTGGTGCCGGTGTCGCGCAGCATCTGCTCGGTGAATCCGTAGATCACCGTCTGGCGCTTGGGCAGGAAATGGGGCTTGGGCTTCATGACAGGCTCTCGGGGGCGGCGCACGATGGGCGCCATGGAGATCAACAACTCACGGACGACGGGCGTCGCCCTCCTTGCGCTACGCTGGCGTTTCCACACGAACAGCCCGCAAGGAGGGCGACATGGACGACGTGAAATTCACTGCAGAACAGCAGCTGATCTTTCGATTGATCGGAGAAGTGGAATTACTCAAAGGCTGCGTGTTGGATCTGATGGCCTCGCAACGCGATCCGTCAGGCGCTGTAGCCTCCATCGAGCGTGCCAATCGCAATGCCATGGCAGTCATCAACGAGATGCTCTCGAACGATCCACCACCTCGGATGGCTTGCCTTGGGCATGCAGATTCATTGGCCCAGAAATGGTCGGAGGTGCTCGAGGCACCGTAAATCCGGCGCATATGACCTGCCCGCTCGGGAGCTGGACGATCCTCAGCGTGGCAACTTCCACTGAATTCGGATCGCTCAGCTTCCGAGCAAGCGCACCCCACTGCTGGAAGGCCAGCAGCCGGCGATGGATTGCCAGGCGTCGCTTCAGCGCGCGCATATCAGGCCACCTCGACTGGAACGATGCGGCCGGAGTCGTTGGCGTGGCCGAGCGGTTGATAAGCTGGGGTTTCCACGCCTCCAGCCATCAACCGCAACGGACCACAAGGAACGAAGACATGGAAATCACCCGCATCAACGACGGCCTGTACAAGGCCGTTGGCCAGGACAAGTCCATATTTCTGATCGTTGCGCCCATCAGCGGGGATGCACGCAAATGCCCTCTCACTGAAGCTGAGCGCCTGGCGAAATCTCGGTGGACCTGTTCGCCGGCGGTGGCGGCGCCAGCCAAGCCATCAAGGACGCATTGGGCGTCGATCCGGCGTTGGCCTACAACCATGATGAGCAAGCCATCGGCATGCACGCGGCAAACCACCCGTTCACCATCCACCATCGCGAGGACATTTGGCACGCCGACCCGTGTGTGGACGTTGCCGGTCGCCCGGTTGGCTGGCTGCACTTCAGCTCGGACTGCACGCACTTCAGCCAGGCAAAAGGCGGCCAACCACGCAGCCGCAAGATCCGCGCATTGTCATGGGTCGGGTTGAAGTGGATCGGCCAGCTCTTGGCAGCTGACAAGCGAAATGTCACCAACACCGCACCGCGGATCGTCTCGATGGAGAACGTGTGGCAGATCCTGACGTGGGGACCGCTCGTTGCAAAGCGCTGCAAGGTGACCGGGCGCGTCATCAAGATGGACGGGACTGTCGCAGCGCGCGGCGAGCGTGTGCCGGTTGGCAACCAGCAGCTGGTGCCCGACAAGCGCCACCTGGGCCGGACTTGGCGGCAGTTCATCGCCGCCCTTCGAAGCAAGGGCTATACCGTCGACTGGCGCCGACTGGACGCGAGCCACTTTGGCGCCGGCACCGACCGCGTGCGTCTTTTCATGGTAGGTCGCCGCGACGGTGAGGCCGTGCGTTGGCCCGAGCCGTCGCACGCAGGTCCCACTGCCCGCGAAAGAATGAAGGTGGCGGCGGACAGCATCGATTGGGATCTGCCCGGAACATCTATCTTCTCCAGGAAGCGCGCTCTGCGCCCCAACACGATCAAGCGACTCCTCTCCGGTGCCCAGCGAGGGAACTGGCCGCAACCGTACTTGGATGCGCTGGTAGCTCTGCGCGATGGCAAGCAGCCAGACCTTCGCGTCACCCCGCAGCAGGCTGACGAGATCGCGCAGCGGTTCGGCCACAAGACCGGCCTGATACTTGCGACCGGCAGCGGCGGCGTGGCGCGTGAGGTGGGGTGCAGACCGATCCCGACGATCACCACCGGCGGCGCAGGCAGTGATCGGCCAGGCTGTGCTCGCCCGCACTTCGTCCGTCCCATCATCGTCCACCGGCACAACTCTGCTGGCGGCCGCGGGGCTCGCTCTGTCGATGAGCCGGCGCCAACGATCCTTACCGGTGGTGCCGGCAACCTGGCGGAACCGATCATTGCCCCGTACTACGGCAACGGCAGCGGAACCACAGGCCAGCCCTGTAGCAAGCCAATTCCGACCATGACGACTAAGTGCCGCTTCGGCCTGGCTGAGCCGGTCGTCGTCAGCACCTGCAATTCAAGCTCGGCCGGCGTCAGGCTCGCCAGCGACCCGGTGCGCACCATCACTACTGCCAAGGGCGGTGATATGGCGGTAGCCGAGCCAGTGCTGATCGAATACAGAATCGACATTCTGTACCGCATGCTGGTAAAGCGGGAGCTGTTCAACGCTCAGGGCTTCCCCCCGGACTACATCATCGATCGCACGGCCGATGGTCGACCGATCACTACTACCGCCGCAGTGCGTATGGTCGGCAACAGCGTCAGCCCTCCGCCGTTCTGCGCGCTTGTATCTGCAAATCTGGACCCGGTGCCAGTGGGCATGGCGGTGGCAGCGTGAGCGCGGCGCAGTTCCCGATTGGCCCAGCCGCCGTGGCCGACGCCACCAAGGCGTCATCGCCGGTCGCCGCGGTTGTCTCTGCCATGCGACGCATCGACCCCGCCGGCGGTCCCGTTGCCGCCGACCAGGTCCGCGCCTGGGCCGACACCCTGATGGCCGAGCTTTACTCGGCTCACGTGGCCCGCTGGGAGTACCGCCACGCGGACGACTTCGCGCCGGGCTGCTGGGTAGAGGCCAACGCGGAACAGGTCTACTACGGCCCGCAGCGTGGCCTGGTGATACGCGCCCTGTTCGACAAGCCGCGCGTGCCGCAGCCGGAGAAGGAACACGTGTTCAAGAACCGCACCTGCACCAGGTGCGGCGCCCCCGAATACTGGGCAGGCCCGGATTGCATGCCGACAGCGCAGCCGGTCGATCCGCGCACCCGGCTCCCCTTCGATCCGCGCTGGCTGGTCCAGCCGCTGCAGTGGCTGCGCGACGCCGGCCCGTTTGCCCTGAACCGTTTCGACCGGGAACACCGGGCCAAGCAAGCCTCCTTCCTGCTGGAAAAGCTGCAAGCCCACATTACGGAGTGCGAAAAGCCATGACACAGAAGCAGATCAGCCATCCCGAAGGCCTGCCCAACTGCGCCGCTGGGCATCGCGCGCGTCACATCCACGACGAGCGGCGCGCGAGCGCCGGTGGTGGCCACCTGGTCGAATGCTGCTGCAGGTCGACCAGCAAGAAGGCGGACGCCGATGCAGCGCTGGCCGAGTGGCGGCGGATTAACCGGCCGGCACGGAGCCCACGCGCCGTGCCGACCGCGCCCGGCAACGTCGTGCAGTTCAAGCTGGGTCTGGCTGAGCAACTACCAAAGCTGCAGCGCGCGGCAGGAGGTAACCATGGGCGCGGCTGAAAAATTGGAAGAGCTGCTGTCACTGGACCGCGTGCGGCAGATGACCGGCATGGGCACCACCTTCATATATGGCGAGATCAAGGCCGGCCGGTTCCCGCGATCAATACGCATCGGAAGGCGAGCACTGTGGATACAATCCGAGGTGCAAAGCTGGGTTCGGCAGCAGATCGCGCTGAATCGTACTTCGCAGGTGGATGGGTAAGCGGGCGGGTAGCAATAGCTGAGACAAAGAAAAAGCCCCTATTTCTAGGGGCTTTTCGAAAATTCTGGCGGAGAGAGTGGGATTCGAACCCACGGAAGGTTTAACCCTTCGCCGGTTTTCAAGACCGGTGCCTTAAACCGCTCGGCCATCTCTCCGTATCGGCCCAGCCTGCTGGCCGGGCACGCATTCTCGCACGACCGGGCGATTTGCCCAAGACCGTCATTCCATCGGACCTGGACTTCAGCCCGCGTCCACCGCCAACGCACCCAGCGCACTGGCCTTGATGCGCTCCTTGGCCTTCTCGCAGGCGCCACCGCAATCCAGACGCGAGGCCTCCAGCTGCGGCGGCAGGTGCTCGGCCAGGAAGTCGATGAACACCCGCACCGCCGGCAGCAGGCCGCGGCGCGAAGCGAACACGGCGTGGCACACACCCTGCGGCAGCGACCAGTCCGGCAGCACCACTTCCAGCTCACCATTGCGCACGGCATCGGCGCATACGGTTTCCGGCAGCATGGTGATGCCGAAACCGTCCTTCACCATGCTCTGCAGCAGCGGGAAGTCGAAACCGGCCACGCGCGGCTGCAGGTCCACCCGGCGCACCGCGCCTTCCGGTCCGTGCAGCTCCCAGCGCTGGCGCGCCTCGTCCTCACTGATGCTCAGGGTGACGTGGTTTGCCAGTTCTTCCGGGTCCTTCGGGCGGCCGGCACGGTCCAGGTACTTTGGGCTGGCCACCAGCAGTTCCTGCACCTGGCCGAAGCTGCGCATCACCAGACTGCCGTCGTCGTCCAGCCGCGAACGTACGCGCAGGGCCACGTCGTAGCCTTCGTTGATGATGTCCACGCGGCGGTTGCTGATGTTCAGCTGGAGCCGCACCTTCGGGTACTGCTCGAGGAACTTGGGCAGCAGCTTGGGCAGCTGCATCTGCGCCAGCGATACCGGCACGCTGGCGCGCACCAGGCCACGTGGCTCGGCGCTGAGGCGGTCCACCACCTCGCGCGCGGCCTGCGCCTCGGCCAGCATGGTCTGGGCGTGGCGGTGCACGCTGGTACCGACGTCGGTGACGGCAAAGCGGCGCGTGGAGCGCTGCAGCAGGCGCACGCCCAGGTCGGTTTCCAGCTGGCTGATACGGCGGCTCAGGCGCGACTTGGGGATGCCCAGTGCGCGCTCGGCGGCGGCGAAACCGCCGTGGTCGACCACCATCGCGAAATAGTACAGATCATTCAGGTCATGCATACCCGAGTTCCATTAGTAGAACAATACGTGGCATTCAACCACCTTTATCCCGCCCTTGCAACAACCTATTGTTCTCTCCGTCGGCGGCAAGTCCGCCACCTCTCCCGAACATAGGTACTGCCATGAAGCTTCTGCACATCGACGCCAGCGTGCTTGGCGACAACTCCGTCTCCCGCCACCTGACCGCCGCCGTGGTGGCCCAGTTCAAGCAGCAGATCGACGGCCTGCAGGTTGATTATCGCGATCTTGACGCCAATCCGGTACCGCATCTGCGTAGTGGTTCGCTGGCCAAGACCGATCCGGCCGAGGCCGCCGATGCTGAACAGGTGCTCGAGCAGTTCCTGGCTGCCGACATCGTGGTGATCGGCGCGCCGATGTACAACTTCAGCGTGCCCTCCACCCTGAAGGCCTGGATCGACCGCGTGGCGGTGGCCGGGCGCACCTTCAAGTACACCGAGAACGGCCCGGTGGGCCTGGCCGGTGGCAAGCGGGTGATCGTGGTCAGCAGCCGTGGCGGCATCTACACCGATTCGCCGGCCGACTTCCAGGAGCCCTTCCTGCGCCAGACGTTCGCCTTCTGGGGCATCAACGACATCGAGTTCGTGCGCGCCGAGGGCGTTGCCTACTCGCCCCAGCACCGCGAAGACGCGATTGCCGGCGCACTGGCAGCGCTGCCGTCGCATGAGCCGGCGGAAGTGGCAGCGGCGTAACGCGTTCCAGCGTTCGGCGCCTCTCTCCCTCGTCTGGGCGCTGAACGCGGGCCGGGATTCCCTCCCCCATCCCGGCCCACCCTGGCGGCCCTGCTTTTGCGGGGCCGTTTTTTTTTGCCAGCATGAGGCGATGGACTACATCGTGACGGCTGCGCATCGCAGCGAATTTCCGCACCCGATCACCCTGCACCGTGGGCAGGCGCTGGTGGTGGGCGAGCGTTATGAGGGGCCGGAGGGTTGGGAAGACTGGTTCCTGTGCGAGGCCGAGGGGCAGCAGCCGGGGTTCGTGCCGGCGCCGGTGATCGGTCGTGATGCGCAGGGTGGCGCGTTTGCCACGGAGGACTACTGCGCGCGGGAGTTGGATGTGGACCCGGGGCAGCCGTTGCGCGGCGTGCGCACGCTCAATGGGTGGGCGTGGTGTGTGCCGGAGAGTGGGGAGGCGGGCTGGGTGCCGCTGGAGAAGCTGCGCGTAGTGGGTTGATGGATTGCGCTATCCACGCATGGCGTGGATCTACTGCAAAGCTTGAGGCCCCAGGTGAGTGGATATTGCACCCCACCGGTAGATCCACGCCATGCGTGGAGGCCGCACCGCGTCGGTAGATCCACGCCATGCGTGGATGAGGTGCCATGCAAGCATGGCACCCACCAAAACCAGAGCAGTGCCATGCAAGCATGGCACCCACCAAACCCAAAGCAGTGCCATGCAAGCATGGCATCTACCGGGTTCAGCCGATGGTTTCGATACCGCCCATGTACGGGCGCAGGGCTTCAGGCACGGTGATGCTGCCGTCGGCGTTCTGGTAGTTCTCCATCACTGCGATCATCGCGCGGCCGACCGCCACGCCCGAGCCGTTCAGGGTGTGCGCCAGCTCCGGCTTGCCGGTGGCCGGGTTGCGCCAGCGGGCCTGCATGCGGCGGGCCTGGAAGTCGCCACAGTTCGAGCACGAGGAAATCTCGCGGTAGGTCTCCTGCGACGGCAGCCAGACTTCCAGATCGTAGGTCTTGATGGCCGAGAAGCCCATGTCGCCGGTGCACAGCAGCACCTTGCGGTACGGCAGGCCCAGCTTTTCCAGCACCACTTCGGCGCAGCGGGTCATGCGCTGGTGCTCGACGTCGCTGTCTTCCGGGCGGCAGATCGAGACCAGCTCGACCTTCTCGAACTGGTGCTGGCGGATCATGCCGCGCACGTCGCGGCCGCCGCTGCCAGCTTCGGAACGGAAGCACAGCGAGTGGGCGGTCATGCGCAGCGGCAGGCGCTCGGCGTCGAGGATCTCGTCACGGGCAATGTTGGTCAGCGAGATTTCCGAGGTCGAGATGAGGTAACGCTTCTGCTCACCCAGCTGGGTGATGAACATGTCTTCTTCGAACTTGGGCAGCTGGCCGGTGCCGTACAGGCTATCGGCGTTGACGATCACCGGTACGTTGGTTTCCTGGTACTCGTGCTCGCCGCTGTGCAGGTCGAGCATGAACTGGGCCAGGGCACGGTGCAGGCGCGCGATCGGGCCACGCAGCACGGTGAAGCGCGAGCCGGACAGCTTGGCAGCGGTCTCGCCGTCCAGCCACTTGTTGCGCGCGCCCAGTTCGACGTGGTCGAGCACCTTGAAATCGAACTGGCGCGGGGTACCCCAGCGCGACTGCTCGACGTTCTCGCTCTCGTCGGCGCCGGCCGGCACGTCATCGGCGGGGATGTTCGGGATGCCCATCGAGATCGTATCGATCTTCTCGCGCAGCTCGTCCAGGGCCACTTCCGAGGCCTTCAGCTCATCGGCGAAGGCGGCCACCTCGGCCATGATGGCCGAAACGTCCTCGCCCTTGGCCTTGGCCTGGCCGATGGCCTTGGAGCGGCTGTTGCGCAGGCTCTGCAGCTCCTGGGTACGCACCTGGATGCGCTTGCGATCCGCTTCCAGTGACTCCAGGGCAGACACGTCGAGCTCGAAGCCGCGGCTGGTGCGCAGGCGTTCGGCGAGGTCGGCGGGCTGGTGGCGGAGCAGGGCTGGATCAAGCATGGCAGGCGTCGTGGTGGGTAACAGGAACGGGATTATCGCCTGTTATACGGAATTCTGCCGCCCGGTTCATTCCGGCCGTGGCAGAATCGAGGCATTCCGTACCGGTCTGGTCCATGTCTGCTCCCCGTCCGTCGCCTGCCAAGTCGTTCACCGTGCATATCCCGCGCAACGCCCTGAAGATCGCCGGCATCGCCTTCGGCGTGGGCATCCTGCTGTTCGTGCTGGTCTGGCTGACCGGTCGCGACAAGGAATTCTTCCGCGCCGACCCGGCCGCACAGACGCCGCAGGAAACCGCGCAGGTGGAACCGCTGCCCGAGCCGCTGGCTGCGGCCGCAGGTTCCAGCGACATGCCCGACGCCAAGCCCGCCCCGGTGCCGGACGAAGAAGATGCACCGAAGCTGGTCGAAACCGCCCCGCCCCCGCCGCCGGCCACGGTTGAGCCAGCCCCGGCCGCGCCGGGCACTGCGGCGCCGGCAACCGCCAATGCGCAACCGATGCCGATTGCCGGCCAGTCGCCGCCGCCGGCCTACCCGGCCGCCGCCCTGCGACGCGGTGAAGCGGGCAGCGTGGTGGTGCGCGTGGAGGTGGACGCCACCGGATACCCCAACAACGTGACGGTGATCCAGCGCAGCGGTTCGCGCGAACTGGACCGTGCGGCAACGGACGCGGTGCGTCGCTGGCGCTTCAGCCCGGCAGTGAGCAATGGCCAGCCGGTGCCCGGCAGCATTGAAGTGCCGTTCGACTTCAAGCCGCAGTAACTGAACGCTTCCCCGCAGAAAAGCTGAACCTTGCAGGACGCGTTGACGCAACACTGACACGCTTCGACGCCGCCTCGGGCAACACTCTGGGCGTCGTTACTGACGCGAGGAGTTTGCGATGACTGCCACTACCCACGAAAACCTTCATTCCCCGCAGCTGCAGCAGGATGGCGCGCTTGCGCCCCGCTCGGCCTCTCTTTGGCTGTGGCTGGCCCTGATCGTGGCGATGTTCGCCGCCGCGCTGGTCTGGCTGCGCTTTGCCAACCATGACGAGGTTGCGCCAGCGCCGGTGAGTGAGCGCATGCTGCCGGCCACTGAAACACCGGTTGCCATCGCACCGGCCCCCGCTACGCGCCAGGCCGCGCCCGCGCAGAGCGAGCGCAAGGCGGCTCCGGCCGTACGCAACCGTGAGGCGCGTCCGCTGGCCAGCAACAGCAAGCCCAGCTATCCGGCCCCCGCGCTGCGTAGTGGCGTGCAGGGCAGCGTAGTTGCCAGCTTGAACGTGGATACCCGCGGCAACGTGACCAATGCGGCGATCGTGTCGCGCAGCGGTGAACGCAGCCGCGATCTGGACCGCGCCGTGTTGAACACCGTGCAGGCTTGGAAGTTCGAGCCGGCGGTGCAGCAGGGCCGTGCCGTGGCCAGCGTGGTGCGCGTACCGGTGGATTTCCGCACCGAGCGTTGATCTTCGCTAGCGCCTGAAATGGAAACGGAGGCTTCGGCCTCCGTTTTTTTGTGCGCAGAAGCGTGCCAACCAAGGTTGGCACCTACCAGGCCATGTGATCCGCCAGGCCACGCCTGGCGGATGCGGTGCCGATCAAGCCAGGTTGAAGCCGGCGCTGCGGGCCAGGCCGTCGAAGTCCGGGAAGGACGTTGCGACGTTGGCGATGTCGTTGATGCGCACTTCACCATGGCTGATCTGGCCGGCAATGGCGAAGGCCATCGCGATCCGATGATCCCCGTGGCTTTCAATGGTGCCACTGCCCAGCGCTACGCCGCCGTGCAGGGTGGCGCCATCTTCGGTTTCGTCCACCTGCATGCCCAGCGCGCGCAGGCCGGTCGCCATCGCCGCCAGACGATCGGATTCCTTCACCCGCAGTTCGGCGGCGCCGGTCACCACGGTCTGCCCTTCAGCGGCGGCAGCGGCCACGAACAATGCCGGGAACTCGTCGATCATGTCCGGCACCAGTTCCTCGGGAATGCGCGCGCCCTTCAGCGGCGCGTAGCGCACCACCAGGTCGGCCACCGGTTCCCCGCCCTGCTCTGCTGGGTTCTGTTCGGTGATGTCCGCGCCCATCAGGCGCAGCGCGTGCAGCAGGCCGGTACGGCGCGGATTGAGGCCGACCTGCTTCAGGCGCAGCTCGGAACCGGGAATGATGCTGGCCGCGACCAGGAAGAATGCGGCCGAGGAGAAGTCGGCCGGCACCACGATGTCGGTCGCGCGCAGGCGCTGGCCGCCGCGCAGGCGCGCCTTGCCCGGCGAGAACGCGATGTCCACGCCGAACGCGGACAACATGCGCTCGGTGTAGTCGCGGGTCGGGTGCGGTTCGGTCACGCTGGTCTCGCCATGCGCGTACAGGCCCGCCAGCAGCACGGCGGACTTGATCTGCGCGCTGGCCACCGGCGAGGTAAAGTCGATGCCGTGCAGTGTCTGCCCGCCATGCACGTGCAGCGGCGGCGTGCCGTCTTCCTCGGTGTCGATCTTCGCGCCCATCTGCGACAGAGGAGCGGTGACGCGGCGCATTGGACGGCCGGACAGCGATTCGTCGCCGACCAGCGTGCAGTCGAATGCCTGACCGGCCAGCAGGCCGGCGAGCAGACGCATGCCGGTGCCGGCGTTGCCGCAGTCCAGCGGTGCGCTGGGTGCCTGCAGGCCGTCGATGCCGACGCCATGCACGATGCGCTGCGACGCGCTGGGGGTTTCGATGCGCACGCCCAGCTGGCTGAAGATGCGCGCGGTGGCGCGGGTGTCTTCGCCTTCCAGGAAGCCTTCGATATGCGAGGTGCCGTCGGCCAGGGCGGCGAACATCACCGAGCGGTGCGAGACCGACTTGTCGCCGGGAATGGTCAGGCTGCCCTGCAGGGGCTGGCCCTTGCGGGCGATCCAGTGCTGCGCGTTGCTCATCGTTGAATGGTTCCGTAAACGCCGGGTCGCCGGCGGTGCATCAGGGGCGGCGGCCGCAGCCGCCGCAGCAGGGATCAGGGCACGGCCACCGGATAGGAGCCAAGCACCTTGATCTGCGCCGAGTGCGCTTCCAGTTCGGCCAGTGCGGCCTGCATCGGCGCGTCGTCGATATGGCCGGCCAGGTCGATGAAGAAGCCGTATTCCCACTTGCCGTGGTGCGAGGGACGCGACTCGATGCGGTTCATGCTGATGCCATGGCGCGCGAACGGGCTGAGCACATCGAACAGCGCGCCAGGCTTGTCATGGATGAACACCAGTACTGAAGTACGGTCGTGGCCGGAGGTCGGGAAGATGTTGCGGCCCACCACCAGGAAACGGGTGGTGTTGTCGGCATCGTTCTGGATCGGCTTGGTGACGACCTTCTTCAGGCCGTACACGTGGCCTGCGCTCTCGCCGCCAATGGCTGCAGCGTCGTCGGCATTGCGCGCACGGCGCGCGCCTTCGGCATTGCTGGCCACCGGGATCTTCTCGGCCTTGGGCAGATTGGCGCGCATCCATGCCGAGGTCTGCATGAACGACTGCGGATGGCCGTAGACGCGTTCGATGTCTTCGATGCGGCCGCTGCGCGACATCAGGTACTGCTGCACGCGCAGTTCCACTTCGCCGCAGATCTTCAGGTTGGAGGTGAGGAACATGTCCAGGGTGATCTGGATGGTGCCTTGCCCCGAGTTCTCCACCGGCACCACGCCGAAATCGGCGTTGCCCGCTTCCACTTCCTGGAACACTTCTTCGATGCTGGCCATCGGCAGGCCCAGCGCCGAGCGGCCGAAGTGCTTGAGCACGGCCTGCTGGCTGAAGGTACCTTCCGGGCCGAGGTAGCCGATCTTCAACGGCTCCTGCTGGGCCAGGCAGGCCGACATGATTTCGCGGTAGACATGCACCAGCAGTTCATCGCTGAGCGGGCCTTCGTTGCGGTCCACCACCATGCGCAGCACCTGCGCCTCGCGCTCGGGGCGGTAGTAATCGACGGCAGCGGCGAGCTTGCCCTTGGCCTTGCCGACCTGGTGGGCGAACTGTGCGCGCTCGGCGATCAGGCTCTGGATGTCACGGTCGATCTGGTCGATCTTCGAACGCACATCGGCCAGCGCCAGTGGCGCCAGGGTCGGCGCCGCGGTTGCCTTCGACTTGCCCTTGGGCTTGGAGGTGGCGCCGTCCTTGGCCGGCTCGGCCTTCTTCGACGCCTTCTTGCTGGGTTTGCTTGCCATCGGAATTCCTTGTTGCGGGGCGCGCACCCGACGATGCGCGCCGTTCATTGCTCAGCCGTGACGCTGCTGGAAATCAGCCATGAAGGCGACCAGCGCCTCGGCCCCGGCCAGCGGCATGGCGTTGTAGAGCGACGCACGAATGCCACCGACCACCTTGTGACCCTTCAACGCCAGCAGGCCGGCGGCCTTGGCTTCGGCGACGAAGCGGGCATCGAGGTCGGTGTTGGGCAGGAAGAACGGGATGTTCATCCGCGAGCGCGCCGAATGCGCGACCTCGTTGCGGTAGAAGCCGCCGGAGGCATCGATGGCGCCGTACACCAGCGCGGCCTTGGCAGCATTGCGCTTGGCGAACTCGACCACGCCACCTTCGGCCAGCATCCACTTGAACACCAGGCCAGCCAGGTACCAGTTCCAGGTGGGCGGCGTGTTGAGCATGGAATCGCGGGCGACGTGCGAGCGGTAGTCGAAGATGTCCGCACGCGGCTGGCCACTGCGCTCCAGCAGGTCGCGTCGGATGATCATCACCGCGATGCCGACCGGCCCCAGGTTCTTCTGCGCACCCGCGTAAATCACGCCGTAGCGGCGTACATCCAGCGGCTCGCTGGCGATGGACGAGCTGAAATCGGCCACCAGCGGCACGCTGCCGGTCTCGGGCACATCACGGAACTCGACGCCGTGGATGGTCTCGTTGGCGGTGATGTGCACGTAGGCAGCATCGGGCGACAGCTGCCAGCCGGCGCGCTCGGGCAGTTGGCGATAGCCTTCGGCCTCGCTGCTGGCGGCGATGTTGACGTCCACGTAGGGACTGGCCTGCTTGACTGCGGTCTTGCCCCAGTGGCCGGTGACCACGTAGTCGGCGCGCTGGCCGGGGCTGGCGAAGTTGAGCGGGATCAAGGCCTGCTGGGTGGTGGCGCCACCGGGCAGGAACAGCACCGCATAGTCCTCGGGGATGTCGAGCAGGCGACGCAGGTCGGCCTCGGCCTCGGCCGCCACGGACATGAATTCCGGTCCGCGATGGCTCATTTCCACGATGGAGGCACCGCTACCGTGCCAGTCCAGCATTTCCGCCTGCGCCTGGCGCAGGACCGATTCCGGCAACGTCGCAGGGCCGGCACTGAAGTTGAACGCGCGCGTCATGGCACACCTGTGGGGCAAGACCCCTAGTATGCCGCACTGCACCAGCCTTGCGGCCTTGTGGCGCAAGGGAAATTTGGTTGCATCCGTATCCATTTGCCGCGCGCGGTGCGGGGCCGTGCATGGTCTTGGTAGCCGCCAACCTTGGTTGGCGTACGCCGGCAGGCGTCATGGGTGCGGAGGGAACGTGCCAACCAAGGTTGGCATCTACCAGAGCGAAGGCCGGTAGCGCCGGGCCATGCCCGGCGGATGCGGTTCAGCGCGCGCCGAACCAGAGCAGCAGGCTGAGCACCGCCGCCAGCAGCAACGCACTGCCCAGCAGCCACGGCCAGCGGCGCACCCGACGCGGGGCCGCAGGCACCACGGGCGCCTGTTCGGCTTCGTCGCTGCCTTCGTCATCGGCCAGCGGCGGGCGCCGGCGCGGGTCGTGCGGCACTTCCAGCACGAACCGGTGCTGGCCATCGAACACCACCTGGTCGCCAGCCTGCAGCCAGCAGTGGCGCACGGCAACGCCGTTGACCCGGGTGCCATCGGCACTGCCCAGGTCACGCAGCAATACCCGCTCGCCGTGTACTTCCACCCGCGCGTGCTGTTCGGCGAAGGCAGGCTCATCGATCTCGATGTCGACATCGCTGCCACGACCGATCACCCGCGTGCGCGACAGCGGGTAGCTGCGGCCATGATGCAGGCCACCGACACCGCGCAGCAGGCGCTGCTCGTCACCGCTGTTTTCAACGCTGGCGGCCGGCGCCGGTGCCTGCAGCAGGGTGTCGACCTCGCCCTGCAGGACCATTTCCACACCGTCCACATAAACTGCGTCACCCGCCCGCAGCAAGGCCATGCGCCGTACCGGGCGGCCGTTCACATGGATGCCGCGGATGCCGTTGCCGACCTGCAGCCAGAGGCCGCGGTCGTCCATGCAGAACTGCGCGAGCAGCAGTGCGCCGTTGCCTGCATCACCGAGGCGCACGCTGCCATTTGCCTGGCGCACGATGCGCTGCACCCCGGGCCGTAGCGGCTGGTCGGGCTGTTGTTGTTGACTGAAGTGAACTAGCAGGTTCTGCACGCGGCGCAGACTAGCAGGTTGGCCGCCCACGAAGAAGAACCTGCGATGAGCGCTTGGCGTGGGCGCTGTCGATGCGCACAATGCTCGCCCTCTCACTGATCCCCGCCCTGCGCCAGGAGCCTGCATGTCCACCATCGATGTCCGCCACGCCCATACCCTGCCCGACACCCAGGCGCGCGAGGCGATCGAACAGGTTGCCGCCAAGCTGGGCGAACGCTTCGGCCTGAAGTCGTCGTGGGCCGCCGACGTGTTGAACTTCTCCGGCAGCGGCGTGGACGGTGCGATCGAACTGCAGCCGGGCGCGGTGCGGGTGACGGCCAAGCTGGGCTTCCTGCTGTCGGCGATGAAGGGCATGGTCGAAAGCGAGATCCAGCGTGTGCTGAAGGAAAAGCTGGGCTGAACCTGCGCTGCGGCCATCACGGCCCAGCAACGTCGGCGCGCGCTACTCTCGGGGGTAGGCCCAACTCCCCCGGGGAATGCGATGAACCGTTACGAGAATGACGACCGCCGCGACGACGAGGCTGGCTTCGGCGACCAGGCAGAACGCTTTTCGCGCAAGCTGAGCGATTCGGCACAGCAGGTCTGGCTGGCCGGACTTGGCGCCCTGGGGCGCGCGCAGGCAGAAGGAGGCCGGTTCTTCGATGGCCTGGTGAAGGAAGGCGAAGCCTGGGAGGCCCGCCGCCGTGAGCGTAGCGGCGAGCAGGAACCGGGCTGGCGTGACAACGTCGAGCACTCGCTGGACGAAGCCCGCGAGAAGGCTTCTGGAACCTGGGACAAGGTCAACAAGGCGTTCGATGACCAGGTGCAGGGCGTGCTCAAGCGTCTGCACGTGCCGACCGCCGATGAAGTGACCGCGCTGGAAGCACGTATCGACGCGCTGACCGCGCGCCTGGCCAAGCTGGAACATCGCGCCTCCACCGACGTCGATGCCCCCTCGCCGGGCAGCCACCAGTCGCCAGGCGGCACGCCCTGAACCGCCCTTGTTGCAACGCAATAAATTTTCGTTGACAATCGCGTAGAACCCGCCAATCGCTTCGGCTGCCGTTTGTTCCCTCCCCTCACGGCTTCAGGATTGGCGGGTTTTTCGTGTCTGACGCATGCAGATCTGCGGGCTGCATCACGCTTGCTGTCGGGAGCCCCCTGACGCAATCGAGCGGTCGGCCCTTTACACTGTGGGCTTCCGTTTTCGCCCCTTCCGTCGTCGCCCTGCATGCTTCCCTGGATCCTGGCCCTGCTGTCGGCCCTGCTTACCTGCACCCTGACCACCGTCTACCTTTGGTGGTTCAAGCGCCGACGTACCGAAATGCAACTGGGCCTGCAGGCCCTGGCTGGCATGCACTGGCGCGAATTTTCCACCTTGATCAAGCGCATGCTGCGCGAGCAGCGCGGCCTGCGTGAACTGCAGGATCCGAGCGAGGAAAGCCGCGAGCCGAGCAGCGATTTCCTGCTCAGCGATGGCCCGAACACTTGGCGGGTGTCGTGCAAGCACGGTCTGGCCTATCGCATCGGCACCGCTGCGGTGAACGAACTGGGCGCTGCCGCGCGACTGGCGGGCGCCAAGGGCGGCATGCTGATCACCGAAGGCCGGGTTGAGCGCGATGGCCTGGGCGCTGCGGAGAAGCAGGCGGTGGAAGTGATCGATGGTCCGCGCCTATGGCCGCTGCTGCAGGCCTACCTGCCAACCGATGTTGACACCCGCGTGCGCGCGATCGCCCGCCATGAAGCGCTGCGCCGCATCGCCATCGCTGCACTGGCTTCAGTGACGCTGGGCCTGCTGGTCGGGCTTGGCCTGCAGGGCCTGCGCACCGAACAGGTGGACCCGACTCCGGCACCCGCCGTCGCACCCGTGGCACCCACGGCTGCGCAGCCGTTGCCGACGCCCGCCGCGCCGGACAAGGTTGCGGATGCGCCTGCCCAGTCGACTGCAGCAGCCGCGCCGGCACCACAGAGCGCCGACGACGCGCGCAGCAATCCCAACCCCGACGCTGCCACGCTGGACCGCTACCAGGCCGAACTGGCCCGCGCCCTGGCAGGGCAATCCGGCATCGCCAGCGGTGTCTGGCTGACCCGGCAGACGCTGGCGATCAACCGCACCGGCGAACTGGAAACAGTGTGGCCTCGCGTGTGCCAGGAAGTGCTGCGCTACCCTGGCCTGCGCAACGTGCGCGTGCAGCTCAACGCCCGCCCCGGCGTGGATGAGCCGGTGCGCTGGCGGCAGTGCGCGACGTATTGATGGGCTGAGGGGTATGGGGCCGAGCTTGTTCGACTGTTCGGCACCGCATCCACGCACGGCGTGGATCTACTCCCGGCGGGTTATTCCCGCTTGGGTGAAAGCGCCCAAGGAAGAAAACGAGCGTGGGTTCGCCTCTATCGCGCCCCTGGCGCGAAGCGGGCAACCAGGTCCCAGGCATCCCCCAGGAACATCTGACGCACGCGGGTGATCGGCTGTTCGCCGCGCCAGGTCAGGCGCTCGATCACCAGGCAGGCGGTACCGGGTTTCACGTCCAGCAGCTTGGCGGTGGGCGCGTCGGCGCCCCAGGCGCTGATACGGTGCTGGGCGCGTGTCCACGACACGTTCTGCAGCAGCCAGCTGCCCGGCGCAGTGGTACTGAAGTCCACCTCCAGCACCTCGGGCACGCCGACCGGGCTGATCAGGCGATGCTCCAGCGCCAGCGGCCGGCCATCGGCCAGGTGCAGGCAGCGCATCGCCAGCAACTGCTCACTGCCGGCCAGTTCCACCTCACCAGCATTGGCTGCCTCGGCCAGGCGCAGTTCGCGCTGCAGCAGGCGGTAGCCGTACTGATGCCCGCGCGAGCCGACCTCCATCGCGATGTCCGGGATCTCCAGCGCCACCTGCTCCAGGTGCGGTGGCTGCCGAGCCACGAACGAACCCGCCCGGCGGCGGCGCTCGATCATGCCGCTCTCGGCCAGCGCCGTCAGCACCTTGTTCACCGTCATCCGCGAGCAGCCGTACTGCTCCATCAACTCGTGCTCGTACGGGATACGGAAGCCCGGCGCCCACTCCCCGCTGAGGATGCGGCTTTCCAGGTCGCTGCGGATGCGCTGGTTGAGCGTGGCGGACTTGCTGGCCTTCACGTAGTGGGGTCTCGATGGTGGGAGGCGATCAGCCCAGCACGCCACGCAGGGCAGCGGCGAAGGCGGTGGTGATGGCCTCGCGCTGCAGGTGGCGGCCCTCGGCCACGCACTGGCGGCCATGGCGCCAGACCGATCGCAGCGCGCCATTACGTGCGGCGAACACCCAGCTGTCAAGCCATGCGTCACCGTGTCGCGCCTGCAGCGCAGGGTGCGCGGCATCCAGTTCAACCATGTCGGCGCTGGCACCCACCTGCAGGCCGGCAGCCACGCCAAGCGCCTGTGCACCACCCTGTAGTGCCCCCTCAAACAGGAAGCGACCGGTGCTGCGGCCGGCATCCGCGGCCAACACGTTGCGACCCCGCAGGGTCAGGCGCTGGCCGTATTCCAGCAGGCGCAGCTCCTCTGCGGCATCGATCAGCACGTTGGAATCAGAGCCGATGCCGAAGCGCCCGCCCTCGCGCGCGAAAGCCTGCATCGGGAACAGGCCGTCGCCCAGGTTGGCCTCGGTGATCGGGCACAGGCCGGCCACGGCCTTGCTGGCGACCATCTGCGAACGCTCGTCGTCAGTGATGTGGGTGGCGTGCACCAGGCACCAGCGCGCATCGACCGGCGCATGCTCGTACAGCCACTGCACCGGACGCCGGCCACTCCATGCCAGGCAGGCCTCGACCTCGCGCACCTGCTCGGCGATATGGATGTGTACCGGGCCATCGGTCAGCGGCAGCAACGCGCTCAGCTCCTCGCCGGTCACCGCGCGCAGGCTGTGCGGGGCGATGCCGAGCACCGCATCGGGCAACGTGGCCAGCGCGGCGCGGGCGCCATCGAGCAGCTGTGCGAACCCGTCTACGTCATGGATGAGGCGGCGCTGTGCCGGGTTCGGCGGCGCCCCACCGAAATCGGCGTGGGCGTAGAACACCGGCAGCAGGGTCAGGCCGATGCCGGTCTGCGCGGCCGCAGCAGCAATCCGCACGCTCATCTCGGCGCGGTTGGCGTAGGGGCTCCCATCGGCATCGTGGTGCAGGTAGTGGAATTCGCCGACGCGGGTGAAGCCGCTTTCCAGCATCTCCATGTAGGCCTGGGCAGCGATGGCCTGCACTGCGTCCGGACGCAGATGGGCCAGGAAGCGGTACATCAGTTCGCGCCAACTCCAGAAGCTGTCACCGTCGCCGCCGCCGATCTCGGTCAGCCCCGCCATGCCGCGCTGGAAGGCGTGGCTGTGCAGGTTCGGCAGGCCCGGCACCAGGATGCCCAGGCAGGTATCGCCGTCCTGTGCTGCCTGCCCGCGCGTGACCGCGGCGATGCGCCCCTCCTGCACCTGCAGGCGGACGTCGGCGGCCCAGCCGTCGGCCAGCAGGGCGTGGGCGGCATGGAAGGAGTGCGGGGAACGCGAATCGGACATGGCTGGACAACCCGAATTGGACGCCTATATTGTATAGACATATAAGCACAGCCGCGTTGTGGATGCCATGCTCGTCGATACCCTCTGGTCCAACGTCCACCTGATGACCCTCGATGGCGAGGGGTTGGGTGTCATTCGCGATGCAGCACTGGCCACCACCGATGGCCGCATCGTGCATGTCGGCCCCGCCGGCAGCGATGCCCATCTGCAGCCGATCACCCGCATCGACGGCGAAGGCCGCTGGATCTCGCCAGGCCTGATCGATTGCCACACCCACCTGGTCTACGCCGGCAACCGCGCCAACGAGTTCCAGCAGCGCCTGCAGGGCGTGAGCTATGCCGAGATCGCCCGTGCCGGTGGCGGCATTGTCTCCACCGTGCGCGCCACCCGCGCCGCCACTCCAGAACAGCTGGCGCGCGAAAGCCGCCCGCGGCTGCTGGCGATGCGCGCCGAAGGCGTGACCACCATCGAAATCAAATCCGGCTATGGCTTGACCCTGCAGGACGAGCGCAAGCAGCTGCAGGTGGCCCGCGCGCTGGGCGAAGAATGCCGGGTGAACGTGGTGCCGACCTTCCTGGGTGCGCACGCGGTGCCGCCGGGCCGCGAGGCCCAGGAATACACCGACGAGGTGTGCGAGGTGATGATCCCCGCCATCGCTGCCGAAGGCCTGGCCGAAGCCGTGGACATCTTCTGCGAGAACATCGCGTTCTCGCCGGCGCAGGCGCGCCAGGTCTTCGAAGCCGCGCGCGCGCACGGGCTGGCGATCAAGATCCATGCCGAACAGCTGAGCAACCAGCATGGCGCCGAACTGGCGGCCGGTTTCGGTGCGCTGTCGGCCGACCATATCGAACACCTGGACGACGCCGGCATTGCCGCGATGGCGGCCGCCGGTACCGTCGCCGTACTGCTGCCCGGCGCGTTCTATTTCACCCGCGATACCACCCTGCCGCCGATCGCCTCGCTACGCGCGGCCGGCGTGCCACTGGCGCTGGCCACCGACAGCAACCCGGGCACCTCGCCGCTGACCAGCCCGCTGCTGGCGATGAACATGGGCGCCACCCTGTTCCGCCTGACCGTGGACGAATGCATCGCCGGCTTCACCCGTGAAGCGGCGCGCGCGCTGGGCCATGGCGAGCGCATCGGCCGCCTGGCCGTCGGCATGGACTGCGACCTGGCGATCTGGGACATCGACGCCCCCGCCGACCTGGTCTATCGCATTGGATTCAACCCGCTGCACGCGCGCGTGGTGCGCGGACAGCCCGACCTGCCTGCCTCCTGGAGCAACACATGAGCAACACCCTGGTTCTTCGCCCCGGCCATGTCACCCTCGCCCAGTGGCGGCAGGCGTATCGCGGTGCGCCGCTGTCGCTCGACCCGGCCGCGTTGCCGGCGGTGCGTGACAGTGCCGCAACGGTGGCCGCCATCGTCGCCAAGGGCGCGCCGGTGTATGGCATCAACACCGGTTTCGGCAAGCTGGCCAGCGTGCGCATCGAACGCGAGGACCTGGCCACCCTGCAGCGGAACATCGTGCTTTCGCATGCCGCGGGCGTGGGCGAGCCGATGCCGGCGAATGTGGTGCGGCTGATGATGGCGCTGAAGCTGGTCAGCCTGGCCCAGGGTGCTTCCGGCGTGCGCGAGGAAACGCTGCTGCTGCTGGAAGCCATGCTGGTGAAGGGCGTGCTGCCGGTGGTGCCGGCGCAGGGCTCGGTCGGTGCTTCGGGCGACCTGGCACCGCTCTCGCACCTGGCCAGCGTGATGATCGGCGTCGGCGAGGCCTTCGTTGGTGATGAGCGCCTGCCCGCCGTGGACGCACTGGCACATGCCGGCCTGCAGCCGGTGGAACTGGGCGCGAAGGAAGGCCTGGCCCTGCTCAACGGCACCCAGTTCTCCACCGCGTATGCACTGGCTGGCCTGTTCGAGATCGAAACCGTGTTCCAGGCCGCACTGGTCACCGGCGCGCTGTCAGTGGAAGCGGCCAAGGGCTCGGACACGCCGTTCGATCCGCGCATCCATGCCCTTCGCGGACAGCGCGGGCAGATCGCCACCGCCGCCACCCTGCGTACGCTGATGCAGGGCTCGGGCATCCGCGAATCGCACCGCGACAACGACGTGCGCGTGCAGGATCCGTACTGCCTGCGCTGCCAGCCGCAGGTGATGGGTGCGGCGCTGGACATCCTGCGCCAGGCTGCGACCACGCTGGAAATCGAAGCCAACGGCGTGTCCGACAACCCGCTGGTGTTCACCGATACCGGTGAGGCGCTGTCCGGCGGCAACTTCCACGCCGAGCCGGTGGCCTTCGCCGCCGACATGCTGGCGATGGCGGTGTGCGAGATCGGCTCGATCAGCGAGCGTCGTCTGGCGATGCTGGTCGACCCGGCGCTGTCCGGCCTGCCGGCCTTCCTGACTCCGCGCCCCGGTTTGAATTCCGGCTTCATGATTCCGCAGGTGACCGCCGCTGCGCTGGTGTCGGAAAACAAGCAGCGTGCCTACCCGGCCAGCGTCGATTCGATCCCGACGTCGGCCAACCAGGAAGACCATGTGTCGATGGCCGCGCACGGCGCACGCCGACTGATGCAGATGGCCGAGAACGCGGCCAACGTGATCGGCATCGAGCTGCTGGCCGCCGCGCAGGGCTGCGATTTCCATGCGCCGCTGCGCTCCAGCACTGCACTGGAAAACGTACGTGCGACGCTGCGCGCACAGGTGCCGATGCTGGAAGAAGACCGCTACTTCCACCCGGACATGGTGATCGCGACCGATCTGGTTCGCAGCGGCGCACTGGCCAAGGGCCTGGTAGAGCTGCTGCCCACGGTGGAACCACAGGCATGAGCCGCCATCCCGATTGGCTGACCGTGCACGAGGGCGATGCCCCGCTGATCGTCAGCTTCCCGCACACCGGCAGCGAACTGCCGCATGACCTGATCGGCAACTTCCACTCGCCGTGGCTGGCGCGTCGCGATGCCGACTGGTGGGTGCATGAGCTGTACGACTTCGCACGCGGCATGGGCGCGACCACCGTGCGCTCGGCGATCTCGCGTTCGGTGATCGATCTCAATCGAGATCCCAGCGGCGTGTCGCTGTACCCGGGCCAGAACACCACAGGCCTGTGCCCGCTGACCACCTTCGACAACCAGCCGCTGTACCACGCGGGCCGCGAACCGGACGACGCCGAGATTGCCCGCCGCCGCGACACATATTTCGCGCCGTACCACGACGCGCTGGCCAAGCAGATCGCACGCCTGCGTGCACGCCACGACACCGTGGTGGTGTACGACGCGCATTCGATCCGCTCGCACATCCCGCACCTGTTCGATGGCGAGCTGCCGCAGTTCAACCTCGGCACTGCCGGGCCGTCCGGCGCACCGGACACGTCGTGCGACAACGTGCTGAGCGATGTAGTCGCAAACCTGCTGAAGATCAGCGGCATGAGCCACGTGCGCAATGGCCGCTTCAAGGGCGGCTGGATCACCCGCCACTACAGCAGCATTGCCGGTGGCGTGCACAGCCTGCAGATGGAGCTGGCCTGCCGCGGCTACATGCACGAGCCCCTGCCCGACCAGGTGGACGAGCACAGCTGGCCCACCCCGCTCGACCCCGACCACGCCGCACCGCTGCGCCACACCCTGGCGCAGGTGCTCAATGCCTGCCTTGAATTCGCTACGAACCGGAGCGCCGCATGACCCGCAACGACCCGTCCCGCACCATCGCCGCACCGACCGGCAGCACGCTCACCGCCAAGAGTTGGCTGACCGAAGCGCCGCTGCGCATGCTGATGAACAACCTGCACCCGGACGTGGCCGAGCGGCCGCAGGAACTGGTGGTGTACGGCGGCATCGGCCGCGCGGCGCGCGACTGGGAGAGCTTCGACGCCATCGTCGAAACGCTCAAGCGCCTGGACGACGACCAGACCCTGCTGGTGCAGTCGGGTAAGCCGGTGGGCGTGTTCCGCACCCATGCCGATGCACCGCGCGTGCTCATCGCCAATTCCAATCTGGTGCCGCGCTGGGCCAACTGGGACCACTTCAACGAGCTGGATAAGAAAGGCCTGGCGATGTACGGCCAGATGACCGCCGGCAGCTGGATCTACATCGGCGCGCAGGGCATCGTGCAGGGCACCTACGAAACCTTCGTGGAAATGGGACGCCAGCACTACAACGGCAGCCTGGCCGGCAAGTGGCTGTTCACCGGCGGGCTGGGTGGCATGGGCGGCGCGCAGCCGCTGGCCGCCGTGATGGCCGGCGCCTCGTGCCTGGCGGTGGAGTGCCGCAAGAGCAGCATCGAAATGCGCCTGCGCACCGGCTACCTGGATACCTGGACCGACAACCTGGATGAGGCGCTGCGCCTGATCGAAGAATCGTGCACCGCCAAGAAGCCGCTGTCGGTCGGCCTGCTCGGCAATGTTGCCGACGTGCTGGACGAACTGCTGATCCGCGGCGTGAAGCCGGACCTGCTGACCGACCAGACTTCCGCGCACGACCCGGTCAACGGTTACCTGCCGCAGGGCTGGACGGTGGAAGAATGGGATGCCAAGCGCGTAACCGCGCCCAAGGAAGTGGAGAAGGCCGCGCGTGCGTCGATGGCCAACCACATCCGCGCCATGCTCGGCTTCCACTCACTGGGCGTGCCGACCGTGGACTACGGCAACAACCTGCGGCAGATGGCGCTGGAAGAAGGTGTCGAGGACGCGTTCGATTTCCCGGGCTTCGTGCCAGCCTACATCCGGCCGCTGTTCTGCCGTGGCATCGGCCCGTTCCGTTGGGCGGCGCTGAGCGGCGACCCGGAAGACATCGCCAAGACCGATGCCAAGGTGAAGGAGCTGATTCCGGACAACCCGCACCTGCACCGCTGGCTGGACATGGCCGCCGAGAAGATCAAGTTCCAGGGCCTGCCGGCGCGCATCTGCTGGGTCGGTCTGGGCGACCGCGATCGCCTGGGTCTGGCCTTCAACGAGATGGTCGCCAATGGTGAGCTGAAGGCGCCGGTGGTGATCGGTCGTGACCATCTGGACAGCGGCAGCGTGGCCTCGCCGAACCGCGAAACCGAAGCAATGGCCGACGGTTCCGATGCGGTGTCCGACTGGCCGCTGCTGAACGCCCTGCTCAACACCGCCAGCGGTGCGACCTGGGTGTCGCTGCACCATGGCGGCGGCGTCGGTATGGGCTTCTCGCAGCACGCCGGCATGGTGATCGTCTGCGATGGCACTGAAGCCGCAGCCAAGCGCATTGCACGCGTGCTGTGGAACGACCCGGCCACCGGCGTGATGCGCCATGCCGATGCGGGCTATGAGATCGCGATTGAATGCGCGAAGGAGAAGGGTCTGGATCTGCCGGGGATTCTCGGCTGATCGCATCCCTGCACGGCTGCCGCCGGGCATGGCCCGGCGCTACCGGAACTACCTGTAGAGCCGAGCCCATGCTCGGCTCGATCTTTTTCCGAGTGCACGACGCCTGGCCCAAAGTCAGCCGAGCATCGGCTCGGCTCTACCTGCTTGACCCGCTCTCCCACCGTGACCAAGATGCGCCATCGCCGCAAACGGAACACCGCGATGTACCGCACGCTTGCTGCCGTATTGCTCTGTGCCCTGGCCATCGCCCTGCCCGCTTCAGCGCGTGACGTTCCAGGCGACCTCACCGCGCAGCTGGACGCACAACTGCAGGCCAACCGCGAGCGCTACGGCATCGCCGGGCAGGCAGTACTGGTCGCCCACAACGGAAAAGTGCTGTACCAGGGCGCCAGCGGCGAGCGCGATCCAGTCACCCATGCACCAGCCACGGTCGATTCCATCTTCGCCGCGCAGTCGATGGCCAAGCTGCTGACCAGCACCCTGGTGATGCAGTTGGTGGACCAGGGCAATGTGGATCTGGATGCACCGGCCAGCCGCTATGTGCCGGACCTGCCGCCCGCATGGCAGACGATCCATGTGCGCGACTTTCTCAACCACAGCTCGGGCATCGGTGAGTACTACGACCGCGTGGACAACCGCTGGATAAGCAAGGGCTACACCGGCGTGGCACCCGATCTTGCTGCTGCGTTGAAGGTGGCCGGTTCGGCACCGATGCAGTTCGGAACCGGCAGCCGCGTGAAGTACACGCAGGCCAACTACCTGGTGCTCACCGCGTTGCTGGAAGCGCATTACCGCAAGCCCTACCCGGCCATCGCGCGCGAGCGCATCCTGCAACCGCTGAAGATGACCAGCACCTCGTGGGGCGTAGCCAGCGTACCGGCGAAGCGCGCTGCGGTGCCTTACATCGGCAAGGAGGGCCAACTGCAGCAGGCCAACGAAGAACCCTGGCCGAACTACGGCTGGGGCCATGCCGATCTGCAGACCACCGTGGGCGACATGAGCCGCTTCCTGCAGGCGCTGGCAACCGGCAAGCTGGTGCGTACGGCAACACTCGAAACGCTGTGGCAGCCACAGAAATTGACCGGTGGCGGCAGCAACTTCTTCTCCACCGGGTGGGATACCACCCGCAGCGACGGCCATACCCAGGTCGGCCACGATGGTGGCACCCGCGTACGTGCGCGGCTGGCCTACAAGGGCACGCTGGCCAGCGGTTACTGGGTGTTCGTGTACCTGACCAACGGCAGCGCCCGCAATGTCTGGTCGAGCACGCTGGTGGAGAGCACGATGGCGGTGGCCGCGCCGGGCGAGTTTCCGCATCCGGCACTGTCTGAACGCTTGATCGGCTACGCCTTGGGCAGCGAAAGCGCCCTGCATTCATGGCTGCGCGAACGCACTGGCATTCCTTCCAATGAGCTGGAGCGGGCCATCAACGCAACCGGCTACGCGATCCGCAACAATCTGGGTGATCGACCCGCACTGAAGGTATTCACCCTCAATACCGCGCTGTATCCCACCTCGGCCAATGCCTGGGACAGCCTGGCCGAATGCCATGCAGCGCTGGGCGAAAGAGAGATCGCCGAGGCCCTGTACAAGAAGTCGAAGAGATTGGCGAAACAGCCGCTGTAGGGCTGATCCACGCTCGGCTGCGATGCCAAGAGCAGCCGAGCATGGGCTCGGCTCTACACGTATCGCGCGGCCCAGACCCACCCGGTGGGTGACGTACCGCACCCGACCTGTTAACTTGCGCGCCTGTTTTTTCGGTTTACAGACTGTCCGCATGCCCTTCCTGCCGTATCGCCCCACCGTCTCTCCGCTGTCGCTGGCCATCCTGCTTGGCCTGTCCACCGTCAGCCATGCCGCACCACAGGCCACCACCCTCGATGCCGTGCAGGTCACCGCTGCCGATGCCAGCGCGCAGGCGAGTGAGGCGCTCAAGCGTGTGCCGGGCGCCAGCAACGTCATCGACGTGGCCAAGGCAGACAGCCGCTTGTCCAGCAGCGCCGATGTGCTGGCCTACCAGCCGGGCATCAGTGCGCAATCACCGGGCAACGAAGGCACCAAGGTGTCCATCCGCGGCTCGGGCATCAACCGTGGTCCGGGTGCACATGCCTCCGGCATCGCAGTGTCGATCGACGGGCTGCCACTGACTGGCCCCGGTGGCACGCCCTACGAGCTGCTGGAGCCTCTGTGGCTGTCGCGCGTGGAAGTACTGCGCGGGGCGAACGGCTTGGAACGCGGCGCGCTGGCACTGGGCGGTGCCATCGACTACATCAGCCGCAGTGGCCGCGATTCGGCCGGCGTGCAGCTGCACTACGAAGCCGGCAGCCGCGGCTACCAGAAGCGCGGCCTCAGCTGGGGCGGCGCCAGTGGTGACGTCGACTACTTCCTGGCCTATACAGATACCGAATTCGATGGCTACCAGCGCCATGCGGCCGGCGATGGCAAGGGCGCGATGGCCAACATCGGCTGGCAGATCACCCCCGATCTGCAGACCCGCTTCTTCGTGCGCTACCGCGAAACCAACCACGAGACACCCGGGCGCCTGACCCGTGAGCAGATCCGCAACGATCCGCGCGCGGCAAATCCGGCCAACCTGGCCATCGATGCGCGCCGTCCGCAACCGGGCAGCACCTGGGTGGGCAACGTCACTACCCTGCAGATCGACGAAGACTCATCGCTGCAGGCCGGGCTGGTCTATCACAAGTATCCGATGGACTTGAACGAAAGCCTGTACCGCCAGCAGCTGGACTACGCCAACCTCAACGCGACGCTGGACTACCGCCGCCGCCATACGCTGTTTGGCCTGGACAGCGAGACCATGATCGGCCTGCACGTTACCCACGACCTGGATGCGGATGTGCGCGAGTCGCTGCGCTTTGCCAACAACGATTATGCCGCCGGCACCCGTACGCGCGACTTCCGCCACCATGGCACCGACAGCACGCTGCACATCGGCAACAACCTGGCGGTTAATGAGCGCCTGCGCGTACAGACCGGTTTTGCACTGATCAACACCCGCCGCGATGTGCAGGTCACCTGGCCGAGCAGTGGTGGCCGCCTGCGCGAGCACGATTGGGACTACGCGCCGCGGCTGGGCTTCACCTGGCAGCAGACGCCGCAGACGCAGTGGTTCGGCAACCTCAGCCGCTCGGTTGAGGCGCCGCATCCATGGTCGATGATCTGGGGCTCGAACCAGTACTTCGGCGCGGGCAATGGTCCGTCCACCGGCCGCCAGCGCGCGCCGGTGCCGATGCAGAACCAGACCGCCACCACACTGGAACTCGGCGCACGCGGCGACGCGTCGCTGGGCCGCTGGGAACTGACCGGCTACTACGCGCACGTGAACCATGAACTGCTGAGCGTGGAACTGCAGCCGGTGCCGAACCTGTTCATCGCCGAGAACAATGCCGGCCCCACCGTGCACCGTGGCATCGAGGCCGGTCTGGACAGCACCGTGTGGCAGGCCGCACCGGGCCGTTTGTCGCTGCGCCAGGCCTATACCTTCAGCGACTTCCGCTATCGCCATGACACGCGCTTCGGCAGCAACCGCCTGCCGGGTCTGCCACGCCATGCGTACCAGGCCGAACTTCGCTTCGACCACGCTTCAGGCCTGTATGCAGCACTGAACACCGAGTACGCGTCGCGCATCGCAGTGGACTACGCCAACAGCTACTGGGCCGACAGCCACGTCATCTTCGGCAGCCGCATCGGTTACGACGCTCCGGGCGGCCGCTGGCAGCTGTGGGCGGAGATGCGCAACATCGGTGACCGCCATTACGCCGCCACCGTCACCCCCGGTTACAACGATGCCGGCAAGGACGTGGCGCGCTCCACGCCCGGCGAAGGCCGCGGCGTGTATGCGGGCATGCGCTGGCGCTTCGACTGATTCGTAACGGGAGCGCCGGGCATGCCCCGGCGCCCCCTGGATCACGCAATGCGCCAGGACGGCAGACGCTCACTGCGCCGCCACACCGTGGGCGCGAAGCCCATCATCAACAGCCCCGCCAGCCACTTCGGCGACGTACTGAGCAGCGTCGATGTCAATGCGGCATCCAGCGGCGCGGCGTCCTCCTGCCAGGGGTTGTAGCCGAGGTAGATGATGCTGCCTGCCCACCACAGCAGGGCCACCCCGATACCCACCAGCAGCAGGGCCATCATGCGGCAGGTCCAGCGCTGGGAGGTCGTCCCCCACTCGCGGGAAATGGCCACCAGCAGGCCAACCACCAGCAGCGACACCAAGGCCACCAGGCCGATGTCGACCTTGTGCCCGATGCGTTCATAGGTGCAGGCGCGGCATTGGGCTTCTTCTGTGGCCGCCTCCGGTGTGGGCGGGGCCGCTGTGGGCCCGGACTGGGCCAGCACCGCGAAGGACATCAACAGGGCGAGCATCGCCACCATCAACCAACGAACGAACTTCCTGTTACTGCGTGCAGCGACATCCATGCGCTTCTCCTTGCGTGTGATTGAAATTCAACGTCGTGGCAGATCCTGCTACAACGCCTTGAACACCTGCATCAGGCTGACAGCATCCGGTGCCAGCTCCTGCGCAAGCCAGCCCAGCGCGGCGAAGAACACCAGCAGGCCCAGCAGCGGCCAGATCGTATGGGACAGGCACAGCCGCCACCAGCCCCGCTCCTGCATACCCTGCATGCGCTTGTACAGACCACCGGCAATGGCCGCATCCACCAGCAGTTCGGCCATCAGCACCGGTGCCGACCAGACCACCCACACACTGGCCAGGAGCGCCGTAGCCACCAGCGCAATGATGCCGAGAACGGCCAGCAGCGGCAGACCGGCCTCGCCGTCGGCTACGTCCAGCAACGACGTGCTGTCGGCACTCGTGCTGGAGGACGCTGCGGATTCACCCCACGAGGCGGACGCGCCACCACCGCCGGAATGCCCACCGCTGCCACTCCACGGCGATCCCTGGCTGCCACCGCCGCCGGGCCCGGAACTCAATCCATCGGCCACCGCATCCCAGCGCCAACGGATCCAGATCCACATCAGCAGCAGGAATACGCCATAGGCCATCAGCACGGCCAGGGCATAGCGCAGCAGCATCGCGTCCATGCCCGCCAGACGCAGCGCGTGCGAGGCGAGGAACCCTGTGGCGCCGGTCAGCACAACGATCAGAGCCATCTGCAACCGTGGCCAGCCAAGATGCTGCAGCTGCCGTCGTGCGTGCATCGCTTCAGTGCTGCGGCTGCTCGGCATGGAAACGGGCGGGCGTCCGTTGCTCATATCGCCGCCTTGGTCACCGCCTCGATGCGATGGCCATCAGGATCGATCACGAAGGCCGCGTAGTAGTGGTCGCCGTAATCCGTGCGCAGGCCGGCAGGTCCGTTGTCCTGGCCTCCGGTTTCCAACGCAGCACGATGGAAGGCATCAACGGCCGCACGCGAGGTTGCCGCCAGCGCCAGATGGAAGCCGGGTCCCGGCGCAGCTGCATCGTCGCGCAGCTTCAGGCAGAGCAGGTCTTCATCATCGACCAGCCCATAGCCGATCGCGGTGTCGTCCTCGAAAACGCGGCGATAGCCAAGGGCGGCGAGCACCGCATCATAGAAGCGGCCTGCGGCATGCAGATCGCGAACCCCGAAAGAAAGATGGTGCAGCATGCGGACATCCTTGCCTGGCACGCGGGTGATGGTTGGCGGATTGTAACCACGAATCAAGGCCTCCGCCTGCCAGCCCGCATGACCAACGGATGCTGCAATGCAGGGCGACGATGGAGGCGGCGACATTGCAACCGGTCCATCGTGGCAGCCAGCCAGGACTCGCGATGATTCTCCTGGCACGGGCCACTCAAGCGGGCGGTGCAGCCGCCTTCAACAACTGCGCCGCCACCTGGTCGAACGGGGCGATGTCCTGCTGCGCGCGACTCATTGCCACCGCTCCTTCCACGCTGGCGATCACCAGGCTGGCCAGCCCGTTCGCTGCCGCAGGTTCGTGGCCGTCGGCGACGAACGCTTCAGCCAGGTGCCCCTGCCAGCGCACGAATACTGCGGCGGCCGCCGCACGCGGCTGGCTCGGCATGGCCTCCACCGGCTCCTCGACGGCCGCCGCCAGCACCGGGCAGCCGGCGCGAAAAGCGGTGCGCAGCAGGCGCTCGCGCCACAGTGCCAGGAACTGCCGCACCCCCTGCACTGCGCCGCCCTTCAGCAGCTCGATCAGCAGCGCCTCCACCTTGTCGCCGGCCATGGTGGTGGCCCGTGCCAGCAGTTCCTGTTTGCCACCCGGGAAATGGTGATAGGTGGACCCAAGCGGCGCTTCGGCCAGCTTGGTTACTTCGCGGATGCTGGTGGCATTGAGGCCCACCCGCGCGAGCATCTGCGCCGCGGCATCGATCACACGCTGGGGGGCATCGGACGATCGCGGGCTCACGGCAGCCTCCTTGCTAAGACAGTCGTCATAGACTAGCGTATCGACCGTTCTATAACAGTCGTCATAGCCATGAATCTCTGGTTCCGCCTGCTCCATCTGCTGCTGTGCAGCCTGTTCCGACCGAAGCTGGACGCGCCATTCGGGGTCTCGCGCCTGTCGTTCCGGGTACTGCCCAACGACCTGGACAGCAACCTGCACATGACCAACGGCCGCTACTGGAACATCTTCGATCTGGGCCGGCTGGACCTGATCCTGCGCATGGGGCTGGGCAAGGTGGCGCTGCGTGAGAAGTGGGCGCCGATCGTTGGCGCCGGCACCATCCAGTTCCGCCGTGAGCTGAAGCCGTTCCAGCGCTTCACCCTGGAAACGCGGCTGATTGGCTGGGTCGGCACGCGCGGCATCATGGAGCAGCGCGTGCTGATCGGCCCGGAGCAGAAAACCGCAACGCGTGCGCTGCTGATCACCGGCATCTACGACCGCCGTGCGCGGCAGTTCGTCGGCATGCCGCAGATGATGGAATCGATCGGCGTGGTTGCTCCGCCGTCGCCGGCGCTGAGCGTGGCAGCCGAGGCCCTGCTGGCTGCGGATCTGGCGTTGAAGCAGGACCATGATTGATCCCTGCCGCGCAGATCAGGGGGCAGACGCCTCCAGAATCGTGTGGGGCAACAGGGTGATCTGCGTGCGGCCGCCCACATGCAGCACATACTCGAACGTCTGCCGCATCTGACTGTACGCGCCCCCCTCGGGCGCGCCGTAGTTGGCGCCGACGCTCACGGTGTGCCGACCGGGCGTCAGTGGTTTGAGCATCAGCCAGTAGCCATCGGCTGCAGCCAATCGCGAATCGTCGTCGTCCGGATCCATGCGGAAGCAGCCTTCGCTCCTCACGCGGTGCAGGCGCATGTCACCCAGCTGCTGCCCGTCCAGCAGCACCACAGCGCTGACCAGATAGTCGTTGTTGATTGCCGCGCCGGCCTGCAACTCCTCGCAGGAGACATCCTCGCTGGTCTGGTAGCTGGCCATGTTGATGATGGGCAGCAACAGGTGCCTGCCCTCGGGCACTACGCACTCCCTGCGTGGCTGGAAGCGGCCATTGGTCCCTGCCAGGTTCCAGACCGGTCCCTCCTGGCCCAGTTCACACAGGCGGCCGTCCGGATCCATGTAGGGTGCCACCCACTGCGCATTGGCCCAGCGCCACCAACGGGCTGTCCATTCGCTCAGGGAAACGCCATCCACCGCTTCACGTGTAACCACTGACGCTGCAGGTGCAGCGATGGCGCTCGCCTGACCTGCGAGCATCAGTACCGTGGCCACGCCGGCCAAGCGCAGCCTGCTGCTGATTCCGTTCTGCATTCCCTGCCTCGTCGTCCCTGGCGGCCACCATGCGCGGCCGGCTCGGCAGACACTGTATCGCAGCGCCGCCGTGTCCGTTGGTGATGCGGCTTCTTGTGAGTGGCTGCAGGCGGAACTGGCGATAGGGTAGTGCCGGCCGCTGGCCGGCAACCCGTTCGGCATGCAGGTTGAGGTTGCAGGCCAGCGGCCGACACTACCGTGTCTCAGCGCTGGGGCACGTTCGCCTGCGCGCGCTTGATCGCGGCCTCTGCCAGCGGGGCCATCAGCGCATAGCCCTTTGCCGTCGGGTGCACGCCATCGGTTGCCAATTGCGCATCCAATCCACCGGCACGGTTGGTCATCGCTGCGTAATAGTCCAGATAGACCAGCCCTCGTGCATCGGCATGGCGCTTCAGCGCAGCATTCAATGCACGCACCTTGGGCGCAGGTGCGATGCCCGGCATCCAGGGGTACTCGCTGACCGGCAGCACCGACGCCAGCACCACCGCAATGCCATGCGCTTTCGCCAGGTCCAGCATGGCCTGCAGATTGTCCTCGATCATCGCCTGCGTGGCCGGACCGGTGTTGCCGGCGATGTCATTGGTGCCGGCCAGGATCACCACCACGCTCGGGCGCAGCGCCAGCACATCCTGCGAAAAGCGCACCAGCATCTGTGCGGTGGTCTGCCCGCTGATGCCGCGATTGAGGTAGCCCTTTCCGGGGAAGAAGGTGCTGCTGCCGTCCGCGCCCCAACCTTCGGTGATCGAATCGCCGAAAAACACCACGCGAGACTGGCCGGCCCGTGGCGCGGGCAACGCGGCATTGGCTGCACGGTATTTCTGCAGCTGCGGCCAATCGGACAGGCGCTGCTGCATGAAGCGCACTTCGTCTGGCTGCACCTGCTCGACCGGCCTGGTCAGCAGCGGATTGCTGGCCGCCTGCACCATCACTGGCGTGGCCAGCGCCGCCATGAGCAGACCAGCCGGTAGCCAAGCCGTTGAAGTCATCCTGTGCATGAGCACCCTCCGCTGTCGACCTGGGCAGTCTAGCGCGGTCTGCGAACGGTCATTTTGCCGATGCAGCCGCCCTTGCCGCTACACCGGTCACCTTGGCCGGCATCCACATCCCCGGCGTCCAGCCACTGGCCTCCAGGATCGCCTTCGGGTTGTCCTGCTGGATCAGCGCGCGCACGGCATCGCGCTTGTTGTCGGCCTGCAGGTAATACGCTTTGGCGATGCGATAGCCCACCCAGTAACCGAGGTCGTAGGGCTCCTGCGAACCCGGCGTGTAGTTGTACAACCAGGGCTTCAGATCGGTGTTGTCCATATCCAGCGCGAACGCGCTTTCGATATGCACTTCCCTGCCCCGCGTCCACCCAGCGTGCCGACCATTGCCGACGTTGCCGGAAATCAGCTCGGCGATGAACTCGGCGATCCCCTCGCCCAGCGACTCGCGCAGCACCGTCGCGCGCGGGTCGCCTGCTTCGTACTCGCTCACGCCGGTCTGCTGGATATGCACGTACTCGTGCGCGATCACGTGCACGAAGCGGTCCTGCGCGTTGGCGTTCATGAAGTCGGCCGCGCACAGCGCTTCCAGGCCGATCACCACCCCATCCGGGTACGTCATGCCCACCGGTTTGCCGCGCCCCACCACGATCGCTACCGGCGGGAACTTCGCCTGCGGGTAGATCGCCTGCAGGTTGGCGAACACCTGCACCAGTCGCTGCCGCACCGCCGGCAACTCTGCCAGGCACGCCCGTCCATTGGCATACAGCGCAGGGTCGCGCGCCATCGCCTCGCCCATGCGCTCGGCGGTCACCCGGCGCAGCTTCGCGAACTGGGCCAGGCTCGGCGTGCCCTGTGCCAGATACTGCCCCAACTGGGCCACGCTGGGCTTGCCGCCGGCCGCCTCGTACAGCGCGTAGAAACGGGTGGCATCGGCGGTCAGGATTTCAGGTCCCGGCGCCGCCGCCTGGGTGGTGCCGACCACCCCGCCGAGGGCCAGGGCAAGCAGGCAACGCAACGACACGAACATGGCTCCGTCCTTGGTGGAGTGCACGCGAAGCGCGCAATCTATCACCGTGCCAGCGCATGCGCTGCCGTATCGTGCAACGCCCTCCCCTGCTGTGCCAGACTCGCGGCGACCGGCTGCCATGGACGCAAGGGGAAGACAGGATGATGATCGTTCCAGCCTACTGGGCCGAAGCCCGCCTGCAGGACAGGTACAAGGGGCGCCCGGTGGTGGTACGCCGGTTCGGCTGGTCCGACGACGACCAGGATGCCGCGCAGGCACACGCCGATGCGCGTGCACGCGAAGCGCTCGATGACATCCTCAGCGGCCAGTCCGTGCCGCGTCGCGAGCGACGGACCAACTACGGTGTCGAAGGCATCCCGATCCGCGAGCAGATCGTGCAGCGCAGGGATGATGTCATCGTCACCCGCAACAGCTACGGCGCGTTGTGCCTGAACACCCCCGACGTCCTGTTTGCCGACATCGACCACGTGCCCACTCCCTCGGGCTGTGCTTTGCCACTGCTCGGCGCACTGGGGCTGCTGGCAGCCGGCGCACTGATCGGCGGCGCCTTGGGCAACTTCAACATCGGCCTGGCGGCCGGTGGCATCGCGATGGTGGTGGTCAACCAGATCCTGTCGGGGCGGCGCAAGCGACGACTGGCCCGGTCCGGTGGCGTCGAAGGCATCGCGCTGCAGCGCGTACAGGCGTTCGTCGAACACCATCCCGACTGGCACCTGCGGGCCTACCGCACCCCGGCCGGGCTGCGCGTGCTGGCGATGCATGCCACGTTCGAACCACAGGATGCGCAGGTGCATGCCTTCTTCAAGGCACTGGGCACCGACACGTTGTATGCACGCATGTGCACGCTGCAGCATTGCTTCCGTGCGCGGCTGACACCCAAACCGTGGCGACTTGGCATCATCGCCCGTATCCGTCCACCGGTGGCGGCCTGGTCGGCCGAGCAGGCCAGCAACCCCGACCGCCTGGCCTGGATCGCCGAATACGAAAGGAAAAGTGCCGGCTTTGCTGCATGCGCCTATGTACGCAGCTTCGGTGATGAGCGACGTGTGGACGCCAAGGCCGAACGCGTGCGCGACGTGCATGATCGGATGTCGCGTGCACTGGATAACCTGCCACTGGGATGAGCGCGCGTCGCGCTCAGCGGCCGCCCTGCACGAAGGGCTGGCCCGCCAGCGTGGTCCCCACCTGCAGAGCGACCTGCTGCCCATCCTTGGCGAAAGTACTGCTGCAGTTGTTGCCCCCCTTCTGGCAGCCCACTTCCGGGAAACCCTCCAGTGCTTCAGGCGCATCGCGTGGCGGGCTCGCCTGCCACCCTGCGGCATCAAGCAGTCGCTTGGCCTTGATATAGGGCATGCCGGGGGTGATGCCCAGCGCAGCCAGCTCATCCGGCAGCGGCTGGGCGAATGCAGCGCACGGTACAAGGGACATCGACAGCGATACGGCGAGGATGAAGGCCTTCATGGAGCGAACCCGTAGCGGACATCAGATGCGCAGCGTACCGCAGCTTTGTGGTCGGTCCATGCCTGCATCACAGATGGTTACGCAACACCCACAGGGGGATACCTGGACACGACGCCTGAATCAGAAAGGCTGCCCCGGAGGGCGGCCTTGCCGGATTACTTGGCGTTCTTCACGTAAGTGTCGAACCAGTTGAGCATTTCATGGACCAGCTGTTCGTTCGACTCCAGCGCGGTGTACCAGTGCGGCTCGTTCGGCAGCATCACCAGGCGGGTGGTACCACCATTGCCGCGGATCGCCTGGTACAGCTTGCGCGACTGGAACGGCTCGGTGCCCGGGTTGGCGTCGTCCTCACCATGGACCAGCAGCAGCGGCAGCTTGATCTTGTCGGCGTAGAAGAACGGCGAGGCCTTCAGGTACACATCCTGCGCCTGCCACACCGAGCGACGTTCGTTCTGGAAGCCGAACGGGGTGAAGGTCTTGTTGTACGAACCACTGGTTGCCACGCCGGCCTTGAACAGGTTGGTGTGGGCGATCAGGTTGGCGGTCATCAGGCCACCATGGCTGTGGCCGGTCACGCCGATGCGGTTGCGGTCGACCACGCCCAGTTCTACGGCCTTGTCCACCGCCGCCTTGGCATCGGCTTCCAGTTGTTCCAGATAAGTGTCGTAGGCGTTCTTCGGGTCACCCACGATCGGGAACGAGGCGTTGTCGATGATCGCGTAGCCGGCCAGCAGCATCAGGCGGTACGGCTGCAGACGGGTGAAGGTCTGCTGCGAACCGGACACCTGCCCGGCCTGTGCGGCATTGGCGAAGTCGGCCGGGTATGCGTACAGGATCGCCGGTACGCGCTGGCCTTCCTTGTAGCCCGGTGGCGTGTACAGGGTGAACGACAGGTCCACGCCATCGGCGCGCTTGTAGGTCACCAGGCGTTTCTGGATCTGCCGCACTTCCGGGGTCGGGTCGACCAGCTTGGTCAACGCGGTCGGCCTGGACTCGAACTGCGCTTCGCCGGCCTTGGCATTGTCGATGCGCTCACCGAGCAGCCGCACGAATGCGTTCGGCGGGTCCATCACCGACTGGTGCCAGGTGACCAGATGGCCCGGCGTGGCACTGAAACCGATGATCTGCTCATACGCATCGGCAGCGCTGCGGAACAGACGTTCGCTCTTCAGCGTACCCAGGTTGAGCGCATCCAGGAACGGACGGTCGCCCTGCGGCGACGCGCCCTGCCCGCGCAGGAAGACGGTGTTGCCCTCCTGGCGCACCACCGGCGCACCGCTCGGCAGGCGCTTGAACACCAGGTTGCCCGGGTTGCCGTACAGCTCATCGCTGGACATGTCCCACAGTAGTCGCCCTTCCTTCTTCGGCTGGTCGACATCGACGATGCGGGCCTGCATCCAGTGGCGGTTCTCGTCGTTCTCGAACTGGAACGACACGGCCGGGTCGGCCGACCACGCAAAGCCCTCGAAACGCTGCGCAGTGCGGGCGATTTCCACCGGCTTGCCGGTGAACGGTGCCTTCAGCATCAGCACGCGATCGCGATGCGGCACGCTCACCTTCCAGTCGCCCTTGTCCAGAGCTTCGGCATAGACCAGGGTAGCCGGGTCGGTGGAGCGCCAGTCGTAGCCGCGTGGGCCTTCCGGCACCCCGTGAACCGGCACGCGATCGGCCAACGGCAGGCTGGCCAGCACCGTGTTGCGGCCATTGCCGAGATCCAGCACGGCCACATCGTTGGCGAAGCGCTGGTAGGTCACCGCATGTGAGAACGGTGCCTTCAGGGTTTCGGTCAGCACGTGCACGCCATCGGGTGCGGCGTTGACGTCGTTGTACAGCGCCGGCTGGCCAACCGCGCGCACGCTGCCGGCAGCGGCATCGACCACCGCCAGCTGCGAGGCACCGTAATAGGCGAACAGCTTTTCATCGTGCACGCTGGTCAGCGTGTCGCGCGCTTCATAGGTGCTGCTCTCGCCACTGCTGCCCAGCGATTCCTGCGCGTCCGGGCCGGTGGGCGTACCGCCGTTGGACGGCGCCGGCCCCTGGTTGGCCGGCACCAGCTTCACCAGCAGGCTCTGGCTGCCACCCAGCCATTGCACGGTGCTACCGAAAATGGGGTTCAGCTGCACGTTCGGCACCTGCTTCACCTGGCCGGTGGCGGCGTCGCCCACCCACAGCTGCACGCTGGTATCGACCGCATTCTGGAAGGCGAAACGGCTGCCATCGGCCGACCACTGTGCGGCCCCTGCGCAGCCCTGCGGCAGGTTGACCTTGGTGCTCTTGGCGCTGACGATCTCGACCAGGGTGAAGTCGGCCACACAGGCCGGAATGCCGTAGCCGCCGGGGGTGTCGTGGCGGCTGCGGTTCTTCGGTTCCAGTCGCACGCCGGCCAGCTTCAGGTACGGCTGGGCCACCCGGGTGATGGATGGATAGGTCTGCGCGGTGGTCAGCAGCAGGCGCTGGCCGCTGGGGTCGATGTTCGGTGCTGGCGGCGGCGGGGCCTTGAGTACCTTGAGCAGGTGTTCCGGCGGCTTGGCGTAGTCGGCGAAGGCCGGGCCGGCGGCCAACAGGCCGAGCGTGGCAACGGCAACGGCCGCCGCCAGAGAGGTACGACGGATGAGCATCCTTTTCCCCTGGGAGTGAGTTGGGCCCCCGCACTACGGG
Organism: Stenotrophomonas sp. G106K1; assembly: GCF_037969685.1. Classification (NCBI taxonomy): domain Bacteria; kingdom Pseudomonadati; phylum Pseudomonadota; class Gammaproteobacteria; order Lysobacterales; family Lysobacteraceae; genus Stenotrophomonas; species Stenotrophomonas sp. G106K1. The sequence goes on along the minus strand of NZ_JBBPFR010000005.1, from coordinate 70,314 downwards.
CATGGGCCGAATCTAACACCCCCCGCCCACCGGGAAATGGGCCGGAAGGGCTAGTCGCCCCATTCTGCAAAGCGTGGCCCTGCATGGCCCGGCCCCTCCCTGGATGCCACTCACCTACTGCCGCGCGTGCAGTTCCCAGGTGGACAGATAATCGGGATCGATCACCGTCACCCCGCTGGACCGCAACTGGTATTCACCCGGGGCGGCCGGCAGGTACTGGTCCAGCATCGGCGGCAGGTAGCGCTCATGCCCGTCATCGCCATCGGCCAGCACCAGCCCCTCTTCGGCACTGACCCTCAGCACGGTGCCGGCAAACTGCTCCAGCCCCTGTACCTGGCCATCGCCACCAAAACGGGTAACGCCCACCAGTACCAGCTTGCCAATCATCTGCGCGGCCTTGGCATCATCCAGATCCAGGGGCGGCAGGGCTCCTCTCGATTCGTTGCTCATCGTGCACCTCGGAAGCCTGCGTGGACATCGTGGACGAGATGCGCGCCCAGTGCTGCGAACGAAGCAGCGTCGTGGGGCGACTCGCATGCATGTGGGGCTCTGCGCACTGCAGGATGCAGAGCCAACCCTCGTTGCTCAACTCACGGAAGAATTCTGTCTGACACTGCATGAACCGCAGCAACGGTCTCAGCATGGTCGCCAACATCAGCGCATTCCGCCTGGGCGAAACAGCGGGTGCTGATGCGGCGGCTGTACGTGTGAACAGGACTGTGCATCGCGGGCCTCCTTGCCGGGGAAGTGGCCTCGCAGGCCACACTCAACACTGCGCAATGCGGCGGAAACAAGCTGGCAGGAGTCGGTCGCGGAAAAGCGGTAGGGACACCTGCAACCGGGGGCCACACCAACGCTTGATCGTCTACACGGTTGAATGCTGCCACCGGCCACGGAATGACGAAGTGAAGAAGATTCCCTGACATGCGGGGCACCCCGTCGCCGCAACAGAAGGTGCCGGTGGTGAAGGGCGCACTGCCCGATCCTCCATCGCTAAACACCCGCCGAGGCCGCACAACGGCCGAGGCGGGCATGCCGGTGAGCCGTGCGATCAGCAACCGGCGCGGGGGCCACGCTAGAATGCCCTCATGCGTACCGTCCATGCCCTCCGCTACATCACCCCCTTGCGGGAAGGTGGCTCATTGCCCGCCGTGGTCGAGACCGACGACGACGGCATGGCGGTGCTCAAGTTCCGTGGTGCCGGCCAAGGCCCGAAGGCGCTGATTGCCGAGTTGATCGCGGGCGAGATGGCTCGCGCGGTGGGCCTGCCGATTCCGGAGATTCTGTTCGTGGAGCTGGACAGCGAGTTCGCCCGCACCGAGCCCGACCCGGAGATCCAGGACCTGATCCACGCCAGCGAAGGCCTGAACCTGGGCCTGGATTACCTGCCCGGCGCGATCAACTACGACCCGGCGGCGATGCCGGTGGACGCTGAGCTGGCGTCGCGCATCGTCTGGTTCGATGCGTTCACCAGCAACGTCGACCGCACCACGCGCAATCCCAATCTGATGGTCTGGCACCGCAAGCTGTATCTGATCGACCACGGTGCGGCGATGTACTTCCATCACGACTGGGCCACTGCCGGCGATGCCTGCGAGAAGCCCTTCGTGCTGATCCGCGACCACGTGCTGCTGTCGTTCGCCAGCCGTATCGCCGAGGTCGATGCCGCACTGGCCGCGCGCCTGCCGGATGCGGAAATCGAGCGCATCGTCGGACTGGTGCCGGACAGCTGGCTGGTCGATGAGCCGGCCTTCGACAGCCCCCAGGCTTACCGGCAGGGCTACGTCAACTACCTGAAGCATCGCCTGAAGGTGCGTGCGGTGTTCGTGCAGGAGGCCATCCGTGCCCACGCTGCACACGTATGACTATGCCGTCATCCGCGTCGTACCGCGGGTGGAACGCGAGGAGTTCATCAACGTCGGCGTGATCGTGTCCTGCCCGGGCGCACGCCACCTGGAAGCGGCGATCGAGATCGACGCTGCGCGACTGCAGGCCTTCGCGCCGGCGCTGGATGTTGAAGCGCTGCAGCCGTGGCTGGATGCCATCGTGGCGATCTGCCGGGGCGATGCCGGCGCCGGCCCGATCGCGCAGCTGCCCGCGCGTGCGCGCTTCCATTTCCTGACCGCCAAGCGCAGCTCGGTGGTGCAGATGTCCAGCACACATGTGGGCCGCACGGCGGACCCGGCGGGCGTGGTCGAACACCTGATGGCAAAGATGGTGCGGGTACCGACCTAGTACCCTACTTGCCGCCGCCCCAGCGTGCGGTCATTTCGCTGCGGATCGGCGTGCGTTCTGTGTTGCGGTCCGTTGTGGTGAAGCGCATCGCCTTGACCGCGTTCAACGCCCAGCCGCTGAAGCATGATTGTCAGTCTTGTACGCCAGCGGCGGGTACAAACCTACGCCATCACGGGCTTTTCCGGTTCACCGCCACAGTCACCGTGAAGTAGGGAATCGCGCTCCACTGCGTGCGCGGATGATGCAGCGATTCCACGCCCATGCCGATCTGGTACTTCACGCTGCCCGGCTGCTCGCGCCAGAGATAAGGCGCGCCGTTGCTCCAGCCACAGCAGACGTACTTCAGTGGCGGCATGCCGAAGGCCTGCTGCAGATAGGCTTCGATCTTCGCCGCCGAGGCGCCGCTGACGCGATACCGCGCTTCCATCGGCTGGATGTAGGAATCGTCGTCCTGCGTGCAGCCTAGGTATTCCAGCTCGGCTGGTTTACGTCCCATCGCCTGCAGGAAATCCTGGCAGACGGTGTCGGGGCGGGCCAGGCCTTCGGAGCGGCCGTGCAGTTCCCATTCTGCGATCGCACCGGCAGGCGTCTGCGCGCTGGCAGTGACGGCGCTGCCGATCAGCAGCAGAAACCCAGCGCTGCAGCGGAGTCGGACAGAACAGGACGCAGGCGGTTGCAGCGGGGCGATGGCAGATCCTCCGTGGGCGTGACGAAATGCCATCGTAATCGACCGACGCGGCCACCCGGTGCGAACGCTTCGATCAACGCTCCTCCGCAGCAGCGACGGCCCCACAACGGGCACGTCGCTGCCGCCGGCTCACGCCAGCGACGGCCCCCGGTTCTCGTGCTGGCGGCTGTCGAGGGCGAGTTGCTGCTCGCGCTGCCGGTTGTCACCGGCCAGATCGCTCACCATGTCGTCCATCGAACGTGTGGGCTGCGCCGTATCCACACTGGCGCGCTCACCGGGAATCATACCGGAGACCCACAGGCGATCTCCGGCCATCATTACCCGGTCGACGCGCCCGGCGTCGTCGATGCCGTTGCGCTTGGACTCCAGCACGGCCCGCATGACGTGCTCATCGCCGATGGCTCCGGGCACTCCCTGGCGGATGCGCTCGAACAGCGCTGCGTCCTTGGCTGACAGCGACTCCACGCCACTGTGCTGCGGCAGCGGTTCCTGTGCGGTGGGGCCAGCGACGGGCGGATTCGCCGCAGCCTGCTGCCGCGCTTGTACCTGCTCCGGCTGGAACTCCGCCCGCGTATAGGGCGGACGCTGCGGCGGCCAGTTCTCCGCGCGGTCGAATTCGGTGGTGGGGGCAAACTCCCGCGCCACCGCTGCGTCGTTCAACTGCCGGCGCGCATCTTCATCAATGGTGTTGCCCGGGCGCAGGGGCAGGCCGTAGTCCTGCTGGAAGTCGCGCATGGCCGCCTGCATGCCGGCATCAAACGTGCGCGCATCGCGCTCGGCACGTGGGTTCGGTTCGGCAAGGTACCCCAGCGCCTCCAGCTGGCGGCGCATCTCGAACACCGGCTCGCCCTTCTCACCTGGGCGCAGGTTACCGTCGGCCAGCGGCCCGGTCAGGTCAGTCACCGTCCGGCGCTTGAAGTCCGGATCGACCGCCAGCGTGTCGGTGCGCATGCGCTCCAGCAACGCATCGTCGATGCGGCCATTGGCCGGATTGATACCCCGTTCGGTCTGGAAGCGGCGCACGGCCTGCTCGGTGGATGAACCGAAGTCACCGTCGGGCTTGATCGCGGCATTGGCGTTGTTGCGGATGTCCAGCCGCTGCAGGTACTGCTGTGCTTCCAGCACCTGCTGGTTGGCGTCACCACGGTGCAGGTCCATCGCCCCAGCGGGCCCCTGATGGATCGGCACCGGCATCTGGAAGTCCGGCTGCTGCACGCGCTGGACCAGGCCGGCGACCTGCGCTTCCCATCCAGTGGCGAGCGTGGCGATGGTGTCTGGATGGGGGCTGCCGTTGTTCAGCTCACCGCCATTGACCGAGGCCCTCGCCTGACGGTAGTCGACATGGTTGGCGTTGACGTTGTCGGACAGCCGCGCGCCGAACATGCCATCGCGCATACCCACCACCAGCACCTTGGTGGCGATTTCCGCTTCGGCCGCCCGCTGCGGATGCTCGACCAGCTCGCGGCCCATTCCCAGCGCCTCGCCCAGCCGCTCGTAGTTGTTGACGTGGGTCAGGTGGGCAAAGCCCCGGCCGAAATACTCTTCACCGCCGAAGTAGCGCAGATCCACCGCCTGCTTCCTGCCCCAGTCTTCCTCCGGCGCGGCGAAATCGCGCGATTCGTGCTGCGCTGTGGCCAGCACATAGGCAATCTGCCGGTGGTCGGTAATGCCATTGTCGATGCAGGTACGGACGATCATCTCGACCGACTGGTCCCGGGTCAGGCCGAAGCCTGACCCACCCTTTCCATAGCCTTCGCTCATCCTTCAGCTCTCCAGTTCCGGTACGCATCCGTTCGTCGGGGGGAAGACCTACTTCAGCAGGTCCGATTCGGTAGGGGCTTGGCCCTTGCAGGTGTCGTAGCGGCGCATCAGCAGCGTGCGTGGCTCGGTTCCGCGCAGCTGGATGACCTTGTCCTCCCGCTCGCACGGGCCGACCTTGCCGCGCAGGACGAACCGTCCGTTGTCGATATGGTCGATGTCACGTCCGCCGATGGCGTCTTCCAATGCCCTGGCACGCACGTAGCGGTTGCCCTTGGCATCGAACAGGTAGAACGCGTGGACGGGAACGTTGTAGACACCGTTCTTGTCCTGCCACACCTGCAGATCTGGCAAGCCATCGCCGTTGAAGTCAGAAGCAGCCAGCAGAACGGCGGCCGCAGCATGGGCATTGGCACCGGCGCGGGTCAGGCGTGACTGCACGCCCGTGACTGCAACCTTTCGGCCGCCACGGGTCACGCCCATGCTCCGCACCTGACAGGTTGTCACGTTGCCGGTGCCGCTGCAGTCGGCCACCTGGAAGACCACCTGCAGCGCAGGCGTGATCCTGCCCTCGCCGGGCTGAAGGACGATCCTGCCCTGCCTATCGGGTGCGCCATCTGCGGTATGGGCGGCGACCTGCGCCGGTGCCGGGGCCGCCTTGGCTTCAGCAACCAGCGCCGCCGCACCACCGCCCTGCAGCTGGCGGGCACGCAGCAGGGTCATGTGCGTACGGCACTGCTGTGCATCCAGTTGGGCAGCGGCATTGCCGCCCTCCGGGCAACGGCTGTCGCGCTGGCGCAGCCATTGCCGCTGCAGATCGCGCAGTAGCTGCTGATCACCGGCTGCCATCGTGGAACGCGCCGCGCTGTAGGCGAGGTTGAGCGCATCGTCGTGCACCTTGAATTCAGCATCGACACAGCGACGGCGAGCGTCCGCCACCGTGTCCGCGCTCGCCATGCACGGCGCATAGGCAGCGCTCAGGAAGCGCGCATCGCCGGCGATCAGTTCGGCACCGCTGGGCAGCTTGCGTACGGCGGGCGGGGGCGAGGCCTGCGCGGTTGCCCACAGGCAAGGGCCAAGCAGAAGCAGCCCAGCCAGCAATCGAGTGGCACGCCCCGGCAGGCGTTCAGAGTTCAGCATGCGTTTCCTTCCCAGGGGGCTTTGGCCAACCCCGTCCTGTTCCGATGATGGATCGTGCACACTCACCCACGCAACTTCGGCGACAGCGGTCACCTCCAACCGACCGCCCACGGATCGCCAGGCGCTATTCCGGCAACGCATACGCCATCACATAATCCCCCGCCGGCGTCTCCATGAAATGGTGGCCGCCGGCCATGATCACCACGTACTGCCGCCCGCCCTGCTCATACATCATCGGGTTGGCCTGGCCACCCGCTGGCAGCTTGGTATGCCACAGTTCCTTGCCGGTCTTCAGGTCGATGGCACGCAGCAGGTCATCGGTCGCTGCGGCGATGAAGATCAGGCCGCTGGCGGTCACCACCGAACCGCCATTGTTAGGCGTGCCGATCTCAATGGGCAGGCCGGAGCGGATGCCAAAGGGGCCGTTGCCGCGTGCGCTGCCGAACGGCCGGTCCCACAGCAGCTTGCCGCTGCGCAGGTCGATCGCACGGATGCCGCCATAGGGCGGCTGCTTGCACAGCAGGCCGGTGAACGGCAGCCGCCAACCGGCATTGACGTCGATGCCATAGGGCGTTCCCACCTGCGGGTCCCCTGCCCCTTCGGCACCGCCCTTGTCCGCGCGGATCTGCTCGCGCGGCAGCCAGCCCTTGCGGTCGGCCTCGGCGCGCGGCACCAGCCGGTTGTAGTTGGGCATGTCGTTGTAGTTGGCCACGATCACGCCGCGCCGCGTATCGATGGCCACGCTGCCCCAGTCCGAACCACCGTTGTAGCCGGGGTATTCGATGGAATGGTGATCGCTGCGGGGCGGCGTGTAGAACCCTTCGTAATGCGCCTTGCGGAACTGGATGCGGCAGACCAGCTGGTCGATGGGAGTGATGCCCCACATGTCGCGCTCGGTCAGCGCGTCGTCGCGCCGCAGCGTGTGGTACAGCGAGAACAGCTGGGTGGCGGCACGCTGCTCGGGCTCTACCCCGCCCTGTGGCACCTTGCGCTCTTCGGCCGGGGTCAGCAGCTGGCCGTTGCGACGGTCGAGGATGTAGATGTCGCCCTGCTTGGTGGGCAGCAGGATTGCCGGCACCTTCCCCGATGCCGTCGGGTAATCGATCAGGCTGGCCTGTGAACCCAGGTCGTAATCCCAGACGTCCTTGCGCACCGCCTGGAAATGCCAGACCGGCTTGCCGGTGGCTACATCGATGGCGACCAGCGAGGTCGCGTATCTGTTCTGGTTTTCCGTGCGCGAGCCACTCCAGTAGTCGCCCGCGGCATTGCCCATCGGCAGGTACACCAGGCCCAGCGCTTCATCGCCGGTAGCCGTGGTCCACATGTTCGGTGTGCCACGCGTATAGGTCTGCTCGCGCGGTGGCAGGCCGCTGCGCTCGGGCTGGTCCATGTCCCACGCCCAGCGCAGCTTGCCGCTGATCGCGTCGTAGGCCTGGATGACGCCGGAGGGCGCGTCGCGGCGCTGACCGTCCAGTACCTGGTGGCCGGTAACGATGACACCGCGGACGATCGCCGGCGGCGAGGTGATCGATACGTAACCCGGTGGCACCTCGCCCATGCCCAGGGTGATGTCGACCTGGCCGTTGTTGCCGAAGTTCGCGCAGGGGCGACCGCTGTCGGCGTCCACCGCGATCAGGCGGCCGTCCAGCGTGCCTTCGATGATGCGTGCACTGCAGGCTGAGCGGCTCCCTGGCGCCGCGCTCTGATGGGTGCGGGTCGGCGGCGGCGCGGGCAGCGCGAGATCGGCGGCCACGTCAGCCAGTGCGGCATCGGCCAAGGGCGGCGCGCTGGGCAGCTCGTAATAGGACACGCCACGGCAGGCGGCCGTGTACGGGATCGAGGCATCCTTCACCTTTGGATCGAACCGCCATAGTTCCTTGCCGTTGCCGGCATCGAGGGCGATCAGCTGATTGCGCGCGGTGCACAGGTACACCCGATCACCGATCTTCAATGGCGTGGTTTCCGCACCCCAACGCTTCTTCGGCAGGTCGCCGGTGCGGAACTGCCACGCCAGTTGCAGGGTGCCTACGTTGTCAGGGGTGATCTGCTGCAGCGGCGAATAGCGGGTGGCGGCATTGCTGCGCCCCCATGACGGCCAGTCGCCATCCGCCGGCTGGTCGGCAGGCTGCAGGCCGGTGGTGTCACGGGTGGGATCAAGCCCGGCGCTGACCGCCGGCTCCGGGAACGGCTGATGCCCGTCGACCACGCCATGAGGGGTGAACGCGAGGGCGAAGGCGGCCACGAACACCAGCATCAGTACAGCGGCCACGCTGCGCGACAGGCGCCTGGATACCGGCGCCTGCAGGGTCGGCGCCAGCAACGCCAGGACGATGCCGAGCACCGTCACCAGGCCCAGCCGCGGCACCCATCGCCAGTAATCGCTGCCCGACTCCCACCAGGTCCACAACAGGCTGCCGATGAACACCAGTGCATACAGCAGTGCGCCGCTACGCCGATTGCCCCACAACAGGATGCCGCAGACCAGCAGGCCGAGGCCGGCGATGGCGTAGTACCAGGAGCCCCCGAGGCTGGCCAGCCAGCCACCGAGCCCGCCGATGACCAGGCCGAGCACGATCAGCAACAGAGCCAGGACGGTGATCAGCGGGTGGCGATAGGTGGGCGTGGCGACGGAAGCGGACTGCGGCATGGCGGACATCGGCGATCTCCGGGGGCAGCATGCGCCCTTATGCCATCGTCACCGTGAAGTGCGTGCGTATTTTCGAACGCAGACACGACGACGCCGGCACAAGGCCGGCGTCGTCGGGTACCTCAGCATCGCGACAGGATCACTCCTGCGCGGCGTCCTCGCTGCTGGCAGCAACCGGTGCGCCGTCGGTCGCGGCCGGGGTGGCGACAGCCACCTCGTCCTCGTCCTCGTCGATCGAGGCATCCATGCGCTCCACCGCCTGCAGCTTTTCGTCCTTGGACAGGCGGATCAGGGTCACGCCCTGGGTGTTGCGGCCGACGCGGCTGATTTCCGAACCACGGGTACGCACCAGGGTGCCGCCGTCGGAGATCAGCAGGACTTCATCGTCGGTACCCATCAGCACCGCCGCAACCAGCTTGCCATTGCGCTCGGTGGTCTGGATGCCGATGACGCCCTGCGTGCCACGACCCTTGCGCGGGTAGTCCGGCAGCGGGGTGCGCTTGCCGTAGCCGTTTTCGGTGGCGGTGAGGATGTAACGCAGGTTGGCGTCGTCGGCACCTTCGATCACCGCGTCGCCCGTGGCGATGGCTTCCTCGACACCGTTGTCGTCCTCGCTCTCATCCTCGACGCCGCCAGCACTCTCGGCCACGATCAGGCTGACCACTTCCTCGCCGGCCGGCATCCTGATGCCACGCACGCCGGTAGCGGTACGACCCATCGAGCGGACCTTGTCTTCACCGAAGCGCACGGTCTTGCCGTTGGAGGCGAACAGCAGGATGTCGCGCTCGCCATCGGTCAGGCCGACGCCGACCAGGGCATCGCCTTCGTCGAGATTGATCGCGATCTTGCCGCGGGCCAGACGGAAGGCGAACTCGCCCAGCGGGGTCTTCTTGACCGTACCGTTCTTCGTGGCAAAGAACACGAACTGGCCATCGGCGTACTCGCGCACCGGCAACACGGCCTGCACGCGTTCGCCGGGCTCCAGCGGGATCCAGTTGATGATCGGACGACCGCGGGCGTTGGAACCGGCTTCGGGCAGCTGGTACACCGGCAGCCAGAACACCTTGCCCGAACTGGTGAAGGTCAACAGCGTGTCGTGCGTGTTGACCAGCCAAAGCTGTTCGATGAAATCCTCTTCCTTGGTCGACGCCGCGCTGCGGCCACGTCCGCCACGGCGCTGCGCACGGTACACACTCACCGGTTGGCGCTTCACGTAGCCGGCGTGGGAGACGGTGACCACCACGTCTTCCGGGGCGATCAGGTCGAGGATGTCCAGATCTTCTTCGCTGTGGCGGATCTCGGTACGGCGCTCGTCACCGAACTCGGCACGCACGTTGATCAGCTCTTCGCGGATCACCTGCAGCAGGCGGTCGGGATCTTCCAGGATATGGATCAGCCCGGCGATCACTTCCAGCAGCTGCTTGTATTCCTCGGTCAGGCGGTCCTGCTCCAGCCCGGTCAGGCGGTGCAGGCGCATTTCCAGGATCTGGGTCGCCTGGATCTCGGTCAGCTGGTAGCCGCCTTCGATCAGGCCCACACCCTTGGGCAGGTCATCGGGACGCGAGGCTTCGGCACCGGCGGCGCCGAGCATCGAGCCTACCAGGCCAGGCTCCCACAGGCGCGCAAGCATGCGTTCGCGGGCTTCACCCGGATTCGGCGAGGTCTTGATCAGTTCGATCATCTCGTCGATGTTGGCCAGCGCAACGGTCAGGCCTTCCAGCACGTGGGCACGGGCGCGCGCCTTGCGCAGCTCGAACACGGTGCGGCGGGTGACCACTTCGCGACGGTGGCGGACGAAGGCCTCCAGCATCTGCTTGAGGTTCATCAACTGCGGGCGACCGTCGACCAGCGCCACCATGTTGATGCCGAACACCGACTCCATCTGGGTCTGCTGGTAGAGGTTGTTGAGCACAACCTCGGCCGACTCGCCACGCTTGATTTCGATGTAGATGCGCATGCCGTCCTTGTCGGACTCATCGCGCAGCTCGCTGATGCCTTCGATCTTCTTTTCCTTGACCAGCTCGGCGATCTTCTCGATCAGACGCGCCTTGTTCACCTGGTAGGGAATTTCAGTGACGATGATCGATTCGCGGCCGTTGTCGGCCACTTCGACATCCGCCTTGGCACGGATGCGCACGCGGCCACGGCCGGTGCGATAGCCGGCGATGATGCCGGCGGTGCCGTTGATGATGCCTGCGGTCGGGAAATCCGGGCCCGGGATGAACTCCATCAGGCCGTCGATATCGATTTCCGGATTGTCGATCAGCGCGATGCACGCATTGATCGATTCGGTGAGGTTGTGCGGCGGAATGTTGGTCGCCATGCCCACCGCGATACCGGCCGAACCATTGACCAGCAGGTTCGGGAACCGGGTCGGCATGACCGTCGGCTCCAGTTCCTTTTCGTCGTAGTTGGGCTGGAAATCGACGGTTTCCTTGTCGATGTCCGCCATCAGCTCATGCGCGAGCCGCGACATGCGCGCCTCGGTGTATCGCATCGCCGCGGCGGAGTCGCCGTCGACCGAACCGAAGTTACCCTGGCCATCGACCAGCATGTAACGCAGCGAGAACGGCTGTGCCAACCGCACCAGCGTGTCGTACACCGACTGGTCGCCATGCGGGTGGTACTTACCGATGACGTCACCGACGATACGTGCCGACTTGAAGTAGGGCTTGTTGCTGTGCGCGTTGAGTTCATTCATCGCAAACAGCACACGACGATGCACCGGCTTGAGGCCATCGCGCGCATCTGGCAGCGCGCGCCCCACGATCACGCTCATGGCGTAATCGAGGTAGCTCTTGCGCATCTCGTCTTCCAGGTTGACCTGGATGATTTCCTTGGCGGTTTCTGCCATTCGGGTTCCGTTGTCTGGTAGCGGTCCAGTCCGGCGCATCCACCCGGGGGCGGTCGTGCCGGAACCTCGATTCAACCTCTGGATACTACCACAACAGGCTGTTTTCCGCCTCCCTTTACAGGGATTTTACCGGCACAAATCAGGAACTTAGGGGGGGTGCTGCCGGCCAGCGGCCGGCATTACCGGGGGACGCAGGTCGGTAGATCCACGCCATGCGTGGATGGGACCCGCCAAGGGTCAGCACCCCTCGTGCGAAAAAGGATCCGCCCCTGCCTGGGTCAACCGCCGAAGGCGGCGCGCATGTTCTCCGCGGTCGGGTTCAGGATCACTCCCCGCTCGGTCACGATGGCATCGATCAACTCGCCCGGGGTGACATCGAACACCGGGTTCCAGGCGGCGATGCCCTCGGCCACGGTGCGGGTGCCGCCCACGCCGTACAGTTCGCCCGGATCACGCTGCTCGATCTCGATCTGGCTGCCGTCCACGGTATCCATGTCCACCGTCGAGGACGGCGCCACCACCATGAACTTCACCCCGTGGTGGCGGGCCGCGATGGCCAGCTGGTAGGTGCCGATCTTGTTGGCGGTATCGCCGTTGGCGCAGATCCGGTCGGCGCCGACGATCACCCACTGCACGGCACCGGTCTTCATCAGGTGCGAGGCGGCCGAGTCGGCAATCAGCGTCGCGTCGATGCCGTCCTGCTGCAGCTCCCACACGGTCAGGCGCGCACCCTGCAGCCACGGCCGGGTCTCGCCGGCAAACACCCGGGCAATGCGATCCTGGGCCATGCCGGCGCGGATCACGCCCAGCGCCGTACCGAAGCCGGCGGTGGCCAGCGAACCGGTATTGCAATGGGTCAACACGCCGCTGCCGGCCTCGATCAGGCCGGCACCGAGGGCGCCCATATGGCGGTTGGCGGCCAGGTCCTCTTCAGCGATGGCCTGTGCCTCCGCCTCCAGCAGCGCCTTCCAGTCGGCACCGGCAGCACCCAGGCAACGTCGCATGCGTGCCAGCGCCCAGGCCAGGTTCACCGCGGTCGGGCGTGAGGCGTTCAGCCGCTGCAGCGCCGGTTCCAGCTGCTGCAGGGCGTGCGCGCCGTCGGCGGCCTGCACATCACGTGCGGCCAGCACCACACCCCAGGCGGCAGCGATGCCGATGGCCGGCGCGCCGCGCACGGTCAGGGCGTGGATGGCAGCGGCCACCTCATCGCTGTCATGGCAGGCCACATGCTCGACCACGAACGGCAGCTTGCGCTGGTCAAGCAGTTGCAGGGTATCGCCGGTCCACAGGATCGGGCGGATGTGGTCGTAGCGGGCGTAGTCGAGGTCGGTGGCAGTGTTCATGGGCCCATTGTAGGGCCACGCCACGCGCGGATGGATCCTGTCCGGATCAGTTCACCGAGAATTCGGCGCGGCAGCCGCCGTCGACCCAGATGCCATTGCGGTTCCAGCCCCAGGTATTTCCTTCCTCGCACGGGGTGCTGGAAAGCTGGTTGGAGATGGTGGCGCTGGTGGAGATGCTGGCGCCACAGAAGCGGCGCTTCTTGGACTTGGATTCGCAGGTCAGCCGGCGCGGCATGTCGACGAAACGGCCCTGTTCGTCGGCCACCTCGAAGTCACCCTGGCAACCGCGGGTGGTCCATACCTCATTGCGCTTGTAGCCCCAGCCCTGCCCTTCCCGGCACGGCAGCACCGACAGCTGCCGCAGCAGCCGCACTGGCGCACCATCCAGGCGTACCGGACAACTCTGCGGGCGACCGTTGGACTCACAGCGCACGACCCGTCGCACCAGGCGCTTGCGACCCTCGGCCGAGGGCGCAGCACCATTCTCTGCACGGCGCGCGCGGAATTCGGCGCGGCAGCCCAGGGTCACCCACACGCCACTGCGGTCGGTGCCCCACTCGCTGCCACGGATGCAGCTGTTGCTGGACAACTGGCGGATCAGGTCGACGCCGTTGCTGACGTCGATATCACAGTGCACCCAGCCCATGTCGCGGGATTCGCAGGTCACCACTTCGGTGTCATAGCCAAGCGACTGCGCCGATGCGGTCGACGGAAGCAGGCCACCCCATATCGCCACGGAGTACATCGGTGCCGCTACGACCGCAAACCACTTGACCAAAGCCTTCCCCATGAATGGATGAACCACGACGCAAGTGTGCGGTATCGGCTGTGATAAGAGCATCATCGTGCTTGCTGAATCAAGCGCGACAAAGCGCGTTTTCGTTCAGCCTGCCAGGACCATGGGAAATCGTCGGGTCATGCGTGGGCGAAATCGAATGCAAGTACATCTGCAATGCGCGGTGTACGGTGCATCGCCATCAACAGGCGATCGATGCCAACGGCAACGCCGGCACAGTCGGGCATCAAAGGCAGTGCATGCAGCAACGCTTCATCCAATGCGGGCTGTACCTGTCCGCGGGCGTGGCGACGCTGCAGGTCATGCTGAAAACGCGCGCGTTGTTCAGCCGCATCATTCAGTTCGTGATAACCGTTGGCCAGTTCCACCGCGCCCAGGTACAGCTCGAAACGTTCGGCCAACGGCGGTGTGCCGGCGCGGATGCGCGCCAGTGCCGCCTGGCTGGCGGGCCAGTCGTGGACGACGGTCATGACCGCGTCATCGAAATGCGGTTGGATACGGTGGGTCATCAACAGATCCAGCCAGTCATCGCGGGTCAGGCCCAGCGGATCGATGTGCACCTCGCCCAGCGCGGCGCGCAGCGCTGCCTCATCAGCATCGAACGGGTCCACGCCTGCGTGCTGCTGGAACAGTTCGCGATAGCTCAGCACACGCAACGTCGCGCTGCGCCCCACCAGCGCCAGCGCCTGCCCCACCAGTTCAGCGGTTTCCTGCAGCAGGCGATGATGGTCCCAGCCAACCCGATACCACTCCAGCATGGTGAACTCGGGATTGTGGCGGCCGCCCGCTTCACCGTTGCGGAACACCCGGCCCAACTCATAGCAGTCGCCCACGCCGGCAGCGAGCAGTCGCTTGAGCGGAAACTCCGGCGAGGTGCGCAGCCAGCGGCGGCGACCGCCCGCATCGACGTGACCGCTGAAATCGGTGTGGAAGCTGTCGATGTTCGGCTCGGTGTTGCCCGCCACCGACAGGATCGGCGTCTCCACCTCCAGCACGCCACGCTCAGCGAAGAAGCGCCGCACCAATGCATTGAGGGTGGCGCGCTGTTGCAGGCTGCGCAGCAGTGCCTCGCTCACAGGATGCCCTCCGGGCGCGGATGGTCCAGCGGCAGGGTCAGCAGATCGCGGGTGTCGTCGATGTAGCCACTCGCCAGGTACAGGCGACGCGCCAGTTCGTTGTGATGGTTGACCTCCAGCCGCAGCCGGCTGACCCCGCGCCCCCGCGCGCGCTGTTCGCAGATGGCCAGTGCCCGCTTGCCACGGCCACGGCCACGCGCGCGATGGCTGAGATAGAGCTCGTCCAGCAGCATGAAATGGCCGCCCTGCTCCAGGCTGAAGCCCATCGCGATCACCGCATAGCCAACGACAGCTGCGGCCTCGTCCAGCCACAGCAGCACTTCGCCGTTGCGCGGATCGGCCAGCAGCGCATCGACACCACGGCGCACGCGCGCATCGTCGAATTCGATCTTGTCTTCGGCGTAGAAATCGCGCATCAGCGCGATCAGCAGTTCCTCGTCGGCACGGGTGGCCAGGCGGAAATCCAGCGGAGCAGTCTGCATCAGTGTTCTCTGCGGTTACGTGCCGGGCGCCTGCGCCCCCGGCCGGTTCATCATTCGTGTTCGGCCAGGTAGGCCAGCAGGCGCTCTTCATCCCACACCGGAACGCCCAGCGATTGCGCCTTGTCCAGCTTGGAACCGGCCTCGGTGCCGGCCACCACGAAACTGGTCTTCTTCGACACGCTGCCGGATACCTTGGCGCCCAGCCCCTCCAGGCGCTCCTTGGCGGTATCGCGATTGAGCTGGGCCAGCGTTCCGGTCAGAACCACCGTCTGCCCGTCCAGTGGGCCGGCAACCACTTCAGCCAGGGCCGGCGCACTGGCCAGGATGTGTTTCATCTCCACTTCGGCTGCCAGCAACATCGCGCCATGGCCCTCGCTGTCCAGCCAGTCGGCGACGCCGCGCGCGGTGTCATCGGGCAGGCCGGCGTTGACGAACTGGCCGTGCTCGGCGTCCAGCACCAATTGTGCGCTGGGCAGTGCTGCGACCAGCTTCTCGGCACGCAGGCGGGTGATGCCGGGAATCTCCGCTTCAACCAGCAGTTGGGCGAGGTCAAGACCTTCGCGCAGCTTTGCGCTCGGCGGATGCACGTCGCTGATGCGTACCTGACCCACCTGCAGCAGTGCATCGATGGCCTGCTGGTTGCCCTCCTGTTCGAAGAAGTGGCCCAGCGAGCGCGCCACCTCGCCACCGATATCCGGCACGCGCTTGAACAGCGGCCACGGCAGACGGCGGATCAACGCCAGATCGCCAAACCACTGTGCCAGCGCCTTGGCGGTGCTCTCGCCAACGTGCTCGATGCCCAGTGCGAACAGCACTCGCTCCAGCGTCGCATCACGGCTGGCGTCGATCGCAGCAATCAGGTTGTCAGCCCACTTGGTGGCGATCTTCTTCGTGTTCCATTCGAAGGCTGCCGGCTGCGCCAATGCCTGTGCGCGCCATCGCGCATCGTTGCCATCCAGCTTCAACACGGCGTTGAGCACCGCGCCGCTGCCTTCGGCCGGCAGGTGCAGTTTCAGGCTGGCTGCGAGTGCGGAAGGCTCTTCAGCATCCAGCACCAGCTTCAGGTGCAGCAGCTGGTCACGGGTGAGGCGGTACAGATCGGCCACGCTCTTGACGATGCCAGCGTCAACCAGGGTTTCGATGTACTTGTCGCCAAGGCCGTCGATATCCATCGCACGTCGGGAGGCGAAGTGGGCGATGGCTTCCTTGCGCTGTGCCGGGCAGGACAGCTCGCCCGAGCAGCGCCAGGCAGCAGCGCCTTCCTCGCGCACGATCTCCGAGCCGCATACCGGGCAGTTGGTCGGCATCTGCCAGGGCGTGGTGCCCGCAGGGCGGCGATCGAGGATGACGCTGACCACTTCCGGGATCACATCGCCAGCACGGCGCACGATCACGCTGTCGCCCACGCGCACGTCCAGCCGCGCGATCTGGTCAGCGTTGTGCAGGGTGGCGTTGGAGACGATCACCCCAGCCACCGCGACCGGCGCAAGACGTGCCACCGGGGTGGCAGCACCGGTGCGGCCGATCTGGATTTCGATGGCCTCCAGCGTGGTGCTCTGTTCCTGCGCCGGGAACTTGTGCGCGATGGCCCAGCGCGGTGCACGCGAAACGAAACCCATGGTCTGCTGGCCGGCGCGATCATCGAGCTTGTAGACCACACCATCGATATCGAATGCCAGGCTGTCGCGACGCTCGCCGATGTCCCGGTAGTACGCCAACAGGCCGTCACTGCCCTCCACCACCTTGCACAGGTCGCTGACCGGGAAGCCCCATTCGCGCAGCTGTGCCAGCGTGCCCGAATGCGTATCGGGCAACTCACCGCCCTGCACGTCACCGGTACCGTAGGTGAAGAAACTGAGCCTGCGTTGCGCGCTGATCTTTGGGTCAAGCTGGCGCAGCGAACCGGCGGCGGCGTTGCGCGGATTGGCCAGCACCTTGCCACCGTGCAGGCGCGCGCGCTCGTTGTAGGCCTCGAAGTCGGCGCGGGCCATGTAGACCTCACCACGCACCTCCAGCACATCCGGCCAGTCCTTGCCTTTCAGTCGCTTGGGGATGTCGCCGATCTCGCGCAGGTTGGCGGTCACGTCCTCGCCGGTGCTGCCATCGCCACGGGTGGCGCCCAGCACGAAATGGCCGTCCTCGTAGCGCAGGCTGATCGCCAGGCCGTCCATCTTCGGTTCGGCTGAAAAATGCAGGGTGCCGCGGCGCAGACGCTCATCAATGCGGCGCACGAAGTCGGCGACTTCCTCATCGCTGAAGGCATTCGACAGTGACAGCATCGGCACCGCATGGGTGACTTCGGCGAAGCGTCCCGAGGGGCGGGCGCCCACCTGCTGGGTCGGGCTGTCGGCACGGGCAAGATCAGGATGCTCGCGCTCCAGCACCTCCAGCTCACGCACCAAGCGGTCATAGTCGACGTCGGGGATCTCCGGCGCATCCAGCTCGTGATAGGCGCGGTTGGCCTGGGCGATCTGCCGGCGCAGGTCTTCGGCACGTTCGGCGGGGCTGGGGCTCATCGGAATCCGCGGGTTCTGGGATGGCCGGGAATTCTACCGCGCCTGCGCGTCAGGCCCTGTCTGTAGCGTCGAGCCAGGTTCAACGGGCGGCGAACAGCAGTCGAGCGTGGCATCGGCTCTACGCAACCGCTTGCCGGCAATCACTGCCAGCGCTAGCGTGCGTCGGTCGCCCTTCCGGAACCGCCTCCGTGACCTTGCCTGCCTCCCGTCGCCACTTCCTGCAACTGGCCGGCGCCGGCCTCGCCCTTGCCGGCAGCGGCCTGCCCCGGTCGGCCCAGGCACAGCCGGCGACCGTTGCCCCGCCAAACGCCGATGCGGGCGCGGTGCTGCTGAACTTCAACGAATGCCCCTATGGCCCCTCGCCCGCCGCCCAGCAGGCGGCGCGCGACAGCATCGCCGGCTGCGGGCGTTACCGCTTCGCCCTGGCCGGTGAGGTGCGTGACGCCTTCATCGCCCAGGCCGGCATTCCCGCCGACCATGTGCGCCTGTATCCGGGCTCCAGCGAACCGCTGAACCGTGCGGCGACACTGTGGACCGGCCTGCAAGCGGGCCTGGTGGTGGCCGACCCGACCTTCGAGACGCTGGGCGAGATGGCTGCCGCGCGCGGCGCCCAGGTGCAGAAGGTGCCGCTGCGCGGCGATGGCGCGCACGACCTGCGCGCGATGGTGGCCGCTGCCCACGCGCGACCGACCGGCCTGCTGTACGTGTGCAATCCCAACAACCCCACCGGCTCGATCAGTCCCGCCGACGAGCTGGCCTGGCTGCTGGCCAACAAGCCCGCCGGCACCCGCGTGCTGCTGGACGAGGCCTATCTGCAGTACAGCGAACAGCCCAGCCTGATTGCACAGGTGGCGCGGCGCGATGACCTGATCGTGCTGCGCACCTTCTCCAAGCTGTACGGCATGGCCGGCCTGCGTCTTGGCGTGGCTGCAGCACATCCGGAGCGCCTGCGCGAGCTGGCCAGCCTGGGCGAGAACCCGCTGCCGGTGCCCGCACTTGCAGCGGCACTGGCCAGCCTGCGTGACCCGCAGTTGATCCCGCAGCGTCGCCTGCAGAATGCCGAGGTCCGGCAGGCCACCATCGCCTGGCTGGGCAAGCGTGGCTTCAACTGCCTGCCGACCGAAGCGAACTGCTTCATGGTGGATGTGCAGCGTGACGGCGCTGCCTTCGCCAAGGCGATGGCGGACAACGGCGTGGTGATCGGCCGCAGCTGGCCGATCTGGCCGCAGCGCGTGCGCGTGACCGTGGGCACCGAAGACGAGATGGCGCGCTTCCGCAGCGCGTTCGCGAAGGTGGCGGGCGTGCCGGCCTGACCCTGTTGGTGGGGGCGAACCTTGGTTCGCCCCATCCACGCATGGCGTGGATCTACTACCGGCAGAACCTGAGTGCCCCCATCCACGCATGGCGTGGATCTACTGGTCTGGTGGGTGCCGACCGTTGGTCGGCACGCCAGGACCTGCTGCGCTTACCAGCGCGGGGTCTTTGTCAGCGGCGGGGCCTGGTGCTGGCGGTCATAGGCGCGCAGCTCATCACGGATGTGGGCGATGCGTTGGCGACCGAGCGCGTTGCGGCCGTCATCCAGTACCACGCCATCCAGCAGCTCGGCCATGCGCTGCACGGTCGGCAGCATCTTCTCCCAGGCATCCAGCGCGGTCAGCGGCGCCGGCAGGGTCAGGAAGAAGGCGATGGCCGGGGTTTCCATGGCGCGGATGTTACCCATGTCGAAGCTGCCCGGCTTCATGATGCTGGCCATCGAGAAGATCGGGCCGCGTTCGGGATGGCCCTCGACCAGCCGGTGGAAGACATTCATATGGCCAAACACCAGGCCGGTCTTTTCCGCTGCCACGACGATGTCTTCGCCACGCAGTTGTTCGCCGGCGCGGGCGGCCACGAACAATGAAACGATCTTGTCGAAATCCTGGGTCGCGCGCTTGCCCAGGTCGCTGGCCGCGCCATCGACGTCGGGCAATCCCAGTTCGGCCTGCTCGACCGTCTCGCCCATGCCAGGCTCGGCGCGGGCGTCGGCCACGGGCACGCCATCCTCGCCCAGCACCGGCTCACGGCGCTCGCCGCTGGTCGGCTCGGCGCTATCGAGGCGACGGCCCTGGGGCTTCTTCTTGGGACGGCCAAACAGGAAGATCGCAGCGACCAACAGCAGGCCGGCGGCCAGGATGCCGATGCGCAACAGTGCCGTGTCGGACATTCGTTAGGTTCTCCGGCTAGTTCATTCAGGTAACTAGGATGGCACGTCAGGCCGCGCCCGCCAATCGCGCGGCTTCTTCCAGGTCCACGCTGACCAGGCGGCTGACGCCCGGTTCGCGCATCGTCACGCCCGACAACTGGTGTGCCGCTTCCATCGTGGCCTTGTTGTGGCTGACGAACAGGAACTGCACCTTCTCGCTCATTTCCTTGACCATGTTGGCCAGGCGGCCGACGTTGGCTTCATCCAGCGGCGCGTCCACCTCGTCCAGCAGGCAGAATGGCGCCGGGTTGAGCTGGAAGATCGCAAACACCAGCGCCACGGCGGTCATCGCCTTTTCGCCACCGGACAGCAGCGAGATGCTCGAGACCCGCTTGCCCGGGGGGCGCGCCATGATGGTCACACCGGTGTCGAGAAGGTCTTCGCCGGTCAGTTCCAGGTAGGCGTGGCCGCCGCCGAACAGGCGCGGATACAGGGCCTGCACACCGGCATTGACCCGATCAAAGGTGTCCTTGAAACGGCCACGGGTCTCGCGGTCGATCTTGCGGATCGCATCTTCCAGGGTCTCCAGCGCCGTGGTCAGATCCACGTGCTGGGCGTCCAGATACTCCGAGCGCTGCGAGGCTTCGCCATATTCGTGGATCGCAGCCAGATTGACCGGCTCCAGCCGGCGCATGCGGCCATCGATCTGGTGCACGGCTTGTTCCCAGTCACCCAGGCGCGCCTCTTCGGGCAGCGTATTGATCACATCCTGCAGTACGAAACCGGCCTTCTCCACTGCGCCCTGCAGGGTTTCGGCACTGAGCACCAATGCCTGCTGGTCCAGCTTGCGCTGCGAAATACGCTCGCGCTGGGACAACGCCTGCTCGTCGCGCTGGTGGCGGGTCTGCTCGTAATTGCGCAGCTCGGCGTCGATGCCATCCAGCAGCGTGCGCGCCTCGGTCAGCACGCGATCGGCACGCACACGCTCTTCCAACGCGTTCTGGTGCTCTGCCTGCAGCGACTCGACCGGTGTATCGCCTTCGTCCAGCTGCGAATGCAGTTCGCCAAGGCGCGAATCCAGCTGGCCACGCTGGGTACTCATGCGTTCCAGCGCCTGGCTCAACGACGCCACCTGGGCGCGCTGCGATTCCAGGGTCAGCGCCAACGCGTGCGAACGCTCGCGCACCGCACGGGCGGCGTCGCGGGCCAGATCGCGCGCCTCGGTCAACTGACGGCGTTCGCCCTCCAGGGCCTGCCGGTTCGACTCCAGGTCGCCCATGCTGTTGACCGCATTCTCCAGCCGCGAACGCGCTTCACGCGCCTGCTCGCGATTGATGTCCAGGGTCTCCAGCAACTGGCGGAGCTCGCCTTCGATACGGTCGATGCGCGTACGCGCCGCCTCGACCTTGCCCTGCTGGCCCTGCAGCTGGCCGGCCAGTTCGGACACCGCACGGTGTGCCATGTACAGCGCCCGCTGCGCATCCTCGCGCTGCTGTTCGGCCGCCAACAGGTGCTCACGGAAATCGGCCAGCTGTTCTTCCAGTTCGGCTTCGCGCGACTGCAGCTGCTCGATCTGCTCGCGCAGTTCATTGATTTCGCGTTCGCGCAGCAGCGCGCCCTGCTTGGCGGCGCCGGAGCGCGATACGCGCACCCAGCCCTCGCCCAGACGCTCACCGCCCTGAGTGATGATGGAATCGCCCTCAGGCAGGTTGGCCTGCAGCGCATTGGCTTCGGCCAGGTCGCGCGCGCCGTGCAGACGCGCCAGCAGGCGACGGATCGGCGCCGGGCCACGCACACGTGCAGCCAGCGAGGTCGGTGCGACCTTCAGATCCGCGCCGTCATTGGCGACCAGCGCGATGCGGCCTTCGCCCAGCTCGCCCAACGCATCGACCAGGCTGGCCGGGTCGTCGACCAGCACGCCTTCGATCAACTGACCGAGGGCGCTTTCCACTGCGTTTTCCCAGCCGGCATCGACATCCAGGCGCTCACCCACGCGTGCGGCCGAATCCAGGCCACGCGACTTCAGCCAGGCCACCGCCGCGCCCTGCTCCTGGCCGAGTGCGGCCTGCTGCAGGGTTTCCAGCGAGGACAGGCGCCCCCGCAGACCATTGACCTGCTTGCGCAGTTCGGCCAGTTCGTTCTGGCCGTTGCGCTGCTGCTCCTGCACGGCGGCGACACCGTGCTTGCGCTCCTCGACCTGTTCGGTCAGTTCATCAAGCGCGGTCTTCTGCGTGTCGTGCTGCAGGTGCAGTTGTTCGAAGACTTCATCCAGCGCATCCACGTCAAGGCCTGCGCGCTCGGCCGCCAGCGCTTCGCGGCGACGATCGGCGTCAAGGATCTGCTTGTCCAGGTAGTCCACGCGGGTGCGCTCGACCTCGCCGGCGCGCGAGGCTTCCGAGCTCTGCGACGTGTGCTGCTCCCAACGCTGCTGCCAATCGGACAACCGCGCTTCCGCCTCGCGCAGGCCTTCCTGCTTGATCTCATTCTCTTCCTGCAGCGCTTCCAGCTGCGGGGTGGCCGCATCAACCGCTTCGCGCAGCACCATCAGCTTGGCTTCGTCACCACTGATGTGCTGGCCCAGTTCGGCCAGTGCCTGGCGGGTTTCATCGCGTGCCTTGTGCAGGCGCTGCGACAGTTCGCGCTGGTGCTGGATCTGCTGTTCGAGACGGGCCAGCGTGCTGCCCACCTGGTAGACCTCGGCCTGCGCGGCGTTGAGAGCGTCGGCGGCCTCCTCGCGGCGCACACGCGAGGTCTCGATCCGCGCCTCTGCGTCACGCTGGTCGGCAATCAGCTGCTGAAGCTTGGTTTCTTCCTGAGACAGGCCCTCGCGCAGCTTGGACAGGCGACCGTCCAGGCCGCGGTACTCCAACGCCTTCCACTCGGCGTCCTTGACCCGGCGCTCTTCCTGCAGCGCCTGGTACTGCTCGGCCTGTTTCGCCTGCCGCTTGAGGTGTTCGAGCTGCTTGGTGATTTCCTCGCGCAGGTCGCCAAGACGGTCCAGGTTCTCGCGGGTGTGGCGGATGCGCGTCTCGGTTTCCTTGCGGCGCTCCTTGTACTTGGAGATGCCGGCGGCCTCCTCCAGGTACACGCGCAGGTCTTCCGGACGCGCCTCGATGATCTGGCTGATCATGCCCTGCTCGATGATCGAGTAGCTGCGCGGGCCCAGGCCGGTGCCGAGGAACAGGTCGGTGATATCGCGGCGGCGGCATTTGGTGCCGTTGAGGTAGTAGTTGCTGCTGCCGTCACGGCTGACGGTGCGCTTGACCGAGATCTCGTTGAACGAGGCGTACTCGCCGGAAATCGTGTGGTCGGAGTTGTCGAAGATCAGCTCGACGGTGGCCTGCGAGACCGGCTTGCGGGCATTGGAACCGGAGAAGATCACGTCGGTAAGCGAGTCACCCCGCAGGCGGCTGGCCGAGCTCTCGCCCATGACCCAGCGCACCGCGTCGATGATGTTCGACTTGCCGCAGCCATTGGGGCCCACCACGCCGGTCATGTTGGTCGGCAGGTGCAGGGTGGTCGGATCGACGAAGGACTTGAAGCCGGACAGCTTGATCGTGGAAAGACGCATGGCGTGATTGGGTTCCGGGCAAGGGCCTTACGGCCGCCACCATAGTGGATGTCAGGTCAGCCAGCACCTCAAGCCATTGATTTCAAAAGAATTCAACAAGGCCAAGGGTGACGCAATGGAATGAGTATAGCGGGGCCAATGTTCCACGGGCGGGATGACGGGCGGGATGACGGGCGGGGAAAGCATCTAGCCGCCACCCGCTTTACGTCGAGATGTCGCTTTAAGGCCACACATATGCCTACCGTTTCAATCAAATAATTGATTCATATGGATATTTTTCAAAAGTCTCGCCGACCAACGGTCGGGGCGGCAATATTGGCGGATGAATAGAGCTAGCCAGCCCTTCTATCGAGAGCTGAGGTTTGAGAATCCCGGCCAGGCTTTGGATCTCGCTTTCCTGGGCGGTAGTCCGTACCTCTCTGTCGGCTCTGCATGGCCCTGCGAGACCAGCGGCAAGGCGATGCTTCATCTTGCAAGCCTCCCTGCATCGTTCATCCAAACGCACGTTCCGCAGGTCAACATCAAAGCGAATCTCTGCATATCGATTTTCACGCCCTATGACGTTCGGGACGATGCCTATATCGAGACTGCATTGCAGGCTGGCGGGCGGGTCATCGCCCATCTGCCGAGCGACCACAGCGTATCCAGCGCCAAGCACGCATTTACCCCACGCCTGATCAACACTGAGGCAATTCCCGCCCCGGACAGCGCCGATAACGGAATCGCCAAGATTGGGGGCATCCCTGCATGGCTTCAGGAACACAGCGCTGAAGGAGAGGAGTTCATTCTCCAGATCAACAGTTCCCGCTTGAACCGGGCAGCGCCGACGCATCGAGGAATTCTTGTCGGTGGGATGGGCTATCTGTTGCTTGATCGCAACATTCCCTCACCTTCGACAGACTGCGGACGATTCGTCATTCAGACGACTTGAGCAAGCCCAATGCAGATAAAGATCAGCGGCCAGTATGGCGATCCCCAGTCAGGAAACCTCTTCTTCCCACTTCAGCAGCGACTGAATACCTGCTTCGAGCACCATGTAACGGGGAACTACTTCCAAACCATCACAAGCCTGGCTATAGGCCTTCGCGTCTCCGGAAAGATCCAGGACTTCGAATCAGAGGGGCCTGAACGATTGAAGCTGTTCCTCAAGAAGCATCGGATGACGATGGATCTGGTCTACGCCCGCCAGCCGTGGGAAACGCGCAGCAGAACCATCCTCGCGCCTGTCGTGTCACACGATATCGCCTGTTGCCTCGGCATGATGGTCGAACGAGCGCGTCGCGCAGGAGAACTCCTCCAGCACGATCAATTACGAACCGATGTTGCCAATGCGCTCGCAGATTTTGAACGCCACTTCCTGCAAGTCGCTTCGTAGCAAGGGCTGGTACTGCAAGGCAACCAGTCGAGCATGGCTCGACTCTACATACCCGGCCATCGCCCAAAACAAAACGGGCACCCTTGCGGGCGCCCGTTCTGGTGATACCAGGCCTTGCGGCGTGGGATCAGGCCTTTTCGGCTTCAACCACGACCTTGACGGTGGTCTCGACGTCCGCGTGCAGGTGCACCAGGACTTCGTACTCGCCAATGTTGCGGAAGGCGCCTTCGCCCAGGATGACTTCGCTCTTGCTCAGCGGCAGGCCAGCAGCGGTGAAGGCATCGGCGATTTCGCGGGCGCCGACCGAGCCGTACAGCTTGCCTTCGGTCGAAGCGTTGGCGGCGACGGTCACGCTCGCGCCTTCCAGCTTGGCCTTGCGGGCTTCAGCGTCGGCGTGGATGGACTGGGCCTTGGCTTCGTATTCAGCGCGCTTGGCTTCGAACTCGGCCTTGTTGCTCTCGGTGGCCGGAACGGCCTTGCCCTGCGGCACGAGGAAGTTACGGCCGTAGCCCGGCTTCACGTCGACCAGGTCGCCCAGGTTGCCGAGGTTGGTGACTTTCTGCAGGAGGATCAGCTGCATGGTATTGCTCCAGATAAGTTATTCGTTAGCGAGGCGCGTGCCCCGCAACAAAGGCTGTCCGAATAGCTGGCACAGCGGGGGCAGCGCGAAGCTGCCCCGCTGGCATCAGACGTCGTGGTTGTCGGTGTACGGAATCAGGGCCAGGAAGCGAGCGCGCTTGACGGCGGTCGCCAGCTGACGCTGGTACTTCGACTTGGTACCGGTGACGCGGCTCGGCACGATCTTGCCGTTCTCGGTCAGGTACTGGCGCAGGGTGTTGAGATCCTTGTAGTCGATCTCCTTGACACCTTCGGCCGTGAACTTGCAGAACTTGCGGCGACGGAAGAACTTGGACATGTCAGTGCTCCTTAGGCGGCCGAAGCGGCGTCGTCGCCGGCATCGTTGTCAGCGGCGGGGGTGGTTTCGCCTTCTTCGTCATCACGACGACGACGCTCACCACGCTCGGGCTTGTCGCCCTTCTCATCCTTGCTCTTCATGATCAGCGACTGCTCGGTGTCAGCCTCGTCACGCTTGATGACCAGGTTGCGCAGCACGGCGTCGTTGAAGCGGAAGCTCTCGGTCAGTTCGGTCAGAACAGCCTGGTCGACTTCGATGTTCAGCAGCACGTAGTGCGCCTTCACCAGGTTCTGGATCGGGTACGCCAGCTGGCGGCGGCCCCAGTCTTCCAGACGGTGGATGGTGCCGTTGCCGTTCTCGACCAGCGACTTGTAGCGCTCGATCATGGCCGGGACCTGCTCGCTCTGGTCCGGATGGACCATGAACACGATTTCGTAATGACGACTCATGTTTTTCTACCTTTCGGATGTGGCCTTGCGGCCGGACAGCCCCCCGCCGTTGATACCGCGGTGGGGCAAGGGATCCTGCCAGAGAGGCAGGAAGCCGCGCATTATGGCGCAGATGGGGGGCGTGAACAAGGCGCTGACCTTCAGGGGCCAACGAGGGGCCGCAGGCAGCGCCCCGGAATCCAACCAATCTCCTTGAAATTCAACAACCTGAACTACGCCAGATCAACATGAAGCCGGTGCTGGCCGCACTGCAGGCACCGGAACAGGCAACCGACCATCTGCCCCTCGCGTGTCAGGTGCCGCAGCACCCAGTCGGCATCACGCGGGTTGACCGCTGCCACGTCGGGCCGGACCTCCTCCAGGATCGGCGCCAGGTCATCGCGGCCGGCATAGCCCAGGAACGCACAGGGAGTATTGCAGTGGGTCAGCCAGACCGGCTGCTGCCAGGAGAAGTAACCCGGGGTACGCTCGCAGATCTCCAGCAACTGCTCGCGGGGAATGGTCGGTGGCGGATCGGCCGGGTCCGGCGACACGCCCTCGATGTCGCTCCAGCCGATGAAATCGCCCTGGAAACGCTCAACCGCTCGGCCATCGGCAATGCACCAGGGACACAGATAGTCCGGCGCATCGCCGGCACAATAGAACGTGCACAGGTAGCGCAGCGCCCGCGGCTCGCCACAGCAATCGCAGACACCCGCCACCTCCTCGAAGGAGATCGCGTAGGCGTTGGGAGAATAAGCAAAAACCGGTCGTTCCATCCGTGGATCCTCTGCGCTAACGTCCAGCCATGGACCGCCTCACACGAATCCGAGACTGGATCAACCGCGACAATGGTCGCCTGTTCCGTGTGGGCAACGGCCCGATCAGCGGCGCTACGGCCCTGGGCTTTCTGAGCTTGGTGGCGGCACTGCTGATGCATCTTCTGCACGACGCCACAGGGCTGCCAGGCGCCTTTGCAGCGACCGGCCTGATGACAGGCGGGGCGTCGTTGGCCTGGGCTGCCTGGCGCAACCGTCGGTGACCAAGGCCAGAGCGCCGCAACGTCCGTGCCGACCAAGGTCAGCCCCCACCCAAGCGGGGCTCAGGCCTTGTCGGCGTCGGTGGTGAAGCTCTCGCCGCAGCCACACTCGGCGGTGGCATTCGGGTTGCTGAACGTGAAGGTCTCGCTCAGGCCGTGCTTGCCGAAGTCGATCACGGTGCCATCCACCAGGGCCAGGCTCTTGGCGTCGACGTAGATCTTCACCCCGTCCTGGTCGAACACGGTGTCGTCCGGGCGCTCGTCGCGGGCCAGGTCGGTGATGTGGCCCCAGCCGGAGCAGCCGGTCTTGGTCACGCCAAAGCGCAGGCCCAGCGCGCCGGGGGTCTGGGCGACGAAGCGCTGCACGCGCTCGAAGGCAATAGGGGTCAGGCTGACAGCCATGGTGGATCACTCCAGAGGTACCGGGACATTATAGGGAGCCGATGACCGCAGAAATGCCTCGCAAGCAGAACGCTGCAACCGGTAAACTCCCGTGTTCAGAGATCGAGTCGATCAGCAGAGGATTCAAGTCATGACGGTGGTCAGCGTTGAACATGCGCTTGCCGGGAAGATCCCGGAAGGTGGCGAAGTCACGGTACGCGGTTGGGTGCGCACGGTGCGCGGTTCAGCAAATCTGGCTTTCGTGAATGTGACCGACGGCTCCTGCTTCGCCCCGATCCAGGTCGTGGCCGGTGACGCGCTGGCCAACTTCGACGAGATCAAGCGCCTGACCACCGGCTGCTCGCTGGTGGCCACCGGCACTTTGGTGAAGTCGCAGGGCAAGGGCCAGTCGTTCGAGATCCAGGCCAGCGCGGTCGAGGTGGTCGGCTGGGTCGAAGACCCGCTCACCTACCCGATCCAGCCCAAGCCGATGACGCCGGAGTTCCTGCGTGAAGTGGCGCACCTGCGCCCGCGCACCAACCTGTTCGGCGCAGTCACCCGCATCCGCAACTGCCTGGCCCAGGCCGTGCACCGTTTCTTCCACGAGAACGGCTTCAACTGGATCAGCACCCCGATCATCACCACCTCCGACGCCGAAGGTGCCGGCCAGATGTTCCGCGTGTCCACCCTGGACATGGTGAACCTGCCGCGTGACGCCCAGGGCGGGATCGACTTCAGCCGCGATTTCTTCGGCAAGGAGACCTTCCTGACCGTGTCCGGCCAGCTGAACGTCGAGGCTTACTGCCTGGCGCTGAGCAAGGTGTACACCTTCGGCCCGACCTTCCGCGCCGAGAACAGCCACACCACCCGCCATCTGGCGGAGTTCTGGATGATCGAGCCGGAAATCGCCTTCGCCGACCTGGCAGAAGACGCACGCCTGGCCGAAGAATTCCTGAAGTACCTGTTCCGCGCGGTGCTCAACGAGCGCGGCGACGACCTGGCCTTCATCGCCGAGCGCGTGGACAAGAACGCGATCACCAAGCTGGAAGACTTCATCAACGCGCCGTTCGAGCGCATCGATTACACCGATGCGGTCAGCCTGCTGCAGAAATCGGGCCGGAAGTTCGACTTCCCGGTCGAATGGGGCCTGGACCTGCAGACCGAGCACGAGCGCTGGCTGACCGAGGAACACGTCGGCCGCCCGGTGGTGGTGACCAACTACCCCGAGCACATCAAGGCCTTCTACATGCGTCTGAACGATGACGGCAGGACCGTCGCCGCGATGGACGTGCTGGCTCCGGGCATCGGCGAGATCATCGGCGGCAGCCAGCGCGAAGAGCGTCTGGATGTGCTGGATGCACGCATGGCGCAGTTCGGCCTGGATCGCGAGCATTACAGCTGGTACCGCGATTTCCGCCGCTACGGTTCGGTGCCGCATGCCGGTTTCGGCCTCGGCTTCGAGCGCCTGGTGGTCTACGTCTGCGGCCTGTCCAACATCCGCGATGCGATCCCCTACCCGCGCGCCCCGGGCAGCGCGGACTTCTAAGCCCACACGCACGACCACGGAGGTACTGCCCCCATGACCCTGTTCTTCGCCCTGTGTTTCGTCGGCGTTGCAGTGGCCGGGTTCAGTGCCTTCGTGATTTTCTGGCCGCTGACCCTGGTGCATGTGCGCGATCGCCATCCGGCGCTGGCGCAACGCTTCGGCAGTGGCGCCTTCCTCAGGCCCGATGCGCTGGGCTGGCTGCTGCGGCGCGAATACCGCACCCAGCCGGACCGCTCGCTGTCCGGGCTGGCAACGCCCGCCTGGGTATCGCTGCTGACCCTGCTGGCCGGACTGGGCATGGCTGCCCTGCTCTGGCTGGCCTCGCTCTGGTAAGACACACATGAACGACCTTTCCCACGTCCGCGACAGCTGGTGGCTGGCCAGCCTCGGCAACACCCTGATCTGGGCACGCCTGCGCATCCGCGAAGCCGGCACCGCCGAAGTGCTGGACAGCGATGGCAATACGCTGAGCTACGACAGCGAGGACACCGCCCGCTCGCAACTGTTCGACGCCGAGTTCGTCGAGTACGACGGCCTGGATGAAGAAGATGCGTTGGTGCGCGGCTTCTCGCTGCATGAAGTGCAGCCACCGCAGGCAGGCAGCGACGAAGGCCTGCGCGGGCGCATGGTGCAGTCACTCGGCAGCCGCGCCTGAGGCCAACCGATGTTCACCCCGCGCGCTTTCGCCGAGACCGACCTGCTGTGGCTGGATCGCCTGTTGGCGCGCGATCCATTCGTCACCGTGCTCACCGCCGGTGGCGATGGCCTGCCGGAACTGACCCGGTTGCCGGTGCTGTACCAGCGCGACGGCGACCACATCGAGCTGCGCGGCCACTGGGCCCGTGCCAACCCGCAGGCACGCCACAACGGTGCGGCCAAGGTGCTGGTGGACGGGCCGCATGGCTATGTCTCGGCCAGCTGGTACCCGGACAAGGAACCTGCCGCGCGGGTGCCTACCTGGAACTACGCCGCCGCCGAGCTGCGCGGCCAGCTGCAGCCCTTCGACGAGACCGATGCCCTCGCCCAGCTGGTCAGCGATATCAGCAACCACTTCGAGGCCAGCGTCGGCCAGGCGTGGAAGTTCGAACCCGAGCGCGACGACCACCGGCGCCAGCTGCGCGGCATCGTCGGCTTCCGCTTCACCGTGGAACAGGTGCAGCTGAAGCTGAAGCTGAGCCAGAACCACCCCGAGGCCAACCAGCAGGCGGCGATCGCCGAACTGGAACGCCTGGACACCCCTCATTCCACCGAACTGGCGCAGTGGATGCGCCGGTATCGCGACGAAGCCGCCGCAGGCAGCTGAGCGCTCTGTTTCCCGCGACGACGCGACCAGAACGGCCGCGCCTTGCCCCCACCTGACGTCAGGGACATCCGAACATGAAAGACATCCACAAGCTGCTGCAGAACAACCGCGAATGGGCTGACCGGATCGAGAAGGAAGATCCGGACTTCTTCCATCAGCTGGCCAAGCAGCAGCATCCGGAATACCTGTGGATCGGCTGCTCCGACTCGCGCGTGCCAGCCAACCAGATCATCGGCATGGCCCCGGGTGAGGTGTTCGTGCATCGCAACGTGGCCAACGTCGTGGTGCACACCGACCTGAACTGCCTCAGCGTGATCCAGTACGCCGTGGACCAGCTGAAGGTGAAGCACATCCTGATCGTCGGCCACTACGGCTGCGGCGGCGTGCACGCCAGCTTGAACAACACGCGGGTGGGCCTGGCCGACAACTGGCTGCGCCATGTCGGTGACGTGGCACAGAAGCACGCGGCGATCATGGATGCGATCGAGGAGCCGGAGCTGAAGCATGCACGCCTGTGCGAACTGAACGTTATCGAGCAGGTGGTCAACGCCTGCCGCTCGACAATCGTGCAGGACGCCTGGGCACGCGGCCAGAAGCTGATGGTGCACGGCTGGGTGTACAGCCTGAAGGATGGCCGCGTGCGCGAAATGGGTATCGACGTGGGCGCACCGGAAGACCTGCAGCCTGCGTATGAGAAGGCCCTGTCCTACGTTCCGCGCCGCGGCCGCCGCGACTGACCCTCCCTCCCACGGACACTCCCATGCTTGCCTCCCCCATCAATCTGCTGGGCTGGATCGAGGAAAACCGGCATCTGTTGAAGCCGCCGGTCGGCAACAGGATGATCGACAACGGCGATTTCATCGTGATGGTGGTCGGCGGGCCGAACAGCCGCACCGATTTCCACTACGACGAAGGCCCGGAGTGGTTTTACCAGCTGGAAGGCGAGATGGTGCTGAAGGTGCAGGAGGATGGCGCGGTGCGCGATATTCCGATCCGTGCCGGCGAAATCTTCCTGCTGCCGGGCAAGGTGCCGCACTCACCGCGGCGCCCACCCGGCGGCGTCGGCCTGGTGGTGGAACGCAAGCGCCTGCCGCATGAGCGCGACGGCGTGATCTGGCATTGCGAGCGCTGCAACCACAAGCTGTACGAAGAGTACTTCACGCTGCAGAACATCGAGACCGACCTGCCGAAGGTGTTCGCGCGCTACCAGGCCAGCCTGGAACTACGCACCTGCAGCGAATGTGGCCACGTGGATCCGTTGCCGGTGCCAGCCCGGGCTGGCTGACAATCCGCCCTTGTAGAGCCGAGCCCATGCTCGGCTGTGGGCCCACGTAGCCGAGCATGGGCTCGGCTCTACAGGCTTGGCGGCATGCATGCATCCCCGCCACCGGCTACGCCATGCCAGGCGCTACACTGGCAGCCCCGTTGCAGCCTGTTGCCCGACCATGTCCGACCTGCTCAGCCGCACCCACGCCATTGCCCTTGATGCCGCCGATCCGCTGCGGCCGCTGCGGCAGGAATTCCTGATTCCGCGCCACGGTGGTGGTGAGCAGACCTACTTCGTCGGCAACTCGCTGGGCCTGCAACCGCGCGGCGCGCAGGCGGCGGTGCAGGAAGTGATGAAGCAATGGGGCGAACTGGCGGTGGAAGGCCACTTCACCGGGCCGACCCAATGGCTGTCGTACCACCGCCTGGTCAGCGCACAGCTGGCTCGCGTGGTCGGTGCGCTGCCCAGCGAAGTGGTGGCGATGAACACGCTGAGCGTGAACCTGCACCTGATGATGGTCAGCTTCTACCGGCCCACGGCCGAACGCCCGGTGATCCTGATGGAAGCCGGCGCGTTCCCGACCGACCGCCATGCGGTGGAGGCGCAGATCCGCTTCCATGGCTTCGACCCGGCCGACTGCCTGGTGGAAGTGCAGCCGGATGAAACCAACGGCACGATCTCGATGGCCGCGATCGAACGCGCGATCGCCACGCACGGTCCGCGCCTGGCGCTGGTGCTGTGGCCTGGCGTGCAGTACCGCAGCGGCCAGGCCTTCGACCTGGATGCGATCACCCGCGCAGCACGCCTGCAGGGCGCACGCATCGGCTTCGACCTGGCGCACTCGGTCGGCAACCTGCCGCTGCACCTGCATGACGTCGCCCCGGACTTCGCCGTGTGGTGTCACTACAAGTACCTCAACAGCGGCCCGGGCGCCGTGGCCGGTGCGTTCGTGCACGAGCGCCATCATCGCGACACCACGCTGCCGCGCTTTGCCGGCTGGTGGGGCCACGACGAAGCCACCCGTTTCCAGATGGCACCGCAGTTCCAGCCTGCGGTCGGTGCCGAGGGCTGGCAGCTGAGCAATCCGCCGATCCTTGGCCTGGCGCCGCTGCGTGCATCGCTGGACCTGTTCGAACGCGCCGGCATGGAATCGCTGCGCAGCAAGTCGCTGGCGCTGACCGGCATGCTCGACGCACTGGTACGCGCGCGCCTGCCGCAGGTTCTGGAGATCGTCACCCCGGCCGAGCCGGAGCGCCGCGGCTGCCAGCTGTCGCTGCGGGTGATCGGCGGCCGCGAGCGCGGACGCGCCCTGTTCGAGCATCTGCGCGCCATCGGCGTGCTGGGTGACTGGCGCGAACCGGACGTGATCCGCATCTCGCCCACTCCGCTCTACAACCGCTACCTCGACGTGCACCACTTCGTCGAGGAAGTGGAAGCCTGGGCCGGCCTGTAAGCCGCCCTCCCCTACTGCTGGACAGTTCGTTGATCGCACATGCATCCCGCTCGCTGAGCATTGTCGGCGCCGGCCTCGCCGGCTCCCTGCTGGCCATCCTGCTGTCACGGCAGGGCTGGCGCATCACTCTGTACGAACGCCGTGGCGATCCGCGCATCGCCGATTACGAAAGCGGTCGCTCGATCAACCTGGCCCTGGCCGAGCGCGGACGCAACGCGTTGCGCCAGGCCGGCGTGGAAGATGAAGTGATGGCGCGTGCGGTGATGATGCGCGGGCGCATGGTGCATCCGCGCGAAGGCGGGCCGCAACTGCAGCGTTATGGCCGCGACGACAGCGAAGTGATCTGGTCGATCCATCGCAGTGACCTGAACACCACGCTGCTGGAACTGGCCGAGCAGGCCGGTGCCACCGTGCATTTCCACCGCCGCCTGCACACCGTCGATTTCGATGCCGGCTACGCGCGCTTCATCGATGATCGTGACGACAGCCCGCACGATATCCGCTTCGATACGCTGGTGGGTGCCGACGGCGCCGGCTCGGCGCTGCGTGCGGCGATGAACCGGCGCGAACCGCTGGGCGAGGACATTGCCTTCCTCGACCATTCCTACAAGGAACTGGAGATCCCGCCTACCGACGATGGCGGCTTCCGTATCGAGCGCAATGCGCTGCACATCTGGCCGCGCGGCCACTACATGTGCATCGCCCTGCCCAATCACGAGGGCACGTTCACCGTCACCCTGTTCCTGCCCAACCAGGGCGATCCGAGCTTCGCCACGGTCACTACCGGCGCCCAGGCTGAAGCACTGTTCGCGCGCGAGTTCGCCGATGCCCTGCCGCTGATTCCCAACCTGCGCGCAGACTGGGAGCAGCATCCGCCGGGCCTGCTCGGCACGCTCACCCTGGAACGCTGGCACCAGCAGGACCGCGCCGTGCTGATCGGTGATGCCGCGCATGCCATGGTGCCGTTCCACGGCCAGGGCATGAACTGCGCGTTCGAGGACTGCGTGGCACTGGCCCGCCATCTGATGGAGGCGGACGACCTGCAGAGCGCGTTCGCCGCATTCGAAGCCGAGCGCAAGCCGAACGCGCGTGCGATCCAGCAGATGGCGCTGGAGAACTATCTGGAGATGCGTGACAGGGTGGCCGATCCGGCCTTCCTGCTGCAGCGTGAACTGGAGCAGGAACTGCAGCGGCGCTGGCCGACGCGCTTCGTGCCGCACTACACGATGGTGACCTTCCTGCACACGCCCTATGCCGAGGCACTGCGCCGCACCGACCTCCAGCGCGAGATGCTGATCGCCGCCACCGCAGGCCACGATACCCTGGACAACATCGACTGGAACGCACTGGAGGCGCAGATCCATGCGCGGCTGCCGGTGCTGGAGGGCGCACACTGATGGCCGACAGCTTCCTGTTCTACGACCTGGAAACCTTCGGCCAGGATCCGCGTCGCACCCGTATCTCCCAGTACGCGGCAATCCGTACCGACAGCGATCTCAACGAGATCGACACGCCGGTCAGCTTCTTCGTGCGCCCGGCCGATGATCTGCTGCCCTCGCCGATGGCAACGATGGTCACCGGCATCACCCCGCAGCAGGCGCTGGCCGAAGGCATCAGCGAAGCCGAAGCATTCGATCGCATCAACGAGCAGCTCTCGCGCCCCGGCACCTGCGCGCTGGGCTACAACACACTGCGCTTCGACGACGAGTTCATCCGCTACGGCCTGTTCCGCAACTTCCACGACCCGTACGAACGCGAGTGGCGCAACGGCAATTCGCGCTGGGACCTGCTGGACATGCTGCGGCTGATGCATGCCATCCGCCCGGATGGCATCCACTGGCCCAAGCGCGAGGACGGTGCCACCTCGTTCAAGCTCGAACACCTGGCCGAGGCCAATGGCGTGCGCGAAGGCGATGCCCACGAAGCACTGTCGGACGTGCGCGCGACGATCGGCATGGCGCGCCTGTTCAAGCAGTCGCAGCCGCGCCTGTGGGACTACGCATTGAAGCTGCGCGACAAGCGTTTCGTCGGCAGCCTGCTCGACATCACCGCTTTGAAGCCGGTGCTGCATATCTCCATGCGCTACCCGGCCAGCCGCCTGTGCGCCGCGCCGGTGCTGCCGCTGGCGGTACATCCGACCATCAACAACCGGGTGATCGTGTTCGACCTCGACGGCGACATCGATGACCTGCTGGAACTGCCCGCCGAAGTGATCGCCCAGCGCCTGTACCTGCGCGCCAGCGAACTGCCCGAAGGCGTCGCCCGGGTGCCGTTGAAGGAAGTGCACCTGAACAAGGTGCCGGCACTGGTGGCCTGGAACCACCTGCGCGCCGATGACCACGCACGACTCGGGCTGGACGTAGCAGCGATCGAAGCCAAGGCCGAACGCCTGCGCGCGTTCGCGCCGCAGTTGGCCGAGAAGGCGCGCCAGGTCTATAACCAGCCGCGCGCGGCGAGCGTTTCCGATGTGGATGCATCGCTGTACGACGGCTTCCTCGGCGCCGGCGACAAGCCGCTGCTGGCACTGGCACGGACCACGCCACCGGAACAGCTGGCAGCACTGGAAGGCCGCTTCCGCGACCCGCGGCTGCCCGAGCTGTTGTTCCGCTACCGCGCCCGCAATCATCCCGGCAGCCTCGCACCGGAAGAACGCGAGCGCTGGAATGCCTATCGCCGCCAGCGCCTGTTCGGCGAGGAAGGCCTGGGCGAACTCAATCTGGTCCAGTACCAGCAGCAGCTCGACGCGCTGGCGGCCGAGGCACCCGACGACGTTCGCCGCGCCACGCTGCTGCAATCGCTGCGTGACTGGGGCCAGCACCTGCAGGAGGACCTGTGAGCACCTATTTCTCCGATGCCAGTTTCAAGTTCCTGCGCAGCCTGGCGCTGCACAACGACAAGACCTGGTTCAACGACCATCGCCAGCAGTACGAAGACCACGTGCGGCAGCCGTTCCTGCGCCTGCTGGGCGACCTGCAGCCGGCGCTGACCGAGGTGAGCGGACACTTCCGCGCAGACACCCGTGGCGTGGGCGGCTCGTTGTTCCGCATTCACCGCGATGCGCGTTTCTCCCATGACAAGTCGCCGTACAAAACCTGGCAGGGCGCGCGCCTGTTCCATGAGCGCCGCCGCGAAGTGGCCGCGCCCTCGTTCTACGTGCACCTGCAGCCGGGCGAGAGCTTCGTCGGTGCTGGGCTGTGGCATCCCGAGCCGGAAACCCAGCGCCGCGTCCGCCACTTCATCCTCGACAACCCCGGCAGCTGGAAGGCAGCCGCGCATGCACCGGCGCTGCGCAAGCGTTTCGACTTCGAGGAAACCGAGAAGCTGGTGCGTCCACCGCGTGGCTTCCCGGCCGACTTCGAATTCATCGATGACCTCAAGCATCGCAATTGGGTGATGTGGCGTTCGCTGGATGATGCCACGATGACCGGCCCGCGCCTGCTGTCCACGCTCGGCAAGGACCTGGCGGCGTTGGGGCCGTTCGTCGACTACCTGTGCGCCGCGCTGGATCTGGAGTTCTGAACGGCGCCGGGGCCATCACAGGCATCACCCGTCGTTCACCACCAGCACCCCCACTTGCGGCAGGCTGTACACATGAAGAAGCTCATTGGCATCCTCGTTCTGCTGATCGTCGTGGTAGCGGGCTGGTGGTTCGGCGGCCCTTACCTGACCGTGCATGGCCTGTCCAAGGCCATCGAACAACGCGACACCGCGCGCCTGGAACGCTACGTGGATTTCCCCCGCGTGCGCACCAGCCTGCGCGCCCAGCTCAATGATTACCTGGTGCGCCAGGCCGGGCCCGAGGTAGCTGCCAGTCCTTTTGGCGCGCTGCTGTACGGGTTGGGTGACCAGTTGGGCGGCGCCGCGGTGGAAACCATGGTCACCCCCACCGGCATCGGCGCGATGCTTCAGGGCCACGTGCTGTGGAAGCGCGGCCGCAATGAACTGCAGGGGGGCGATGCCTTCGGCACGACCGAACCGGCGCGCCCATTGAAGAACGCCGAACACCACTTCGAAGCGCTGGACCGCTTCGTGGTCGACGTCGATCGCGGCCCCGGCCAGTCACCGTTGAAGGTAGTGCTGGAACCGCAGGGCCTGCGCTGGAAGGTGGTGGACCTGCAGTTGGGGATGTCGGGAAGCCCGTAGCCCCGCTCTGGTAGACGCCCACCTTGGTGGGCGCGGCTGCGCCGCGATGCCAACCAAGGTTGGCAACTACCAGGGCATGGCGCTCTGGTAGACGCCCACCTTGGTGGGCGCCGATACATGGCAGTGCCAACCAACGGTTGGCACCCACCGGCCATGGTTTCAGCCCTCGTTGGCGACACCATGCGGCACATGACCGGCGGCCACGTGTTCACGTGCACTGTCGATGTTGTGCTGCGAATCATCGAAGAAGATATCGGCACCGAACGCCTGCAGGAACGGGCCCTTGTGCCGGCCACCGAGGAACAGTGCCTCGTCCAGGCGCACGCCCCATTCGCGCAGGGTGCGGATCACCCGCTCGTGCGCCGGTGCCGAACGCGCGGTCACCAGCGCCGTGCGGATCGGCGCACTGTCGCCGGCCGGAAACACTTCCTGCAACGTATGCAGTGCAGAGAGGAAACCGCGGAACGGGCCGCCACTGAGCGGCTCGCGTGCACGCTCGCGTTCGTGCCGGCCGAAGGCTTCCACGCCCTGCTCGCGCGAAATTCGCTCGCTCTCATCGCCGAAGATCACCGCATCACCATCGAAGGCGATACGCAGCTGACCGGCCGGGCGGGTGATGTCGATCTGGTCGGCGGCAGCGGCAGCGGTCTCGCCCGGTGGCTTGGGCAGGATGGTCGCCGCGGCGATGCCATGGCGCAGCGCGCTGCGCACCGATTCCGGATTGGCCGACAGGAACAGGTCGGTGCCGAACGGCTTCACGTATGGCCAGGTCGGCTCACCGGCGGTGAAGGTCGCGCGGATGATGCCCAGCCCGTAGTGCTGGATGGAATTGAAGATGCGCAGGCCGGTATCGGCCGAGTTGCGCGACAGCAGGATCACTTCCACGCGCGGGTTCTCGGGGCTGGCGCCCTGGTTCAGCGCCAGCAGCTTGCGCACCACCGGGAAGGCCACGCCCGGCCCGAGGATGTCGTCCTCGTGCTGGCGCTGGTACTCGGCATAGGCGGCCACGCCATCGCTCTCGAACAGCGCATGGCTTTCTTCCAGGTCGAACAGCGCACGCGAGGTCACCGCGACGGTCAGCAAACGGGGGGAGTTGTCGCCCATCGGTGGGGTCCTTCAAGCGGTCGGCAGGGCCGGCCGCCTATTGTCGTCAAAAAACGAACTGTTCGCTCAGGATCCGGTCTTCCAGGTTGTGCTCCGGGTCGAACAGCAGGGTCACCCGGTGCTCGCGCGACTCACGGATCGTCACTTCGACCACATCGCGGGTCTCGTGCGAATCGGCGGTGACGCTGACCGGACGCTTGTAGGGATCGAGCACGCGGAAGCGCACTTCGGTGTCGGCCTTGAGGATGGCGCCGCGCCAGCGCCGCGGGCGATACGGGGCCAGCGGCGTCAGGGCGATGGTGTGCGAGCCCAGCGGCAGCACCGGCCCATGCGCCGAGTAGTTGTAGGCGGTGCTTCCGGCCGGGGTCGCCACCAGCACACCATCACCGATCAGTTCGCCCACCCGCTCCTGGCCATTGAGGTCGATGCCGATATGCGCCGCCTGCCGGGTCTGCCGCAGCAGCGAGACGTCGTTGTAGGCCAGCGACCCGGTGGTGGTACCCGATTCGGTCAGCGCCACCATTTCCAGCGGGCGCAGGTGGGCCGGCTCGGCGCGGGCGATACGCGCGTGCACGTCGTCGTCGCCACGGTACTGGTTCATCAGGAAACCCACCGTGCCCAGCTTCATCCCGAATACCGGCTTGCCCAGGTGTCCGTGCCGATGCAGGGTCTGCAGCATGAAGCCATCGCCACCGAGCGGGCACAACACGTCGGCCTGGTCCGGCGCGTGGTCGCCATAGCGCGAGACCATCGCTGCGCGGGCCATCTGCGCCGGTTCGGTGGTACTGGCCAGGAAAGCGATGCGGGGGGTGTCGCTCATCGGTGGATCCAGGGGAAGGCGTGGTGGAGAGCATAACCGAGCGCCGGGGGTTGGACCCCGCGTGGCGGATGACCGGCACATCCGCCTGACAGGTTCAAGGCCGGCGTCAGGTCAGGTGGTTGCAGAAGATCGAAGGCAGAAACAGAACGGCCCCGCTTTCGCGGGGCCGTTCCGGTTCACGCACGCCGGGCATGGCCCGGCGCTACATCACTTACGCGCCGTGGGCGGCGAGCTGCCCCAGGCGCTGGACTGCGACCGAAACGGTCGGGTAGTCCAGGGTCTTCTGCTCGGCCAGTTCGGCCAGCATCGCCAGGGTGAAGCGCAGGCTGCTGTCGTCACGGCCGATCCACGCGGCCACCTTGGCTTCAGCGGTGCCGCCCTTGGTGGCCAGCACCTGGCCGGCCAGGCTGCGGTGGTGTGCCGCCAGCTCGTCGCGCAGCACGCCACGTGCCACCGCGTGCCAGCGGCCGTTGACCTCCAGCGCGTCGATCTGCTCGAACAGCCACGGCAGCTGCAGGGCGTCGCCCAGGCGGAAGTGGATCTTGGAGACATCCACCGGCTTCAGCTTGCGGGTACGGGCCAGTTCGATGATGTCGAACGCCGGCTCCAGGAAGTGCAGTTCGGCCAGCTGCTGTGCCAGTGCCGACGGCAGGCCCTTTTCCTTCCACTCGGCCACCAGGGCTTCGTAGGTCGGACGCTGCGAATCCGGCAGTACACCCGACGCAACACGGATGTCGTTGAACGGACCCTGGTAGCGGTTGACCGCCTCGGTGATGCCCGGCATCGGGCCGGGGCGCGACAGCAGCCAGCGTACGAACGAACGCTGCAGCTTCCAGATCACTTCCAGCGCATCGATCTGCACCGACTCCGGCAGGGTGCCGTCAAGGGCGTCGATCTGCGCCCACAGCGCGCGGGCATCCAGCGTTTCGCGGCTGATGGTGTAGGCCTTGGCGACCTCGGCAATGGAGCGGCCGGTGTCTTCCTGCATGCGCATCAGGAAGGTGGCGCCCATGCGGTTGATGGTCTGGTTGGTCACGGCCGTGGCGATGATTTCGCGCTTCAGGCGGTGACGCTCCATCGCGTCGGCGTACTTCTTCTGCAGCGGGGTCGGGAAGTAGCGCTGCAGTTCCTTGGACAGGTACGGATCTTCCGGGATGTCCGAATCCAGCAGCTGGGCGAACGCCACCAGCTTGGAATAGGACAGCAGCACCGACAGCTCCGGACGGGTCAGGCCCTGGCCGCGCGCCTTGCGCTGGGACAGCTCGGCATCGGACGGCAGGAACTCGATCTGGCGATCCAGCAGGCCCTGCTGTTCCAGGGTACGGATGAAGTGCTGCTTGGAA
Organism: Stenotrophomonas sp. G106K1; assembly: GCF_037969685.1. NCBI lineage: Bacteria > Pseudomonadati > Pseudomonadota > Gammaproteobacteria > Lysobacterales > Lysobacteraceae > Stenotrophomonas > Stenotrophomonas sp. G106K1. Next base: position 29,908 of record NZ_JBBPFR010000005.1, on the reverse strand, counting down.
CCCAGGCGCTTGACCGCCATCCGCTCCATCAGGCTCAGGGCCTGGTTCTGGCGGTAGTTGTCGTTGAGCACCAGCGCGGCGACTTCGTCGGTCATCGACGCCAGCAGCTTGTTGCGCTGCTCGACGGTCAGCTTCTTGGCCCGCACCACATCGTTGAGCAGGATCTTGATGTTGACTTCATGGTCGGAGGTATCCACGCCGGCCGAGTTGTCGATGAAGTCGGTGTTGAGCAGCACGCCAGCCTGGGCGGCTTCGATGCGGCCGAGCTGGGTCATGCCCAGGTTGCCGCCCTCGCCCACCACCTTGCAGCGCAGCTCGCCACCGTTCACGCGCAGGGCGTTGTTGGCGCGGTCGCCGACATCGCTGTGCTGCTCGCTGGTGGCCTTGACGTAGGTACCGATGCCGCCGTTCCACAGCAGGTCGACCGGCGCCTTCAGGATCGCGCTCATCAGATCGTTCGGCGACAGTGCCTTGACGCTCTCGTCCAGGCCCAGCACCTCACGCACCTGCGGGGTGATCTCGATCGACTTCAGGCTGCGCGGATACACGCCGCCGCCCTTGCTGATCAGCTTGGCGTCGTAGTCCGCCCAGCTCGAGCGCGGCACGGTGAACAGACGCTCACGCTCGACGAACGTGGTCGCTGCATCCGGGTTCGGGTCCAGGAAGATGTGGCGGTGATCGAACGCAGCGACCAGGCGGATGTGGCGCGACAACAGCATGCCGTTGCCGAACACATCGCCGGACATGTCGCCGACGCCGACGGCGGTGAAGTCCTGGGTCTGGCTGTCACGGCCCAGTGCACGGAAGTGGCGCTTGACCGACTCCCATGCGCCGCGCGCGGTGATGCCCATGCCCTTGTGGTCGTAGCCGACCGAACCACCGGAGGCGAACGCATCGCCCATCCAGAAGCCGTGCGCGATTGCCAGGCCGTTGGCGATGTCGGAGAAGGTCGCGGTGCCCTTGTCGGCAGCCACCACCAGGTACGGATCGTCCATGTCATGGCGCACGACATCCATCGGCGGCACGATCTTGTTGTTGACGATGTTGTCGGTGATGTCCAGCAGGCCCTGGATGAACAGCTTGTAGCAGGCCACGCCGTTGGCGAAGATCGCATCGCGATCGCCGTTCACCGGCGGCATCTTGGCGAAGAAGCCGCCCTTCGCGCCGACCGGCACGATGACGGTGTTCTTGACCATCTGCGCCTTGACCAGGCCCAGCACCTCGGTACGGAAGTCTTCGCGACGATCCGACCAGCGCAGGCCACCACGGGCGACGGCACCGAAGCGCAGGTGGGTACCTTCCACGCGCGGGCCGTACACGAAGATTTCGCGGTACGGACGCGGCTTCGGCAGGTCCGGCACCAATGCCGAATCGAACTTGAAGCTGATGACATGGCCGTGCTGGCCGTTGGCATCGGTCTGGTAGTAGCTGGTGCGCAGGGTCGCATCGATCACGCCCATGAAGGAACGCAGGATGCGGTCCTCGTCCAGGCTCGACACGCGGTCCATCAGCTTCAGCAGCGCTTCGCGCGCGGCCTGCATCTGCGCATCGCGGTCACCCTTGCGGGCGTCGACCACGGTCTTGAGCACCTTCAGGGTTGCCTCGTCGCCGGCAGCCAGCACGTCGAGGTGGGCCTTCAGCTGCGCCTGGCCGGCGGCGATGTCTTCCTTGCTTTCATGGCCGGTGGCCGGATCGAAGCGGGCTTCGAACAGTTCCACCAGCAGGCGTGCCAGCAACGGGTAGCGGGTGAAGGTGCCTTCGACGTAAGCCTGCGAGAACGGCACGCCGGTCTGCAGCAGGTACTTGCAGTAGCCACGCAGCATGGCGACCTGGCGCCAGTGCAGGCCGGCAGCCAGCACCAGGCGGTTGAAGCCATCGTTCTCGGCATCGCCGTGCCACACGCGGGCAAAGGTCTCACCGAAGGCTTCATCGACGCTGGCCGCGTCGATCGCACCGGCGGTCGATTCGACCTCGAAGTCCTGCACGTACACCGGCGCGTTGTCCACCGACAGGCGGTACGGACGCTCGGCGATCACGCGCAGGCCCATGTTTTCCATCATCGGCAGCGCGTCCGACAGCGGGATGTCATCCAGCTGGCGATACAGCTTCAGGCGCAGGCCATCGCCGGACTCGCGCGGCACGGCCTGCAGGCTCAGGCGCAGGTCGTCCGGGCCGGTCAGCGCATCGAGCTGGCTGACATCGTTGGCGGCAACGGCGGTGCTGTTGTCTTCGATGTAACCGGCCGGCAGCGCCTTGCCGATACGCGCAGCGATGCGCAGGCCTTCGGCTTCGCCATGGCGGCTGACCAGCGCTTCGCGCAGGTCGTCCTGCCAGTTGCGCAGCACCTGGGCCAGCTTCTGCTCCAGTTCGGCGGTATCGACGTCGAGCATTTCGCCCGGCTTCGGACGCACGATCAAGTGCACCTGGGCCAACGGCGATTCACCCAGCACCACCGAGCTGTCCACGTACTCGCCGTGCAGCGCGTCCTTGAGCATCGCTTCGATGCGCAGGCGCACGTCGGTGTTGAAACGCTCGCGCGGCAGGTAGACCAGCGCGGAAATGAAACGGCTGTACTTGTCACGACGCAGGAACAGGCGGCTGCGCACACGCTCCTGCAGGCCCAGCACGCCCATCGCGGTGCGGAACAGTTCGTCCTCGCTGGACTGGAACAGTTCTTCGCGCGGCAGGGTTTCCAGGATGTGGCGCAGGGCCTTGCCGCTATGGCTGGAGCCAGCCAGGCCGGACTGCTTCATCACGTGTTCGTAGCGCTGGCGCACCAGCGGGATCTCCCACGGGCGGCGGTTGTAGGCGCTGGAGGTGAACAGGCCGAGGAAGCGCTGTTCGCCGATGATCTTGCCCTTGGCGTCGAATTCCAGCACGCCGATGTAGTCCATGTAACCGGCGCGGTGCACGCGCGAACGGGCATTGGTCTTGGTCAGGATCAGCGCGTCCTTCAGCCCGGACGTGGTGTTCAGGCCTTGGGCAGCCAGGGTCTTGACCGGACGTGCGGCCGACTTGTCCTTGCCGCGCATCAGCCCCAGGCCGGTGTCGTTCAGCGGCGCCAGCACTTCTTCCTTGCCCTGCTTCTCGACGCGGTACTCGCGGTAGCCGAAGAAGGTGAAGTGGTTGTCGGCCGCCCAGCGCAGGAACTCCTGTGCTTCCTTGCGCGAGGCAGCGTCGACCGGCAGCTGGCGGCTGCCGAGATCGTCGGCCAGCGCCAGCGCCTTGTCCTGCATCGGCTGCCAGTCGCGCACGATGGCGCGCACTTCGTCCAGCGCCTTGTTGATGGCCTGCTCGATGTCTGCCATGGCTTCGGCCGGCTGGCGGTCGATCTCCAGCAGCATCACCGATTCCAGCTGGCCCTCGCCCACCTTGGTCAGCTTGCCGGCCTTGTCACGGGTGAACTGCAGCACCGGGTGGCCCAGTACATGCACGCCAACGCCATGCTCGGCCAGCGACATGGTCACAGTGTCGACCAGGAACGGCATGTCGTCGTTGATGATCTGCAGCACGGTGTGCGGCGATTCCCAACCGTTGGCCTTCGCCGTCGGGTTGAAGACGCGGACGTTGGCCTTGCCGGACTTGCGGGCGCGGGCGAATTCCAGCGTTTCGGCAGCAAGCGCGGCCCATTCCTCAGCGCTGTGATGGGGGAACTCGTCGGCCTCCATGCGCTTGTAGAAGCTGGAGGCGAATGCCACTGCCTCGGCCTGAGCGGCCGCGGGGTAACGCTTGCGCAAGGCCGTGTACACCGGCTCCAGGGAGAAACCAGCGGTCACTGCGACCTCCGACTCAACTGGTTTGCTTTTGTTTTTCACGGTCTTGGCTGCGGTTTTTTGCGGTTTCATGGCAGAGCGGCGCGCTTGCTCAGTTGGGAAAATGAAATTGTAGCCCTACCGCACGAAAAGGCCTTGCTGCAGGACGGAATAACCAGATTCGGGTTTGCTGCGGTTTAGACGCCCTATTCAGTTCGCACCGGTATGGGCATCGCGGACGCACAGCGTTGCCGACAGGATCGGCAAAACGTGTTACCGGAAGACACATGCGGCAACATCGGCGCGATTCCACAATCCTGAACTGGACGGTATAGTCCACCGCGTGAATCCGGCCTACCTTCCTGTCGCCCTCGACGCGCGTGATGAGCGCGTGTTCGATGCCGTGCGCGAACTGCTTGCCCAGCAGGGCATGCAGATGAGCATGGACGCAGTTGCCCAGCACGCCGGCTGCTCGAAGCAGACCCTGTACTCGCGCTACGGCAACAAGCAGGCCCTGCTGCGGCGGGTGATGCAGCGCCACGTCGGTCACGCAACCGGGGCCATGCTGCGTGCACTCCGCGGTGACGACCTGCGTGGCAGCCTGCTGCAGTTCGCCACCGACTTCCTGGAGCACTTCAACCAGCCCCACGTCGGTCAGGCCTGCCGCCTGATCGCCGCCGATGCAGCACAGTTTCCCGAAGAGGCGCGTACGCTGTACCGGCATGGCGCCGGCGCGCTGACGCTTCATCTTGCTGAATGGATTGAAACCGTTTGCAGTCGTGGTCTGCTGCGGCATGACGACCCGCACTTCATGGCCGAACTGCTGCTGAGCATGATCGCCGGTCAGGATTTCGACAAACAGCGCTTCCATATCCCCCATCGTGATGACGCTGCGTTGCGTCGGCGCTGGGCAGAGTTCTCCGTCGATGGCTTCCTGCGCGCATTCGCGCCGCAGCCCTCGCCGGCCCCGTCTTCAAACCAACCCCGGAGTTCCTCCTGATGACCGCCCCACTCCGCACCCTTGCCTTGACGTGCGCCGTTGCTGTCGCCGTAGCAGCCTGCAAGAAGCCGGAACAGCCGACGCCCCCACCGCCGGAGGTGGGCGTGATCGACGCCAAGCCGCAGACCCTGCCGCTGCAGCGCGAGCTGGTCGGTCGCCTGTCGCCGTTCCGCAGCGCCGATGTGCGCGCCCGCGTACCTGGCGTGCTGCTCAAGCGCGTCTATCAGGAAGGCAGCGAGGTCAAGCAGGGCCAGACCCTGTTCCTGATCGATCCGGCACCGCTGCGCGCCTCGCTCAGCGCCTCCGAAGCCCAGCTGGCTTCGGCCCGCGCGACCTACGCCAACGCCAAGGTCGCCGCTGACCGCGCCCGTTCGCTGGCACCGCAGAAGTTCGTGTCCAAGGCCGACCTGGACAACGCCGAGTCGGCCGAGCGCACCGCGCTGGCCGCGGTCAAGCAGGCCGAAGCCTCGGTGACCAGCAGCCGCATCAGCCTGGGCTATACCAACGTCACCGCCCCGATCAGCGGCGTGGCCAACAAGCAGCAGGTGACCGAGGGCGCGCTGGTCGGCCAGGGCGATGTGACCCTGCTGACCACCGTGGACCAGCTCGACCCGCTGTACGTGAACTTCTCGCTGAGCGTGGATGAACTGACCCAGCTGCGTGCGCAGCAGGCCAAGGGCACGCTGGCCCTGTCCGGCGACGGCAAGGCCACGGTCAACGTCAAGCTGGCCGACGGCAGCACCTACAGCGAGCCGGGCACGCTGGACTTCTCCTCGACCACGGTCGACCCGGCCACCGGCGCGGTGTCGCTGCGTGCGGTGCTGCCGAACCCGCAGAAGATCCTGCTGCCGGGCGCCTTCGTCAGCTTCCAGGCCAACCTGGGCGAGCGCAACCACGCCTACCTGGTGCCGCAGCAGGCGCTGCTCCGTGACACCACCGGCGGCTATGTGATGGTGGTTGGCGCCGACGGCAAGGTCGTCCGCAAGAACGTCAAGACCGACGGCGCGCAGGACGGCAACTGGCTGGTCAGCGAAGGCCTGGCTGCCGGTGACAAGGTGGTCGTCGCCGGCGTGCAGAAGGTCAAGGAAGGCACGCCGGCCACGGCCAAGCCGTGGACCCCGGGCCAGGACGCCAACGGCAAGCCTGCCGCCGGCGGCGCTGCTCCGGGCGCGCCTGCCGCAGCTCCGGCCGACGCCAAGGCACCGGCCAAGGCTGACCAGGCCGACAAGGCCGAGCCGGCCGCCACCGAATCGAACAAGCAGTAACGGGACCTTCCGTCATGCCTAAATTTTTCATCGAACATCCAGTCTTCGCCTGGGTGGTGGCGATCCTGATCTCGCTCAGCGGCGTGATCGCGATCCTCAACCTCGGCGTAGAGTCCTACCCCAACATCGCCCCGCCGCAGGTGACCGTCTCGGCCACTTACCCGGGCGCGAGCGCGGACACCACGGAGAAGTCGGTCACCCAGGTGATCGAGCAGCAGCTGACCGGTATCGATCACCTGCTGTATTTCAGCTCCTCGTCCGCGTCCAACGGCCGCGCCTCGATCACCCTGACCTTCGAGACCGGTACCGATCCGGACATCGCCCAGGTGCAGGTGCAGAACAAGGTCTCGCTGGCCACGCCGCGACTGCCTTCGGAAGTCACCCAGCAGGGCGTGGTGGTGGCCAAGGCCAACGCCGGATTCCTGATGGTGGTGGCGCTGCAGTCCGATACGCCGACCATCAACCGTGACGCGCTGAACGACATCGTCGGCTCGCGCGTGCTCGACCAGGTCTCGCGCATCCCCGGCGTCGGCAGCACCCAGCAGTTCGGTTCCGAGTACGCCATGAACATCTGGCTCAACCCGGAGAAGATGCAGGGCTATGGCCTGTCGGCCAGCCAGGTGCTGGCGGCGGTACGGGCGCAGAACGTGCAGTTCGCCGCCGGTGCGCTGGGCTCCGACCCGTCGCCGGAAGGCCAGCACTTCACTGCAACGGTATCGGCCGAAGGCCGCTTCAGCTCGCCGCAGGAGTTCGAGAACATCATCCTGCGGGCCAATGCCGATGGCTCGCGCGTGCTGTTGAAGGACATCGCCCGCGTTGCCTTCGGCGCCAACAACTACGGCTTCGATACCCAGTACAACGGCAAGCCCACCGGCGCCTTCGCGATCCAGCTGCTGCCGGGCGCCAACGCCCTGAACGTGGCCGAGGCCGTGCGCGGCAAGATGGACGAGCTGCAGCCCAGCTTCCCGTCCGGCGTCACCTGGTTCTCGCCGTACGACAGCACCACCTTCGTCAAGATCTCGATCCAGGAAGTGGTCAAGACCCTGTTCGAAGCCGTGTTGCTGGTGTTCCTGGTGATGCTGATCTTCCTGCAGAACTTCCGCGCCACCCTGATCCCGACGCTGGTCATCCCGGTGGCCCTGCTGGGTACGTTCCTGGGCATGTGGATGATCGGCTTCACGATCAACCAGCTGACCCTGTTCGCGATGGTGCTGGCGATCGGCATCGTGGTCGATGACGCGATCGTGGTGATCGAGAACGTCGAACGCATCATGACCGAGGAAGGACTGGCGCCGAAGCCGGCCACGCAGAAGGCGATGACCCAGATCACCGGCGCGGTGGTGGCCATCACCGTCGTGCTGGCGGCAGTGTTCATCCCCTCGGCCCTGCAGGGCGGTGCGGCCGGTGAGATCTACAAGCAGTTCGCCCTGACCATCGCCATCTCGATGGCGTTCTCGGCGTTCCTGGCACTGGGCTTCACCCCGGCGCTGTGCGCGACGTTCCTCAAGCCGACGCACAACGACAACCCGAACATCGTCTACCGCACCTTCAACAAGTACTACGACAAGATCAGCCACACCTATGTGGGCCACATCACCTCCGCGGTGCGCCATGCCCCACGCTGGATGATCCTGTTCGTGGTGCTGACCGCGCTGTGCGGCTTCCTGTTCACCCGCATGCCGGGCAGCTTCCTGCCTGAAGAAGACCAGGGCTATGCACTGGCGATCGTGCAGTTGCCGCCGGGATCGACCAAGAGCCAGACCAACGAAGCGTTCGCACAGATGCGTGGCATCCTGGAAAAGCAGGATGGCTATGAAGGCATGCTGCAGGTGGCCGGCTTCAGCTTCGTCGGCTCCGGCGAGAACGTGGGCATGGGCTTCATCCGCCTGAAGCCGTGGGAAGAGCGCAAGTTCACTGCTCCGGAATTCATCCAGAACATGAACGGCGCGTTCTACGGCATCAAGGAAGCGCAGATCTTCGTGGTCAACCTGCCAACCGTGCAGGGCCTCGGCCAGTTCGGTGGCTTCGACATGTGGCTGCAGGACCGCAGCGGTGCCGGTTACGAGCAGCTGACCCAGGCCCGCAACATCCTGCTCGGCCAGGCCGCGCAGAAGCCGGACCATCTTGTCGGCGTGCGCCCGAACGGTCTGGAAAACGCCCCGCAGCTTCAGCTGCACGTGGACCGCGTGCAGGCGCAGTCGATGGGCATGTCGGTGTCGGACGTGTACAGCACCATCCAGCTGATGCTGGCCCCGGTGTACGTCAACGACTTCTTCTACGAAGGCCGCATCAAGCGCGTGACCATGCAGGCCGATGGTCCGTACCGCACCGGCCAGGAATCGCTGAAGAGCTTCTACAGCCCGTCCAGCCTGACCACCAATGCCGATGGCACCAACGCGATGATCCCGTTGAGCACGGTGGTCAAGTCCGAATGGGTCTCGGCACCGCCGTCGCTGAGCCGCTACAACGGCTATTCGGCGATCAACATCGTCGGTTCGCAGGCACCGGGCACCAGCTCGGGTGAAGCGATGCAGACCATGGAAGGCATCGTCAACGACGACCTGCCGGCGGGCTTCGGCTACGACTGGTCCGGCCTGTCCTATCAGGAAATCCTGGCCGGCAACGCCGCGACGCTGCTGCTGGTGCTGTCCATCGTGGTGGTGTTCCTGTGCCTGGCGGCGCTGTATGAAAGCTGGTCGATCCCGGTGGCGGTGCTGCTGGTGGTACCGCTCGGCGTGCTGGGTGCACTCGCCCTGTCGATGATGCGTGGCCTGCCGAACGACCTGTTCTTCAAGATCGGCCTGATCACCGTGATCGGCCTGGCCGCGAAGAACGCGATCCTGATCGTGGAGTTCGCGGTGGAACAGCGTGCGGCGGGCAAGACCCTGCGCGATGCCACCATCGAAGCGGCGCGCCTGCGGTTCCGCCCGATCCTGATGACGTCCTTCGCGTTCATCATGGGCGTCATCCCGATGGCGATCTCCACCGGTGCCGGCGCCAACTCGCGTCACGCCATCGGTACCGGCGTGATCGGCGGCATGCTGTTCGCCACCCTGCTCGGCCTGCTGATGATCCCGGTGTTCTTCGTGGTCGTGCGGCGCATGCTGGGCGACAAGCTGGATGAACCGTCGAAGGAATTCCTCGGCCGCCAGCGTGATGCGGAAAGCGCCCACCGCCCGGATCGTTGATCCGACGGTGAGTTGAAACGAGAAAGGCCCCGGAGCGATCCGGGGCCTTTTTCTTTGCTGCTTTTCTGTAGAGCCGAGCCCATGCCCGGCCGCTCATGTCGCAGCCGGATTCGTCAACTACGAGTCCCGATGAATTCAAGGGCCATAACGCACACGATATCGCCCAGATGGCGACCGCTCGGTTCCGACTTGAATCACAGATCGGTGAAGCGTTCACCGGTGCCACCACCAACTCCACCATCTGGAACAGCATGGCGACGTTTCTCTCTTCCATTGGCCTGAGCTTCGTCAGCAAGGCGCTTGGCATCGACGGAGCGATATACGTCATCACGTGGCGGGACGGTTCCAAGACAACCCTCCTCATCCGCGCCGACTCCGTTAACGAGGCCAAATACGTACAAGGCGGAAGCAAGGATGCACAGGGCAAACGCATCCCCGACGGCGCCGCCAGCAATCCGGATACCGCACAGGGCTTTGCTGGTGTCTATCAGTTCAAGGACAAGGAGGCGATGCTGCGCTGGATCGATACCGCACGCCTCTACGGCGTGACGGTCATCGAAGGCAGCGGCATCGCAGGCGGGCTGGATTGTCGCTGGGATGGACGGACACTGACCTGCAGAGGCAATTGATCGGGAAGCACACTCCGATGAAGAAGCCTTGGAGTGACCCAAGGCATTTTGCGCTGCGCTTCGAGGTGGGTGCGGACCTTGGTCCGCACCATCCACGCATGGCGTGGATCTACCCGATGGCTGTCAACGCAGCCCGGTCTCGTTGCGGGCGATCACCAGCCGCTGGATCTCCGAGGTGCCTTCGTAGATCTCGGTGATCTTGGCATCACGGAAGTAGCGCTCCAGCGGCATTTCCTTGGAATAGCCCATGCCGCCATGGATCTGCACGGCCTGGTGGGTGATCCACATCGCCGCTTCCGAAGCGGTCAGCTTGGCGATGGCGGCCTCGTTGCTGAAGCGCTTGCCCTCGCCCTTCACCCATGCCGCACGCAGGGTCAGCAGCAGCGCCGCGTCCAGCTTGCACTTCATGTCGGCGATCTTCGCCTGGGTCATCTGGAAGGTACCGATGGCCGCACCGAAGGCCTTGCGATCCCTCACGTACTCCAGGGTCGCTTCATAGGCGGCACGGGCGATACCGATCGCCTGCGAGGCGATGCCGATGCGGCCGGCGTCGAGCACGCCCATGGCGATCTTGAAGCCCTCGCCTTCCAGGCCCAGCACATCCTCGGGCTGCGCCACGTAATCGTTGAACTCGATCTCGCAGGTGGCCGAGGCACGGATGCCCAGCTTCGGTTCGGTCTTGCCGCGACCGAAACCGGCCTTGTCGGTGTCGATCATGAAGGCGGTGATGCCACGCGCGCCCTTGTCCGGCTCGCTCATCGCGAACAGCACGATGTACTTGGCCACGGGGCCGGAGGTGATCCAGCTCTTCTTGCCATTGATGACGTAGCTGCCGTCGGCCTGTTTGATCGCACGGCAACGCATCGCCGTGGCATCCGAGCCCGACTGCGGCTCGGTCAGTGCGAATGCACCGATGGCCTCGCCCTCGGCGATGGCACGCACGTATTTCTGCTTCTGCGCTTCGCTGCCATGGGTCAGGATGCCGTTGCAGAACAGCGAATTGTTGACCGACATGATGGTCGAATGCGCAGCATCACCGGCGGCGACCTCCACCATCGCCAGCACGTACGCGATCGGGTCCATGCCCGCGCCACCATATTCGGACGGCACTTCGATGCCCATCAAGCCGTTCTCGCCCAGCAGGCGGATGTTGTCCAGCGGGAACTCACCCGTACGGTCATGGTGCTCCGCACTTGGGGCGATCTTTTCCTGCGCGATCCGGCGCGCAACGTCCTGCAGCATCAACTGCTCTTCGGTAAAGCTGAAATCCACAACACCCTCCCGGGAAAATGGTTCACCGATTGTACCGGGGGCGGGGCATTGGCGGCTGACTCGGCCCAGGCTGCGGCTTGACCGGGCAGCCCCTGTCAGCGAATATATCTCTATATCGCGATAGGTAGATGTTTATGGATCTGGAAGACTGGTCGACCCGCCTGAAGGTGTTCGCCGACGCTACCCGTGTGCGCCTGCTGGCGCTGCTGGAGCAGGAAGAGCTGACCGTGGCCGAGCTCTCGGCCATCACCCGGTTGGCGCAGCCACGGGTATCGACGCATCTGGCGCGCCTGAAGGAAGCCGGCCTGGTGCGCGACCGCCGCGCGGGCGTGTCGGCCTATTACCGTTTCGACGAGGCCCAGCTGGACCCGGCGCAGCGTGCATTGTGGCATGCCCTGAGCAACGGAAGCGATGACCCGTTGCTGCGCCAGGATGCTGAACGGGTCGCTGCGGTGCTCGCCCACCGCGCTTCCGACCAGAACTGGGCCGACAGCGTGGCCGGCGACATGGAGCGCCACTACTCTCCGGGGCGCACCTGGGAAGCGCTGGCGCGCACCGCGCTGCCGTTGCTGGAAACCGGCGACGTGCTGGATATCGCCTCCGGCGACGGTGTGCTGGCCGAACTGGTTGCCCCGCACGCCAGGCGTTACGTGTGCATCGACACCAGCGCGCGCGTGGTGGCCGCCGCCAGCGAACGCCTGCGTCGCCTGCCCAATGTGGAAGTGCGCGAGGGCGACATGCATGCCCTGCCCTTCAAGGACCGCAGCTTCGACCTGGTCGTGCTGATGCACGCGCTGACCTACGCCAGCAAGCCGGCGCAGGCGGTCACCGAGGCCGCACGCGTGCTGCGCCCGGGCGGTCGCCTGCTGCTGTGCAGCCTGGCCCGCCACGAGCACAAGGCCGCGGTCGATGCCTATGGCCACGTCAACCTCGGCTTCAGCGACAAGGAACTGAAGAAGTTCGTCGACAAGGCCGGCCTGCAGGTCTCCAACCTGGAAACGGTCACCCGCGAAAAGCGCCCGCCGCATTTCGAAGTGATCTCGCTGATCGCCAACAAGCCCTGAGGTCGACATGCCCGCCCTGCCCTGGCTGCACCCGGAACGCGTGGAATTGCTGCTCGCCGCCCTGCGTGATCGCATCCTGATCATCGACGGCGCGATGGGCACGATGATCCAGCGCCACGGCCTGCAGGAAGACGACTACCGGGGCGAGCGCTTCGCCGGCGGCTACGACCACGCCCATGGCCGCGGCTGCGACCATGGCGGAACACCGGAAGGCCACGACCTGAAAGGCAACAATGATCTGTTGCTGCTGACCCGACCGGAGGTCATCGCCGGCATCCACAGCGCGTACCTGGAAGCCGGCGCAGACCTGGTGGAAACCAATACCTTCAACGCCACCGCGGTCAGCCAGGCCGACTACCACCTCGAACACCTGGTGTACGAGCTGAACAAGGCGGGCGCTGCCGTCGCCCGTGCCTGCTGTGATGCGGTGGAGGCGACCACGCCGGGCAAGCCACGCTTCGTCATCGGTGTACTCGGCCCGACCAGCCGCACCGCCTCGATCAGCCCGGACGTCAACGATCCCGGTTTCCGTAACACCAGTTTCGACGAACTGCGCAGCACCTACCGCGAAGCCATCGATGGCCTGATCGATGGTGGCGCCGACACGATCATGGTCGAGACCATCTTCGATACGCTCAACGCCAAGGCCGCGCTGTATGCCATCGAGGAAGCCTTCGATGCACGTGGCGCGCGGCTGCCGATCATGATTTCCGGCACCATCACCGATGCCTCCGGGCGCACCCTGTCCGGGCAGACCGCCGAGGCTTTCCAGGCATCACTCGCGCATGCACGGCCGTTGTCGATCGGCCTGAACTGCGCGCTCGGCGCCGACGCGATGCGTCCGCATGTGGAAACCCTGTCGCAGGTGTCGGACTGCTACGTCAGTGCCCATCCCAATGCGGGCCTGCCCAATGCGTTCGGCGAGTACGACGAAACACCCGAGGAAATGGCGGCCACCCTGCGCGGCTTTGCCGAAGATGGTCTGCTGAACCTGGTTGGTGGCTGCTGCGGCTCCACCCCGGACCATATCCGCGCGATCGCGCTTGCGGTAGCCGGGCTGCCGCCGCGCACCCTGCCTGCCGCCCAGGTGCAGGCGGCATGAACACCTCCGCCCCCTCCCGCACGCCCCCCTGTTGCCGCTGAGTTGCCGCCGATCATGACGCCTGTCCGCCCTACCCGCCTGTCCGGCCTGGAACCGCTGGTCATCACCCCGGACCTGCTGTTCGTCAATGTCGGTGAACGCACCAACGTCACCGGCAGTGCGCAGTTCCGCAAGCTGATCAAGGAAGGACGCTACGAAGAAGCGGTGGACGTGGCCCGGCAGCAGGTGGCCAGCGGCGCGCAGATCCTCGACGTCAACATGGACGAGGGCCTGATCGATTCGGAAGCGGCGATGACCCGCTACCTCAACCTGATCATGTCCGAGCCGGACATCGCGCGCATCCCGGTGATGGTCGATTCCTCCAAATGGAGCGTGATCGAGGCTGGCCTGAAGTGCCTGCAGGGCAAGAGCGTGGTCAATTCGATCTCGCTGAAGGAAGGCGAGGAGCTGTTCCGCGAGCATGCGCGCAAAGTACTGCGCTATGGCGCCGCCGCGGTGGTGATGGCCTTCGATGAGGCCGGGCAGGCCGACACCTGCGCGCGCAAGGTCGAAATCTGCACACGCGCCTATCGCCTGCTGGTCGATGACATCGGCTTCCCGCCGCAGGACATCATCTTCGACCCGAACATCTTCGCCGTCGCCACCGGCATTGAAGAGCATGACAACTACGCGGTCGACTTCATCGAAGCCACCCGCATCATCAAGCAGACGCTGCCGCACTGCCATGTATCCGGCGGCGTATCGAACGTATCGTTCTCGTTCCGTGGCAACGAGACCGTGCGCCAGGCGATCCACTCGGTGTTCCTGTACCACGCGATCGCCGCGGGCATGGACATGGGTATCGTCAACGCCGGCGCCATGCCGATCTACGACGAACTGGAGCCGGACCTGCGCGAGCGGGTGGAGGACGTGATCCTCAACCGCCGCCGTGATGCCACCGAGCGCCTGCTTGAAATCGCCGAGCGCTACAAGGGCAGCAAGGGCGCGGCGAAGACCGAAGACCTGGCCTGGCGCGAGAAGCCGGTGGACGCACGCTTGGCGCATGCGCTGGTGCATGGCCTGGACGCGTGGGTGGAAGCCGATACCGAAGAAGCCCGGCAGCGCTCCAGCCGTCCGCTGGACGTGATCGAAGGCCCGCTGATGGATGGCATGAACGTGGTCGGCGACCTGTTCGGTGCCGGCAAGATGTTCCTGCCGCAGGTGGTGAAATCGGCACGGGTGATGAAGAAGGCGGTGGCCTACCTGCTGCCCTACATCGAAGCCGAAAAGGCACGCAGCGGCGACACCGCCCGCAGCAATGGCAGGATCATCATGGCCACGGTGAAGGGCGATGTGCACGACATCGGCAAGAACATCGTCGGCGTGGTCCTGGCCTGCAACAACTTCGAGGTGATCGATCTCGGCGTGATGGTACCGGCGCAGAAGATCCTGGATGCCGCACGCGAGCACCACGCCGACATCATCGGCCTGTCCGGCCTGATCACGCCGTCGCTGGAGGAAATGAGCCATGTCGCCCGTGAAATGCAGCGACAGGGCTTCGATCTGCCGCTGATGATCGGCGGTGCGACCACCTCGCGTGCGCACACCGCGTTGAAGATCGACCCACACTACAAGGCGCCGACGGTCTGGGTGAAGGATGCTTCGCGTGCCGTGGGCGTGGCGCAATCGCTGATCTCGCGCGAGCTGCGCGATGCGTTCGTCGCTGCCAACGAAGCCGACTACGCCGAGATCCGTACCCGCCATCGCAACCGCGGCGACGCCAAGCGCCTGGTCTCGCTGGAACATGCACGCGGCCAGAAGTTCCAGGGCGACTGGGAGGCGTACACGCCACCCACACCGAAGCAGCCAGGCCTGCATGTATTCGATGACTACCCGCTGGCCGAGCTGGTGCCCTACATCGACTGGACGCCGTTCTTCCAGGCCTGGGAGCTGGCCGGCAAGTATCCGGCCATCCTCACCGATGAGATCGTCGGCACCCAGGCCAGCGAGCTGTACCAGGACGCGCGCGCGATGCTCGACCGCATCGTCAACGAGAAGTGGCTGCAGGCCAAGGCTGTGTTCGGCCTGTGGCCGGCCAACAGCGTCGGCGACGACGTGCGTGTGCAGCATCCCGATGGCGAGACCACCCTGCACTTCCTCCGCCAGCAGGTGGACAAGCCTGCCGAACGCCCTGACTTCTGCCTTGCCGATTTCATCGCCCCTGCCGACAGCGGCAAGCAGGATTGGATCGGCGCCTTCGCGGTCACCGCCGGCATCGGTATCGACGCGCACGTGTCCCGTTTCGAAGCCGACCACGACGACTACAACGCGATCCTGCTGAAGGCGCTCGCCGACCGCTTTGCCGAAGCCCTGGCCGAACGCCTGCACCAGCGCGTACGCACCAGCTTCTGGGGTTACGACCACGCCGAAACACTCGACAACGAAGCGCTGATCGACGAAAAGTACCGCGGCATCCGCCCTGCGCCCGGCTACCCGGCCTGTCCCGAACACAGCGAGAAGCGCCGGCTGTTCGACCTGCTGGGCGCGGAGACCAACGCCGACATGCAGCTGACTGAAAGCTTCGCGATGCTGCCGACCGCGGCGGTGTCGGGCTACTACTTCAGCCACCCGCAGAGCCAGTATTTCGTGGTCGGCCGTCTCGGCCGCGAGCAGGTGACTGACTATGCACGCCGCAAGGGCGTGGACCGCGCCCAGGCCGAACGTTGGCTGGCTTCGAATCTGGATTACGATCCGGAATGATGCCGTCGAGTCCGATACGTTGCGCACGGTGACCATCTGACGCATTCGACTAGTCCCCTGCGAAGCGGCGTTATCGCGACGGGGTGCCCCATCACCTGTTGAGTCGCAATTGCGACGACAATTGACGCGTGCAGCCAATATTCCTGAACGCGATTGCTTCAGAAGCGCGAGATCGGCTCCATTCGAGATAACGCTGTTTCATCCTGCCCGCTCCCCCGGAGTGGATCCCTCATGCGACTCTTCCTGCTTCTGCTCACACTGCTGGCGTCCGCATCTGCGGCAGCCGCGCCGCCTCCAGCGGCCTGGCCATCGAAGACCTTCTATCGCAGCATCGATGTTGATGGGCATCGCACCTTCTACCGGGAAGCCGGCGAACGCTCACGGCCCACCCTGCTTCTGTTGCACGGCTATCCGTCGTCGTCGCATACGTACCGAGAACTCATCCCTCTCCTGTCCGGCCACTACCATGTGATCGCACCGGACTACCTTGGCTCCGGCCTGACAGACCATCCCGACCCTACCGACGAGAACTACACGTTCCAGCGCCTGGCACGGCACATCGCCGCGTTCACCGACGCGGTGGGATTGCAGCGTTACAGCCTGTACATGCAGGATTTCGGTGCACCAGTGGGCTTCCGCCTCATGCAGCTGCAGCCCGAACGATTGCAGGCGCTGGTGGTGCAGAACGCCAATGCCTATCTGGACGGACTCACACCGGCACGGCTGCGCTTCTTCGAACAGGCACACCGTGACGCTTCCCCCGGCACCCTCCTGCAGTTGCATGGCCTGACCTCAGCTGAAGGCGTGATCAACCTGCAATACCTGCGGGACGTGAACGGTCACCCTGAGAAGATCAGCCCCGACGCATGGCAACACGATCTCAGAGGCCTGGCCAGCCAAGCCCAGCAACTGGCGCAGGTGCAACTCTTCCAGGACTACTGGACCAATATAGAGGCCTATCCGGAATGGCAGGCATTCCTGCGTACGCACCAACCTCCAGCGCTGGTGCTATGGGGCAAGCATGACCCCGCGTTCATCGCCGCCGGTGCACTGGCGTATCGCCGCGATCTGCCAGATGCCGACATCAGCCTGATCGATGCGGGACATTTCGCCGTTGAGGAGCACGCCGTACTGATCGCGCAACAGATAGTCACCTTCCTCGGGCGGCTGGAGCAGCAGGGGCAGCTAGCGCCCGACTCCACCCAATGAGCACGCACTGCGTCCAGAACAGTACCGCATCAAACAACGACGCCGGGCATTGCCCGGCGTCGTTGTTGTGACTTTCCAGAGACTTACCAGACCAGGTCGTCGGGCACCTGGTACTGCGGGTCGGCGTAGGGATCGTCCTCGGCCGGCGCATTCGGGTCGACCTTCAACGCCACCGAAGCCGCAAACACCGCTTCAGACTGGGCCAGAACCTCGGCCGTCACCAGCAGGTAGCGACCGTTGAGCTGGACCACGCCCAGTTCGCCGGCGTTGAGTGCCTTGAGCTGCTCGGCAGTGACGTAGATGCGCTTGATCTTGCCGCCGTACGGGAAGTGGCGCGCGATGTCGGCCGCTTCAGCATTCAGGCCCTTGTCCTTCAGCAGCTCTTCCAGCTTCACCTTGGCCTCGCGGCGCTGGCGTGCCTCTTCCTGCTTCAGGCGCTCGGTCTCGATACGCTCTTCCTTCTCGCGCTGGGCACGGATCGCGTAGGCCTTGGCCAGATCCATTTCCTCGGCGGTACGCGGCTTGCGCGGACCCTGCCCGTGGCCCTGGCCACGCTGCTGGCCAGGCTTGCCCGGGCCGCCACTGCCATGCGCCCGCCGCTCGCCAGGCTTGTGTTCGCCCTTGCCTGCGTGCTGCGGCTTTCCATTGCCAGCGCCACCCTTGCCCTGCGGGCGGCCATCACGGCGGGGGCCATCATTCTTGCGCTCGGGCTTGGGCGCGGGCTTGAAGCCCAGGCCCATCAGCTGGTCGCGGAGGGTATCGCTCATAGGATATGGATCAGTAGTGCGGCGGCGGCGGTTCGCTCGCCGGATCAGAAGAATTCAATGCATTGCGGACCTTGCCCAGGTCCTCCAGCAACACGCGCAGGATGCCGGCATTGCGGCTGCCTTCCATACGCGCGTCTGCCAGTGCATCGCTCAGTTCGGCCAACGCGTGTTCCTGGAAGGACACGCGCATCTCCAGCTCGACCAGGCGCGCTTCCAGCGCCTGCTCGCGTTCGGTCGGTACTTCAGACATGCAGCGAACGCCCCCGGCCTATGCCGTAGTACGCAAGGCCAGCGGCCTCGACGTCGGCCGGCTCATACAGATTGCGGCCATCGAACACCACCGCATCCTTCAGCCGCTCGCGCAGCATCTGGAAATCGGGGCTGCGGAACTGCTTCCACTCGGTTACCACGACCAGCGCATCGGCACCCTGCAGCGCGTCGTCGGCGCTGTCACAGAACACCAGATCATCGCGCTCGCCAAAGATCCGCTGCGATTCATGCATCGCCTCCGGATCGTAGGCGCGCACGGTCGCACCGCCCTCCCACAACTGGGCCAGCAGGCGGCGGCTGGAGGCCTCGCGCATGTCGTCGGTATTCGGTTTGAACGCCAGGCCCCACACGGCAAACGTCCTGCCGCGCACGCCTTCGTCCTCACCCTTGTCGTAGTGGCGCTGGATCAGGGCGAACAGGTGCCCCTTCTGCGATTCATTGACCGCCTCCACTGCGTTCAGCAGCTTCGGTTCGAGGCCGGCCTGCTGCGCGGTGCGGGCCAGTGCCTGCACATCCTTGGGGAAACACGAACCGCCGTAACCGGCACCCGGATAGATGAAGTGCCAGCCGATGCGCGGGTCCGAACCGATGCCCTGGCGGACCTGCTCGACGTCGGCGCCGACGCGCTCGGCAATGTTGGCGATCTCGTTCATGAACGAAATCTTGGTGGCCAGCATTGCATTGGCGGCGTACTTGGTCAGCTCGGCCGAACGCACGTCCATCTCCACCACGCGATCGTGGTTGCGATTGAACGGTGCGTACAGGCGCCGCATCACGGCGACCGACTCGGCATTGGTGGCACCGATGATGATGCGGTCAGGCCGCATGCAGTCAGCAACGGCGTCGCCTTCCTTCAGGAATTCAGGGTTGGACACCACATCGAAGGCGATATCCGCGCCACGTGCTGCCAGTTCCTCGGCGATGGCCGCACGCACCTTGTCGGCGGTGCCTACCGGCACCGTCGACTTGTTGACCACCACGGTCGGCACCGAGATGTACCGGCCGATGGTGCGGGCCACGGCCAGCACGTACTGCAGGTCCGCGCTGCCATCCTCGTCCGGCGGCGTGCCCACGGCGATGAACACCACCTGGCCGTGGCCAATGGCGGTCGCCGCGTCGGTGGTGAACACCAGCCGCGACGCGGCGTGGTTGGCCTTCACCATCGGCTCCAGGCCGGGCTCGTAGATCGGGATGATGCCCCGGTTGAGGCCATCCACCTTGGCCTGGTCGATATCGACACAGACCACCTGGTGGCCGACGTCGGCCAGGCAGGTGCCGGTCACCAGACCTACATAACCGGTACCAAAAATCGCAACGCGCATATCCGTGCTGACTCCGTGGTGGCTTACGGCAGAACGCCCAGCAACTCGACGTCGAAGGTCAGGGTGGCGTTCGGACCGATCGGACCACCCGGGGTGCCGTTCTCGCCGTATGCCAGTTCACCCGGAATCCAGAAGCGGTACTTCGAGCCGACCGGCATCAGGGCCAGGCCCTCGGTCCAGCCCTTGATGACCTGGTCCAGACCGAACTCGGTCGGACCACGGCCCGCGGAACTGTCGAACACGGTGCCGTTGAGCAGCTTGCCTTCGTAGTTCACGCGCACCTTGCTGGACGGCAACGGACGCTCGCCGCTGCCCGGACGGATCACCTGGTACTGCAGGCCCGACGGGGTGGTCACCACGCCCGGCTGGGTCTTGTTCTTGTCCAGGAACGCGTTGCCTTCCTGACGGTTGGTCTGCGCGGCCTGTGCGGCCTTGGCCTGCATTTCGGCCTGCTTGGCGCCCATGAACGCCTGGATGGTGGCAGTGGCGTCGGCTTCGGTCATCTTCGGCTGGCCCTTGCTCAGGCCAGTGTTGATCGCGTCAAACAGCGAGGCGGTATCGATATCATCCTTCAGCTGTGCCAGCGACGGCCCGACCGAATAGGCGCCGATCATCTGCGCGACCTTGACCCGGTCGACCTTCGCCGGCTGCGAGCCCGGCGCGACGCCCGGCACCTGCTGGCCGCTGCGGGCCATCACTACCTGGCGCAGGGCGGCATCGGTGGCCTTGGCCTGTTCCTGGGTGATCTGCGGCTGCAGGCCTTCGAAGGAACGTTCCACGGCAGTGCGCAGCGCGGCCGCATCGATTTCATCGGCGATCGGCGCGAACGACTTGGCCACATCCAGACCAATGGCGTAGCCGAGCTTCTGCTTGGGGGAATTCAAGGGTGCGGTCTCCTTGGCGGCCGAGGGAGCGGCCGGTTGTTGCGACAGGGCGACACCGGAGGTGCCCATCGCCAGAATCAGAACCGACGCCGCGGCGCCGCGCATTCCCATTTTCATTCGCTGCATTCCTGGAAGTGACTGGACGCCGACGTCGGCGCGAAAACACGTATTGTCGCACGCATGCCGTCGATGTCGAGGCATCCATGCCGGCATTCAATGTGCAGCTGGTGCTGCAAGCGCCTTGTCGATGGCCGCTTTCAGCTGCGGATCATCCGGGGTGACCTTGCTGGCGAACTGGGCAATGACCCTGCCATCGCGCCCGACCAGATACTTGTGGAAATTCCAGGCGGGCGCCACGCCGGTGGCGGCGGTCAAGCGCTGATACAGCGGCGTAGCCTGCGCGCCTGTCACGTGCACCTTTTCGAACATCGGGAATTTCACACCATAAGTAAGCGTGCAGAAATCCTGGATCTGCTTTTCGTCACCGGGCTCCTGTCCCTTGAAATCGTTGGACGGGAAGCCGAGCACTGCAAACCCCTTGCCGGCGTACTGCTTCTGCAGCGCTTCCAGGCCTTCGTACTGCGGGGTATAGCCGCACTTGCTTGCGGTATTGACCACCAGCAGCACCTGCCCGTGGTAACGCTGCTGCAGGTTGACCTGCTGCTTGCCCGCCAGTGGCCGATACGACAGATCCAGCAGATCGGCGGCAAACGCGCCGGCCGACGTGGCCAGGCCAGTGGCCAGCAGGGTCAACAGGGACAGGCCGCGAAGGCGGCGCGAGGAGGCAGTCGACAAAGGCATGGGAGACGTTCCGCGGTAGCCGTTCCAAGGGTCCGGCCGTGACCGGCCGGGAATCGGCCGAACTATAGCACCGGCGCCTGCACGCCTCTGGAGCACAGACGCTGACGCTGTTGCGCTTTGCACGGCGTGGCGGAAGTCGCTGGCAACGCGCCTCCGCCCTTATCTGATGACATAGCATGGACATGGCTGAATGGAAGACTGACCGAAAACAGCCCGCCGCATCTCTATTTTTCAATCAAAATCAAATAGTTGAAATAATATTTCAGTGCCATGACCACCCCTGCCATCAGTTGGGTAGCGGCAGGACTTGCACACAGGCGTGCCGGTGTTATAGTTGCATACAACACCAGTCACCTGAGACAGGGGGAACCATGAACACCCGGATGCGTCGCAGCCTTACCGCCCCCGCGGTCACCGCGGTATCGACCCTGTTCGTCCTGGTCTGGCTGACCATGCCGGCCCCCCCGGCCGCTTCCTCCCCCGCCCTCTCCGAAAACAGTACGCAGGACGCTGCAATACCCCCTGCAGGGAATGCCGCTCCCTCCCCCCCGCGTCGGCTGCACAGCTCCCTGTCCATGCCGTATTTCTCGTTCGCACAGCCGCTGACCCCACGGAGCTGAATATGAGCGACATCCAGTGGAGCGACGGCGCTCCCATCTACCGCCAGCTGAAGGAACGCGTTATCGCGATGATGCTTGACGGAATACTCAAGCCGGGCGATGCCCTTCCTTCGGTGCGTCAGGTGGCCGCCGATTACCAGCTCAACCCCATCACCGTTTCGCGCGCCTACCAGGAGCTGGCCGATGAAGGCCTGGTCGAGAAGCGCCGCGGGCTGGGCATGTTCATGACCGAACAGGCGGCCACGCAGCTGCGCAGCAGCGAGCGCGAACGCTTCCTCAATGAAGAATGGCCGGCCGTACTGGAGCGCATCCAGCGACTGGGCCTGAGTCTCGACGAATTGTTGCCCCAGGGGAAATTCTGATGAATGCCAGTCCCACTACCGCTGTACCAAGCGACACTGTCATTACCGCCCGTGGCCTTCGCAAGGCCTACAAGAACACGCTCGCGCTCGACAACGCCAGCTTCTCCATACCGGCAGGCCGCATCATCGGCCTGATCGGCCCCAATGGTGCCGGCAAGACCACCGCGCTGAAAGCAGTGCTCGGCCTGACCTCGGTGGAAGGCGAGCTGAGCGTGCTGGGCCGTGACCCGCGTGCGCACCGCGACGATCTGATGAACGACATCTGCTTCATCGCCGATGTCGCCGTGCTGCCGCGCTGGCTGAAGGTGCGTGAGGCGATCGACTTCGTCGCCGGCGTGCATCCGCGCTTCGACCGTGCCCGTTGCGAACGTTTCCTGGCCAATACCAAGCTGCAGCCCAAGCAGCGCGTGCGTGAACTGTCCAAGGGCATGATCGTGCAGCTGCACCTGGCCCTGGTGATGGCCATCGACGCCAAGGTGCTGGTGCTGGACGAACCCACGCTCGGCCTGGACATCCTGTATCGCAAGGAGTTCTACCAGCGCCTGCTGGAAGACTACTTCGACGAGCAGAAGACCATCATCGTCACCACCCACCAGGTGGAGGAGATCGAGCACATCCTCACCGATGTGATGTTCATCCGGGATGGCCGCATCGTGCTCGATGCGGAAATGGACGAGGTCGGCGAGCGCTATACCGAACTGCTGGTCGGCGCCGATCAGCTTGAAACCGCCCGCGCACTGAAGCCCATCGACGAGCGCAGCCAGGCCTTCGGCAAGACGGTCCTGTTGTTCGACGGGGTGCCACGCAGCCAGCTGGCCAGCCTGGGTGAAACCCGCAACGCCGGCCTTGCCGATCTGTTCGTCGCTGTCATGAAGGGGACCTACGCATGAATGCCGTCAACCATCCTGTCAGCCCTGCAGGCACCCTGCGCTGGCTGCTCAAGCGCGAATACTGGGAAAACCGCGGTGGTTTCCTGTACGCCCCGGTGATCGCCGGCATCGTCTCGCTGCTGATGAGCGGCATCGGCATCGGCCTGGGCCTGTTCGCCCTGCATCGTGCCGCGCGCGATGGCGGCCTGCACATCGACGGCGAGAACGTGAACATCAACGGCCTGGATCTGGCCGTGCTGACCCGCGACATCAGTACCAAGGACATGGCCGACCTGGGCAACGGCCTCGACCTGGCGATGGTACTGACCTCGTCCTGGCCGCTGATCGTGCTCGCATTCGTGGTGTTCTTCTACTGCCTGGGCGCGCTGTATGACGACCGTCGCGACCGCAGCATCCTGTTCTGGAAATCGCTGCCGCTGTCGGACACCCAGACCGTGCTGTCCAAGGTGTTCAGTGCACTGATCGTCGCACCGCTCATCGCCATCATCGCGTCCAGCCTGACCCTGCTCGTGTTCATGCTGATACTGTGCCTGGTGGTGGTCTCCCACGGCGGCGATGCGATGCAGCTGATCGTGGGACCTGCCAATCCGATGAGCCTGGTCATGGGCATGTTCGTGTCCATCCCGGTGTACGCCCTGTGGGCGCTGCCCACTGCGGGCTGGCTGCTGCTGTGCTCGGCCTGGGCACGGAGCAAGCCGTTCCTTTGGGCGGTCATGCTGCCGCTGTTTGCCGGCATCATCGTCAGCACCACCAAACTGATGCATCTGTTCGACCTGACCACCGGCTGGTTCTGGCAGCACATCGTCGGCCGCCTGTTGCTGGGCGCGATGCCGGGGATGGACCTGCTGTACCGCGCCGGTGGTGGCGAATCCAGGCAGGACCTGGACTCGATCGTGGCACTGATGTCGCCCGCCGCGCAGCTGAAATCACTTGCCATGCCCGACCTGTGGATCGGCGCGGCCTTCGGCGCGGTCTTCATCTTCCTTGCCATCCGTCTGCGCAAGCGCGCTGGCGAAATCTGACCTTCACCCTGGAGGTACCACCATGCGTTCCCTGATTGCCTGTAGTGCGCTGTTGCTGTTGCCCTTGTCGGCGCTGGCCGCCGATGCACCGAACTGCAAGTTCTCTGAACCACGCACGCTGAAGATCGACGCAACCGGCGCCAGGGCGGTGGTGTTCGAGATCAACCAGCATGACCTGAAGGTGGTCGCCAGCGCCGGTGGCGGCCAGCTCGAAGGCCGCGCGTGCGCGTCCAACAAGGACTGGCTGGACCAGCTGGTGGTGGACCAGCGGCGCGTGGGCGACAAGCTGGTGGTCAGCCTGCGCCGCGACAGCCGCGACTCCCTGTCGATGGGCAGCAGCTACGCCTGGCTGGATATCCGTGGCAGCGTGCCGGACAACCTGCCGCTGCAGTTCAAGATCGGCTCCGGCGACGGCAGCATCGAGAACGCGCAGTCGCTGAGCATGGACGTGGGCTCTGGTGACGGCATCGCCCGCCGCACCCGTGGCAGCGTGCATGCCGCGGTGGGATCGGGCGACCTGGATGTCGATGGTGCCGCATCGTTCAACCTGCTCTCGCTCGGTTCGGGCGACGTCAACGCCCGCAACATCGGCGGAGACGCCAGCATCGGCACCGTCGGTTCCGGTGACCTGAAGGTGACCGACGTGCGCGGCAACGCGCGGCTGGATACCGTTGGCTCCGGCGACATCGGCTTCAAGCAGGTGCAGGGCAACATCGAGATCGGTGGGGTCGGCTCCGGCAATGTCGATATCGAACAGGTCGGCGGCAACGTCCGGGTACGCAGCCACGGCTCGGGCGACATCGACGTCGACGGCGTGCGCGGCAGCCTTACCGTCGAGCACAGCGGCAGCGGCGACGTCCAGCATCGCAGTGTGGCCGGCACCGTCACCCTGCCCCGCGGCAAGTAACGCCCAACCATCCGATTCGAGGGGAATGCCATGAACCTGCTGCGCCTGCTGCCTGCTGCCCTGCTGTGCCTGCCGCTGATCGCCTGTGGCGGCACCTCCAGCCCCGACAAGACTGCCGGCAAGGCGGTGGCCGAGACCGCCGGCGGTGTCGGCCAGACCGTCAAGGAAGCGATGGACGATGCCCGCAAGGAAATCGCCGAGGGCAACATCAAGATCTCCGCCGACAGCCAGCCGCGCGCGGAGATCACCCCGCAGGGACAGCTGCTGATCGGCGGCAAGCAGGTGACGCTGGACGATGGCCAGCGCCGCCAGCTGCTCGATTACCGCGGCCACGTGGTGGCGGTGGCGATGGACGGCATGGACGTGGGCCTGGCGGGCGCCAAGCTCGGTGCCAACGCTGCCGGTGAAGCACTGAAGGGCATCTTCAGCGGCGACAGCGAAGGCATCGAAAAGCGGATCAACGCCGAGGCCGCCAAGATCGAAGCACAGGCCAAGCGCATCTGCGACCGCATGCCGGCCCTGCTGGCCAGCCAGCAGGCGCTGGCGGCCTCGCTGCCGGCGTTCAAGCCCTACGCCACGATGGACCAGAGCGATGTGGACGACTGCGGCAAGGACACCGTCGTCAACCGCTGACCCTGTGACAGATCAGCGCACCCGGCCGGCGGCGCACCTGCGTTGCCGGCCGCTGCGCCCCGGCGGGCTTACAATGAGGGCCCCGGATGCACTCGATTGAACTGCCATGAAAAAGCTGTTTCTGCTGCTGGCCGCCCTGCTCTGCCTGGGCCTGGTCGGCTGTGACCAGGATTATCGCAACCACCGCGCCGAGCGCGGCAAACCGAAGATCTCGGTCAGCGAAAGCATCGTGACCGTACGCCGCCAGCCGGCGCCGAACATCATCATCCTGCCCGACGGGCAGATGAAGATCGACGAGATCCTGATCCCGCTCAACGCCGAGCAGAAGCAGATGCTGCAGACGATGTTCGGAAAGCTGCAGGTGCTGCGCCAGAACACCCTGGTGGCCGCCCCGGCCGATCCCAACATGCAGCCGGTGAAGATCGTGCCGCCGGAAGGCATGCAGGTGATTCCGCCGGACCTGGTGCAGACCATTCCCGAGTTCAAGGATTACACCGAGACCTTCGGCAACATCGTCGCCGACCGTCGCTGAAACGAGAACGCCGCCCTCCCGGGCGGCGTTTCCGTTTGTAGAACCGAGCATAGGCTCGGCTCTACAGAGCGCAGATTGCAGATCAACCGCCGGCACCACCGCCACCGGCCTGGATGCCACCGGCGGTCAGCGCGGTCGGGTCCAGCAGCCGGCGCAGCTCCGCTTCGGCCAGGCCACTGTCTTCCAGCGCTACGTCCAGCACCGGGCGCTGCTCCTTGTAGGCACGCTTGGCGATCGCTGCGGCCTTCTCGTAGCCGATGATCGGGTTCAGCGCGGTCACCAGGATCGGATTGCGCGCCAGCGCTTCGGCCACACGATCCTCGCGCACCTTCAGTCCGGCAATGGCGCTGTCGGCCAGCAGGGTCGACACATTGGCCAGCAGGCCGATGCCATCGAGCAGGTTCACCGCGATCAATGGTAGCGTCACATTGAGCTGGAAATTGCCGGTCTGGCCGGCCACGGTGATCGCCGTGTGGTGGCCGATCACCTGCGCGCAGGCCATCACCGTCGCCTCCGGAATCACCGGATTGACCTTGCCCGGCATGATCGAGGACCCCGGCTGCAGCGCCGGCAGTTCGATCTCGCCCAGGCCCGCCAGCGGACCGGCATTCATCCAGCGCAGGTCGTTGGCGATCTTGATCAGGGCCACCGCCAGCGCATTGAGCTGGCCCGACAGTTCCACCGCATCATCCTGCGCGGCCAGGCCTTCGAACTTGTTCTCGGCGCTGTCGAACTTGAAGCCGGTCTGCTGCTTCAGCGCCTTGGCCACCTGCGCGCCAAAGCGCGGGTCGGCATTGATGCCGGTGCCGATGGCGGTACCACCCAGCGGCAGGCGGCGCACGCGCTTCAGGCTGTCCTCGATGCGCTCCTGTGCCGAGGCCAGCTGCGCCGACCACGCACCAAATTCCTGTTCGAAGGTCAGCGGCATCGCGTCCATCAGGTGGGTGCGGCCGGTCTTGACCACCTTGCGCAGGCTGCGGCCTTTCTTGTCCAGCGTCCTGCGCAGGTGCACCAGCGCCGGCAGCAGCTGCTCGTGGGTGGCCAGCACGGCCGACACGCGCAGCGCCGTCGGGATCACGTCGTTGGAGCTCTGCCCTTGGTTGACGTGATCGTTCGGGTGCACGGTGGTCTTGCCTGCCTTGCCGGCACGATTGGCCAGCGTGGCGATGACCTCGTTGGCATTCATGTTCGAGGAGGTGCCCGAGCCGGTCTGGTAGACGTCGATCGGGAACTGCGCATCCCACGTGCCGTCAGCCACTTCGGCGGCGGCAGACTGGATGGCCTTGGCCACGGTCTTCGGCAGATGCCCCAGCTCGGCGTTGACGCTGGCGGCGGCTCCCTTGACCAGGCCCAGTGCACGGATGAAGCCGCGCGGCATGCGCTGGCCCGACACCGGGAAATTCTGTACAGCGCGCTGGGTCTGCGCGCCCCACAGGGCGTCGGCAGGCACCTGCAGTTCGCCCATGCTGTCGTGCTCGATCCGGAAACCCTTGGGGGCGCTCTTGCTTGCAGCTTTGCTCATTGCATCAACTCCGCACTACTTCGGTTGGGGAAAGGGAAGCGGCGGCTGGCAGGATGTCGCTTCCCGGGCTGGCGGCTGCGACAACGATACTCCCTTGTCCGCAGCGTGGGATGGCGAGGACGGGCCAGATCGTTTCATCCGCATGGCCGATTGAACGGGTAGCGCCGGGACGCGCCCGGCGAGCGCGCAGCGCGGCCACCATCCGCCGGACATGGACCGGCGCTACCGAGCATGCAAAGGCCACGCGTCGTAGAATATCGGCCCCGCCGCCCGTCCCAGCCCTACCGACATGTCCGAATCCGCCCTGCTCGCCCTGTCCCCGCTCGATGGCCGCTATGCCGGCAAGGTCGACGCCCTGCGCCCGATCTTCTCCGAGTACGGCCTGATCAAGGCCCGTGTCACGGTCGAAGTGGAGTGGCTGCTGGCCCTGGCCGCCGAGCCGGGCATCGTCGAGCTGGCCGCGTTCTCCGATGCCGCCATCGCCCGCCTGCGTGCACTGGCCAGCGGCTTCAGCCCGGCCCAGGCCGCGCGCGTGAAGGAGATCGAGCGCACCACCAACCATGACGTCAAGGCAGTGGAGTACTTCATCAAGGAACAGCTGAAGGATGATGCCGAACTGGCCCCGGCGCTGGAGTTCGTGCATTTCGCCTGCACCAGCGAAGACATCAACAACCTCAGCTACGGCCTGATGCTGGAACAGGCCCGTCGCGAAGTGCTGCTGCCGACCCTGGACGGCGTCGCCGATGCACTGCGCACGCTGGCCCACGCCCAGGCGGGCCAGCCGATGCTGTCGCGCACCCACGGCCAGACCGCCTCGCCGACCACCCTCGGCAAGGAGCTGGCCAACGTGGTCGCCCGCCTGGAGCGCCAGCGCCGGCAGATCGCCGCGGTCGAACTGACCGGCAAGATCAACGGCGCGGTCGGCAACTACAACGCACACATCGCCAGCTACCCGGACGTGGACTGGCCGGCCTTCGCCGAGCGCTTCGTCACCGGCCTGGGCCTGGTGTTCAACCCGTACACCACCCAGATCGAGCCGCACGACAACATCGCCGAGATCGGTGATGCCGCCCGCCGCGCCAACATCATCCTGATCGATCTGGCCCGCGACATCTGGGGCTACGTCTCGCTGGGCTATTTCAAGCAGCGCCTGAAGGAAGGCGAAGTCGGTTCGTCGACGATGCCGCACAAGGTCAATCCGATCGATTTCGAGAACGCCGAAGGCAACTTCGGCATTGCCAATGCGCTGTTCGAGCACTTCAGCGCGAAGCTGCCGATCAGCCGCTGGCAGCGTGACCTGACCGACTCCACCGTGCTGCGCGCGCTGGGCACCGCGTTCGGCCACAGCCAGGTGGCACTGGATTCGCTGGCCAAGGGCCTGGGCAAGCTGGAAGTGAACCCGCAGCGCCTGGATGCCGATCTGGATGCGGCCTGGGAAGTGCTGGCCGAGGCCGTGCAGACGGTGATGCGCCGCCATGGCCTGCCGAACCCGTACGAGCAGCTGAAGGCGCTGACCCGTGGCCAGGGCATCACGGCCGAGTCGATGCGCACGTTCGTGCAGGGGCTGGAACTGCCGGCCGATGCCAAGCAGCGCCTGCTGGACATGACCCCGGGCAGCTATACCGGCCTGGCGGAGTCGCTGGCGAAGAAGATCTAAGGGGTTTCCTTTGCGGCGGCGGCCGCGGGCGCTGCCTGCGGCAGGCAACTGCAACTGCAACTGCAACTGCAACGTCAAAGGCGGCTCTGGGTTATTGCCTCGCTTGGCGGGGCGGGTTGGGTTCGCGGGGGACGCCGTGGATCCGTCCGTGGAGGCTTGGCCGCGGCATCCATGCCGCGGACACCCCCGCGAACCCATCCCGCCCCACCTCTGACAGTTGTCCGGTGACGGATCGAAGAGCATTGGGTTGTCGGGACGGAATTTGAAAGAGGGACGCGGCTTCGCCGCGTCCCTCTTTGTTTTGGTTTTTGGGGTCTTTGTAGAGCCGAGCCCATGCTCGGCTGCTTGTTCCAACAGCAAGCCGAGCGTGGGCTCGGCTCTACAGATGCACGAGCAAACGCAGCGCGCGACCCGCTCTTGCCTTTGATTTTCTTCTTCCATTCCGTGGCGGGCCACGCAGGAAACTGTCAGGGGCCGGGCGGGTGGGGCATGAAGGGGG
>NZ_JBBPFR010000004.1:0-255008 GCF_037969685.1 Stenotrophomonas sp. G106K1 | reverse complement strand
TGGCAACTATCCGGCCTTCGGCAGCATTCCCGACCGCGTGGCGCGTTGCGGGCCCCTGGGTGGCCTGTACAGCGTGGCGATGCAGATGCCTGATGGCCCGGCCTGGGTGGTGCCGGTGGATACGCCCCGGTTGACCCCCGCGCTGCTGCAGCAACTGCGTGCGGGACATCGCAGCGCTTGCACGATCTTTGAGGGGCATCCGCTTCCGATGCTGTTTAATGTAGGCAATGAAAGCCGCACGATCCTCGAAACCATGATCCACGATCCCCTCGGCCCGCGTTCCCTGCAGGCCCTGCAACACCGGCTGGATGCGCAGACCCTGCGCCTGGCCCACGCCGATGAAGGCGCCCTGGTCAACTGCAACACCCCCGCCCAATGGGAGGACGTTGCCTCATGAAGGTGCAGTTGCAGGAACAGACAATGCGCTTGCGCCTGGACGAGGCCGAGCTGGCCACGCTGCTGGCCGGTGAAACGGTGGAGAACCTGACCCGGTTCGGTGGCAGTGGCGGCTGGGGTACGGCTGTCTCGCTGCATGGCGGCGACACCGCTGTGCTGCTCGACAGTGGCACCGATTGCCGGCTGGTGCTGCCACGGCCGGCGGTGGAGGATCTTGCTGGACGCCTGCCGTGTCGCGATGGCCTGGCGTTCGCGCTGTACCTGGATGACGGCACCACGCTGCAGCTGCAGTTCGATGTGGATGTGCGCGACAGCGTGCGTCAGCGCGGCCCGGGTCGGCGCGGGGCCTCGCCCGCGGCGTGATACACGCAGCGCCCGGGCGGCGGCGGGCCGTGCCGTATGATGGACGCTTCCGTTCGAGCGTTGTTGTGATGTCTTCGATGCCGCCCCCGCAGCTGCGCCCCGGCCGGGCAACGCCCAATCCCGCTGCCGCCGATGACGGCGATGCACTGCATTTCTGCAGTACCTGTGCGTTCTCGGATGCGTGTACGTCGCAGGGCTACGACAAGGCCGCCCTGGGCGAGCTGCATGTGCTGGTTGACCATGTCGGCCCGTTCCATGCCGGCGACTACCTTTTCCGTGCGGGCGAGCCGTTCGATTCGATCGCGGCGGTGCGCGCGGGCATGGTCAAGACCTTCGTCGACGACAGCCAGGGCAACGAGCAGGTGCTGGGCTTCGCGTTGCCGGGCGAGGTGATCGGGCTCAACGCCATTCACGGTTCGCGGTTTCCGTGCAACGCGGTCGCGCTGGACACGGTGTACCTGTGCCGCATTTCCTTCCCCAAGCTGAGCCTGCTGGCCACCCGCATGCCGGGTCTGCAGGCCAAGTTGTTCAGCCTGCTCAGCGCGGAGATCGGCAAGGTCGCCACCCTGGCGGCCAATCATCGTACCGACGAGCGCATGGCCGCCTTTCTGCTGGACATGTCCGAGCGCTATGCACGGCGCGGGTTCTCCGCGACCCGCTTCAACCTGACGATGGCCCGCACCGAAATCGCCAACTACCTGCGGATGGCGCCGGAGACGGTCAGCCGCGTGCTGCGTCGGCTGAGTGATGAGGGTGTCATTGCAGTCAATCAACGTGAGATGCTGCTGCTGCAACCCGAGCGGCTGGCGGCGCTGGCCGTGGCCAGGGATTCCGAACCGGACTGAACACGGCCAAGGAGCCGATATGAAGACGCTGGGCGTGTTGTTGCTGGGGATGCTGGCTGCACTGCCAGCGTGGTCAGCCGAGCTGACCGTGTCGGCGGCATCCAGCCTGACCGAGAGCTTCCGCGAGCTGGGCGCCGCCTATGAGAAGGCGAACCCGGGCAGCAAGGTCGACTTCAACTTTGCTGCCTCCGGCGTGCTGCTGCAGCAGATCGCACGGGGCGCGCCGGTGGATGTGTTCGCCTCGGCTGATGAAACAACGATGGACCAGGCGGCGCAGCAGAAGCTGCTGGCAGCGGGTACGCGTGCGATCTTCGCGGTGAACGCGCTGTGGGTGGTGGTACCGCCGCAGGCGAAGGCGCCGCCGCGCGCACTGGCCGATCTGGCGGGTGCCGGCGTGCCGCGCATTGCACTGGGCAACCCGGACAGCGTGCCGGTGGGTCGCTATGCAAAGGGTGCGCTGCAGGCTGCAAAGCTGTGGCCGGCAGTGCAGGGCAAGGTGATCAGTACGCAGAACGTGCGGCAGTCGCTGGATTACGTGGCGCGGGGCGAGGTGGATGCGGGCTTTGTCTACGCCACCGACGCGCAGGCGATGCCGGATCGCGTGCGGCGCGCGTTCGAGGTTCCGGTTGCCGGACGCATCGCCTATCCGCTGGCGGTGGTACAGGCCAGCACGCAGCCGCTGGAAGCCAGGCGCTTCGCAGCGTTCGTGCGTTCGCCGCAGGGCCAGGTGATCCTGCAGAAGCACGGGTTCGGCAAGCCCTGACGGATGGACCTGGACTGGAGCGCACTGGGGTTGTCGTTGAAGGTGGCCGGCTGGGCCACGGCGATCAATCTTGTTGCCGGCGTGGCACTTGGCGCGCTGCTGGCGCGACGGCGCTTTCCCGGCCGGGAACTGTTGGATTCGATACTGACCCTGCCGATGGTGCTGCCGCCGACGGTGCTGGGCTATTACCTGCTGGTGCTGATCGGGCGCAATGGCCCGATCGGTGCCTGGTTGCAGTCGTGGTTCGGCATCAACCTGGTGTTTACCTGGCAGGCGGCGGTGATTGCCGCAGCGGTGGCGTCGTTTCCGCTGGTGTTCAAACCGGCACGCGCTGCATTCGAAGACGTAGATGGCCAGTTGGAGCAGGCCGCACGCACGCTGGGCGTGTCCGAAGCGGCGGTGTTCTTCCGGATCACCCTGCCGCTGGCCTGGCGCGGGATTCTGGCTGGGCTGTTGCTGGCATTCGCACGGGCGATGGGTGAGTTCGGCGCCACGCTGATGGTGGCCGGCAGCATTCCCGGCCGCACGCAGACGCTGTCGATCGCCATCTACGAGGCAGTGCAGGCGGGGCAGGATGGCAAAGCGAATGCGCTGGTGATCCTGACGTCGGTGGTATGCGTCGTGATCCTGCTGCTGGCCGCACGGCTGGTGGGCGGGCGCCGCCGGGAGCTGCGCGATGTGGCTTGACCTGCAGGTAAAGCGGCGCCTGCAGGCGGCCGGCCAGGATTTCGTGTTGGACGTATCGCTGCAGTGCACGCAGCGGCAGGTGGTGCTGTTCGGGCCCTCGGGCGCCGGCAAGAGCCTGACGCTGAAAGCGGTGGCCGGCCTGTTGCGCCCGGAGCGTGGACATGTGCGCCTGCACGGGCAGACGCTGTTCGATGCGGGAGCGAGGGTTGATCTGCCGCCGCAGGGTCGTCGCCTGGGGTATGTGTTCCAGGACTACGCGCTGTTCCCGCACCTGAGCGTGCGCCAGAACGTGGCGTTCGGGTTGCAGCGGGGGTGGTTGAATCCACCACGCGATACCCGTATCGAAGCAGTGGAGCAGTGGCTGCAGGCATTCCGCATCGAGCACGTGGCGGATCTGCTGCCGTCGCAGGTATCCGGCGGCCAGCGCCAGCGTACGGCGTTGGCGCGTGCACTGGTGACCCGGCCGCAGGCGCTGCTGCTGGACGAACCGTTCGCAGCGCTCGACCACGACCTGCGCCAGCACCTGCGCCAGGAGCTGGAAACCGTG
This sequence comes from Stenotrophomonas sp. G106K1, assembly GCF_037969685.1. NCBI lineage: Bacteria > Pseudomonadati > Pseudomonadota > Gammaproteobacteria > Lysobacterales > Lysobacteraceae > Stenotrophomonas > Stenotrophomonas sp. G106K1. Next base: position 251,407 of record NZ_JBBPFR010000004.1, on the reverse strand, counting down.
CTGGATGAAACCGGTATTCCGCTGCTGCTGATCAGCCACGATCCGCAGGATGTGGCGGTGTTCGGCCAGCAGGTGGCGCGCGTGGTGGACGGGCGCATCGTCGGCGATTGACCCGTGGTGGGAGTGCCGGCCGCTGGCCGGCAGCTTCGCAGCGCGCAGAGCAGCCGGCCAGCGGCCGGCTCTACCCGCGGGGGAGGCTCCCCTCAATACAGCTCGCAGTGGGTGCGGCCTTCACCGCGCAGGGCATCCCAATGACCCTCACCGCCAATGGCGTCAATGGCATCGCGCACCGCGCCCTCCAGGTGGCTCCTGTTGCCACACAGGTAGATGTGGCCGCCACGGGCCAGCACATCCTGCACCTGCGCGGCCTGCTGCTGCAGCACATGCTGCACGTAGACCTTCTGCGCCGCATCGCGCGAGAACGCGGTGTGCAGGCCAGCCAGTACGCCACTCGCCTGCCAGTCCTGCAGCTGCTCGCGGTACAGGAAGTCGTGCTCGCAATGCTTCTCGCCGAACACCAGATGGACCTCCCGTGCGTCGCCGGTGGCCTGCAGTTCCTGCATCAGGCCCATCAGAGGGGCGATGCCGGTACCAGTGCCGACCAGCAGCAGGGGCGCGTTGCCGCGGTCGGGCAGGTGGAAGCCCGGATTGGAGCGGCAGTACACGCGGGCTGTGTCGCCGCCGTGCAGCAGGCTGCCGGTGGCGGTGCCGCAGCGTTCGCGGCCACGCAGGCTGTAGCGCACCTCGCGCACGCACAGGCTCAGCTGGTCATCGTGCGGATGCGAGGCGATGGAATAGGCACGGGGCAGGCGTGGTGACAGGAGTTCACGCAGGCGGGCCAGTGGCACGCTGTCCGGCGTGGCGTGGTCCTGCAGCACGTCCAGCAGGTCCAGGCCATGCAGGTAGGCGTCCAGCTCGCGCTTCTGGCTGACCTTCAGCAGGCCCTTCAGTACGTCGCTGCCGCCCAGCTTTGCCAGCTCGCGCAGCACGCCCTTGCTGAGCAGGCGAAGTTCGCGGTCGCGCAGGGCGTCGATGGCGCTGGAATCACCCAACCAGGTGGCCAGTGCCTGCAGCAATGCCGGATCGTTTTCCGGAACCAGATGCAGGGTGTCGCCGGCCCGGTAGACCATGCCGCTGCCGGCGATGTCCAGTTGCAGGTGCCATGCGGCAGGGTCACTGCGGCTCAGGCGTCGCCGTTCGACGATGCGGGCGTTGAAGGCATTGTCTTCGCCGTAGGCCGCCACCTGCAGGCGCAGATCCTGGCCCGCGGTCGCGTCACCCTCCAGCACCTGGCCCAGCACCGGCCGCCACTGTTGGAAGAACTGCTCGTAGCCGAGGTCAGCGTCGACACGGTGCAGCAGTGGTTGCGCCTGACGCTCGCTCAGCGCTGCATCCAGCGCCTTGGTGAAACCGCAGAAGCTGGGGTAGCCGGTATCCCCCAGGACGAACACCGCGTAGCGCAGTCCCGGCAGAGCGGGCGCCTGCCGCAGCGACTCGAAGAAGCGCTCGCCATTGGCCGGCGGTTCGCCGTCGCCGAACGAGCTGGAGATGGCCAGCAGCACATCGCCGTGGCCGAGGCTGGCCACATCGATGTCATTGAACGGCAGGACCTGCGGCCCATGCGGCTGCAGGTCCGGGTCCGCGCCCAGGCGCTGGGCCAGGGCGCGGGCGTTGCCCGACTCGGAGGCGAAACCCACCAGCAGCCGGCTGATGGGCGTGCGTGTGGGAATGGCGTTCACGCAGCCTCGTAGAAGTCGTCGAACTTTTCCTTGCTGAACTCGACCAGGTCGTAGTTCTGCATCAGGTCGTTCACCACGCGGCGGATGCTGATGTACGAGGTGATGTTGCCCTCGGCATCGAACAGCGGCTGCACGGTGGTGTCGACCACGTAGAGCACGCCGCCCTTGCCCAGGTTCGGCACGATGCCGGTCCAGGTCTTGCCGGCCTTGATGGTGTCCCACATGTCCTTGTAGACGGCCTTGGGCACGTCCGGATGGCGGACGATGCTGTGCGGCTGGCCGATCAGTTCCTCGCGCGCGAACCCGGTGAGCGTGCAGAACAGGTCGTTGGCATAGGTGATGTTGCCCTGCAGGTCGGTGGTGGAGATCACCATCACGTTCTGCATGGCGTTGAGCAGCTGGGCGTTGTCGGGGGTGTAGCTCATCGCAGGTCCTTTGGATGCCGGTGACGCCGGCGTGTTGGGTTCCTGCATAGAGATACGCGCCCGTGGCGAGGGGCGGATTGATATAGGTCAAGCGTGCGCCGGGAGGGGCCTGCGACCGGCTGTCGCAGGAGCAGCTACCGATGGCCTGTAAAGCCGAACATGGGCTCGGCATTACAGGAGATCCTGCTCACCCCATCACATACCGCAGCACACCCGCCGATACCACGCCGATCAGCACCGTCGGCAGCATCGACAGCCGCGTGGCAGCCAGCAGCGTGAATGCCAGCGCGGCCAGATCGGCCGGCTTGTCGGCCACGAAGTCGGGGGCGATCACCGAGATCAGCACGCAGCCCGGCGCGGCTTCCATCACCGTCACCGCGCGCTTGCTCAACGTGCGGTTGCGCAGCGCGAGAAAACCGATGATGCGGGTGAGATAGGTGGCGGCGGCCATCAGGATGATGGTCAGCACCGAGGTCCAATGGATCAGGCCGTTGAAGATCATGCCGCGTCCTCCGCCAGCAGCCAGGCGGCGGCGAGGCCGGCCAGCGCGCCGCTGGCCACGTACCAGGCGCCGGGCACCAGCAGGTAGGTGCCCGCTGCCACCACCAGGCTGACCAGCCATGGCCGGGCGGCGCGCATGCCTTGCCACATGCCACGCAGCAGCACCAGGAACACGGCGGGGAAGGCCATGTCGAAGCCGTAGGCGTGGATGTCACCGAGCAGCGGACCGACGATCGCGCCCAGCGCGGTGCACAGCACCCACACGGTGTACAGGCCGGCCGACACGCCGAGGTAATAGGCCAGGCTGAAGCCCAGTGCGCGACGGCGCGCATCGGCCACGCCCAGGGCCCAGCTTTCATCGCACATGAAGAACAGCGCCGGCAGCACGCGACGGCGCGGCAGATGCTGCAGCAACGGTGCCAGGCTGGCGCCCATCAACAGGTGGCGGCTGTTGACCAGCGCGGTGATCGCCACGATCAGCGCGATGTGCGGCGGCGAGGTCCACAGTTCGACCGCGGCGAATTCAGACCCGCCAGCGAAGTTGAGGCCGGTCATCAGCGGCACTTCCAGCGCCGACAGGCCCTTCTGGGCGGCCTGGGCGCCGAGCACCAGGGCAAAGGGAATGAAGCCGATCATCACCGGTACGGCGGCGCGCAGGCCGCGCAGGAACTCGGCGCGCGGCGCGGTGTCGCAGGCGGGATCAGGCAGGGGCAGGGTGGTTCGGGCGTCCATGGATCAACAACGAGTGGGGATGACCCATGCTAACGGTCCGATCGCGAAATCGGGTTGCGTTGATGCCATTTTTTCGGCGGAATGTGCAATATCATGCGGTGATCCGGTCAAGGAGTGGAATTGCATGCAGTACCAGCTCGACAATCTGGATCGTCGCATCCTGGACGCCCTGCAGCGCGACGGTCGCCTGCAGAACCTGGAGCTGTCCCGCCAGGTGGGGCTCTCGCCGTCGGCCTGCCTGCGCCGGGTTCGCCTGCTGGAAGAGGGCGGTTACATCGATCGCTACGTGGCCCTGCTGAATGCGGCCAGGATCGGACGGGGCTTCACCGTGTTCGTCCGAGTCTGGCTGCGCGGCCAGGACGAAGACACCACCAATCACTTCATCAACAGCATCAAGTCCTTCCCGGAAGTGCTTGAATGCCATCTGATGGCTGGCGACTGCGACTTTCTGCTGCGGGTGGCGGTGGCCGACCTCGATGCGTACCGGCAGTTCCAGATCCAGCACCTGAACCGGATCGCCGGTGTGCAGAACACGAAGACCGAAATCCCGATGCAGCGGATCAAGCAGACCACTGAACTGCCGGTCTGAGCCGGCCCGGCGCGTCCCCTGCGCGCCGCCGTCATCGCAATGACACGTGACGCCGCTACGGTGTGACCCGCTTGCCGGCCGTGTGCAGGTCGACCCACCTGGTCGCATCGCGCTCCGCCGCTGCAGCTGATGTCGCTGCCGAGGGTCATGTGTTCTACGTCAGGGGGCTGAATGGACAGCATGCAATCAGACGCTGGAGGGTGGCCGCCGCCGCCGGGTTGCTGTTCGCCTTCGCTGCTGCCGCACAGGACGACATCCGTTCCTATGACATTCCCGCGCAACCGCTGGAACAGGCGGTCGAGCGCTTCAGTGTCGTCAGCGGGTGGTCGGTGATGTATCCCGGCGATCTCGGTACCGGCCGCAGCAGCCATCCGCTGCAGGCCAGCCTGCCGCCCCTGCAGGCGCTGCAGGTGGTGCTGCAGGACACGGGTGTCGAGGCCGAGCTGATCGGTGCACAACGCGTGGTGCTGCGCCGCGGTGCACACGCGGCCAACGAATCCGCCCTGACCGGTGTGGCCGCCGACCTGGGGCAGCGTCGACGCTTCGGCGACCTGCAGCAACGGCTGCGCGCCGCCTTCTGTGGCGACCCTGACCTTGCGCCGGGTGCCTATGCGGCGACGCTGCGCTTCCGCATTGCCAACGATGGCCAGGTGCAGGTACCGGAACTGCTTGCCGGCAGCGGCAGCGCACGCCGCGATGCGCGCCTTCTGCAGGCGATGCAGGCCCTGCGGCTGGGCGCCGATGCTGCCGCGCTGCCGCAGCCGGTGACCCTGCAGATCCGTCCTTCCAGCGCGGGCCACGACTGTGGCCGGCGCGCGCCCCAACCATGACGTCAAGGAATCGAGCATGAGCAACAGCACGGCTGGGGCGGTAGACCTGATGGACCATCTGCTGGGCGCCTACGATGAACTGAAGCGCCGGCTGGTGCGCAAGCTGGGCTCGGAAGAGCTGGCCGGCGACGCGCTGCAGGACACCTGGATGCGCCTGAGCACGCGTCGACACCGCCTGGACCCGGTGCAGAACCCCGCGGCGTATCTGCTGCGCATGGCGATGAACACCGTGATCGACCGCCAGCGCGCCGACCATCGCCTGCTGAGCCTGGAAGAAGTGGATACGCTGATGGACATGGCCGATCCCGGCCCGGGGCCGGCACAGGCGGCCGAGCAGGAAATGGCGCTGGAAGACATGGTCGGCCTGCTGCAGCGGATGCCCGAGCGCCGCCGCCGGATACTACTGGCGATCCGCGTGGACGGCCTGCAGCAGCGTGATGTGGCCGAGCATCTGGGGGTGTCACTGCGGCTGGTGCAGCGTGAGCTGAAAGCCGCACAGGACTACTTGGCCGAACGCAGCGGGCAGGGGCGGCAGGTGCGGTTCTGAGGCACGGCATCCGTCTACACTTTGACGCCGAGCAGAACCCCGCAGCGTGCGGGGACGGCAAGAGCCCTCATGGACGCTGACGATCAATCGCACCGCCCGCTCGACGCCGTGGAGCGTCAGGCCCACGCGTGGGTGGTGCGGTTGACCTCGGGCGAGGCCACGGCGGCCGATGGCAGGAAATTCCGCCAATGGTGCGAGGCCGATCCCGGCCACCGGCAGGCCTTTGCCCGCGCGAAGCGGCAATGGGAACAGGTACGCCTGGCCGGTGAGCGACTGCCTGCCGCCGCACGCCAGCCGCAAGCGACAACCCCGGCGCGACGTTGGAGCCGACGTGCATTCCTGGGTGCGGCCGTGGCGGCACCAGCGAGCCTGGCCGTGGTGGCCGCGCTGCACCCGCCGCTGGGCCTGTGGCCTTCGGTGACGGCGATGACCGCCGACTTCCATACCGGTACCGGCGAGCGGCTGCAGATTGCGCCGACGACGCACCTGAAGATCGAACTGGATACGCAGAGCAGCCTGCGCCGGCGCAGTGACGCCCAGGGCGAGGGCTTCGAGCTGGTGCAGGGCCAGGCGTCGATCGAGGCCGCGGCGGGGGCGCGTCTGGCGCTGTTCGCCGGGCCGGGTTGCCTGCTGGCCGACCATGGCGCAGCACGCCTGGATGTGCGCAACACCGACGGCCAGGTGCGCGTGACCTGCCTGCGCGGCAGCGTTCGCATCGAGCATCCGCAGGGGCGCCTGCAGCTGCAGGCCGGCCAGCAGACGGTGTATGACGAGCGTCTCAGCGGCGTGGTGGCCGAAGCCGTGGCGGCCGAAGTCAGCGCGTGGACCGAAGGCATGCTGGTGTTCCGCCGGGCGCCGCTGCGTGAGGTGGTGGCCGAGATCAACCGCTACCGGCGCGGCAAGGTGCTGCTGGGCGAATCGGCACTGGCGCGCGCCCCGGTCAGCGGCCGCTTCCGCATCGATGATCCGGATGCGGCGCTGGAGCAGCTCGGGCAGACGATGTCGCTCGGCCTGCGTCGCTTTCCCGGTGGAATTGCCGTCTTGGGGTAAGACCCTGGCTGCGCGCGACGCGCACGGCCGCTGCATGCATGGAGAGGCCAAGGATGCGCAACGAGACCATCGGTGTGTTGGATCTGCGCCGTAATCTGTCGGCGCTGCTGGAAACCACCCAGCGGCGGCCGCTGATGGTGCACCGCTACGGCGCGCCGTGGGTATGCGTGGTGTCCGACCCGCAGTGGCGACAGCAGGCGGTGCTGCTGGAATTCGAGCCGCAGGACCATCCGTTGGCGATGCTGTTGCGGTTGCAGCGGCAGGCACTGCCGCTGTCCGAATCGGGGGCGCTGCCTGCAGCCGCACTGGCGCGCGCGCTGTTGTTGATGGCGATGCATGGCATCGAGGGTCTTGCGGCACTTCACGACCACGTGCGCTACCACCGCTTGTGGCACTGGTTCGTGGCCGCCACCGATGCGCAGATGGAGGGATGGCAGCTGCCGCTGCTGCAGGCGTCGATGGCGGTACTGTTGGATGACCCGGATGCGATGCACGCACTGGCCGCATTCGCACAGCGCAGCGACGTTGCCGTTCTGGCCCGACGCTGCGGCGGAGATGCTCCGCGCCTGGACCTGGAAGCCTGCAGGCGGATGACGTTGCGGTGACATTCCCGCGATGCTGCCACGCACTGCCCAACATCGCATTCGCGCTGTCGCTTCGGTTGCCTTGCTGACGTCTTCTGCAGAGTACGACGCTCCCGCGTCGCGGAGCGCAGGCGACGCCGATGAACGACAGTCGCAGGATCAGCATGCTGGAGCTGGATCGCCACCTGAGCCAGTCGCTGGAGCAGGCACGGCATGCACCCGTGAGTGTGCAGCGTTACGGACAGCCGTGGGTGTGGATGCTGTCCAGCGATGCCTGGGCCGACGCAGCAAGATGGTCAGCGCTGGATGCCAGCGGCCATCCGCTGATGCTGCTGCGGCGGGCGTTGGACGCGCGCCTGCAGCCGTGGCCGGAATCGGCATTGGCCACGCTTGCACAGGAGTGCGGGGAGATGCGCATGGTGCAGCGTGCGGTGCTGCTGGTCGCGCTGCGCGCTCCGGCCAGCGTACAGCGCCTGCACGACGATCTGCGCTATCACCAGGTGTTCCGGCAGTTCATCGGCTTCGACCATGGCATGGCCTGGTCGCCCCTGCAGTGCATGCGTCTGCTGCAGGCGTGCGCCACGCCACTGCTGCAGTACTGCGTGGACGACACGTTTGCGCGTGTGCCTGCGTCGCTGCTGGATGCTGCCTGCATGGCGAACGCACGCCGCGTGGGTGATCGGCTGCAGGAACAGCGGAATTCCGCAGGATGTTTATCGTACTGACACATGCGCCGCTGACCATTGGGCAGCGGTCTCTTCCAGGATGATGAGGGCGGAACAATGGCAACGCAGATGGGTGGCCGCAGGGCACGGCAGCAGGGCTTCAGCCTGATCGAGATCATGGTGGTGGTGGTCATCATCGGCATTCTGGCTGCACTGATCGTGCCGCGGCTGATGGATCGCCCCGACCAGGCCCGCGTGGTGGCGGCACGCCAGGACATCGCGGCGCTGATGCAGGCCATGAAACTGTACCGGCTGGACAATGGTCGTTACCCCAGTGCCGAGCAGGGGTTGCAGGCGCTGGTGAAACCGCCGCAGGGCAGTGCTGCGATGCCGGTCACGCCGTATCTCGACCGCCTGCCGGCTGACCCGTGGGGTCACCCCTACCAGTACCAGAACCCAGGCACGCACGGCGATATCGACGTGTTCTCATTGGGGGCCGACAGCAAGCCCGGCGGTGAGGCCGGCAACGCAGATATCGGCTCCTGGCAGTTGTGAGGCCGGACAATGGCACGCCGGAACATTCCAGGTGCGTTTGCCCGCCAGCAGGGCATGGCGGTGATCGTGGCGATGCTGGTGGTGGCACTGGTGGCGGTGATCGCCACTGCACTGCTGACCCGTCAATCGGCGCAGCTGCGTGCGGTACGCAGCGATCAGCTGCGCATGCAGGTGCGCATGGCGGTGGACGCCAGCCTGGAGCGCGCGGCGCAGCAGTTGCGTGACGACGCGCGCGAGCAGTTGACTACCGTGGGCAGCGGACGCTGGGCGCGTCCGCTGCAGCTGCAGGTGCCGCTGCCGGTGCACCTGCAGCTGGTGGACGCGCAGTCGAGGTTCAACCTGCGCACGCTGTTGCCCGACGGCCAACCCGCAGCGGAGGCACTGCGTGCGTTCATCACTCTGTGTGCCGGGCAGGGGTTGCCTCGCGCCGCCTGTGCCAGCGCCGCAACACAGATCCAGTCGCGCCTGCGCGATGGCGAGCGGCAGGCGCGTGCACCGTTGCCGCGCGAGTCGCTGATCGAACAGGTGCTGGCCGGAGCCGATCCGGTCGCGATACAGGCACTGGCAGGGCGGACGGTGGTGCTGCCTGCGCAGACCCTGGTCAACGCCAATACAAGTGATATCGCTGTGCTGCAGGCGATTGCGCCCGGGGTGGATGCCGGGCGCCTGCAGGCGCTGCTGGGCGAGCGCGATCGTGGCCACTGGCTGCTCAACCGCGGTGACATCGCCAACCGGCTGCAGCTGAGCAACGAACAGATGGCGCTGATGCCGCTGGGTATCCACAGCGAATGGTTCCTGGCGGTTGGCCAGGTACAGGCAGACGGCGCATCGGTGGATTTCCGCGCATTGATCTGGCGCGAGTACCGCGACGACAGCGTGCGTGTGCAACGGGTATGGACGAGGATCGGTGCATGAGCACGCAGCTGAGAATGCGCCTGCCGGCGCTGGAACGATTGGATGGGGACAGCGCGGTCGAGTGGGCGCAGCTGCACAAGGACCGTGTTCTGGCGACGGGCACTGACCACCTGTCGACGCTGGGCCAGCGCTTTCCGCAGGCAATGGTGCATGCGAGCCTGGACCCGCAGGACCTGATCCTGCTGGAGCTGCAGCTGCCGCCGCTGTCCGGCCGACGCCTGCAGGCGGCCCTGCAGGGCGAAGTGGAAGCGATGCTGCTGGATGATCTGCAGGAGGTAGTGCTCGGCCATGGCACGCAGGCGGCCAATGGAACGGTGGCGGTGGCGTGGCTTGGCCTGCAGGCGATTGCGCGGGTAAGACAGCAGTTGCAGGACTGTGGGCTGCAGTTGCAGGCGCTTTATCCGACGCCCCTGCTGCTGCCGTGGTCGGCCGGGCAGGCCACCTTGCAGGTGTGTGGCGAGCATGTACTGGTTCGTTGCGGTCGTGATCGTGGCTTCGTCCAGTGGTGCAGCGGGCGCGACCTGGCCACGGTGATGCATATGCTGGCCGTGCGCTTGCAGCAGGCCGGGGTGCAGGCGGTGCAGTGGATCGATACCGTACCGGCTGCCTGGGCCGAGCGCCTGCCAGCCAGCGTGCTGGCGCAGGCGGTGCAGTCCAGCGGTCCGCTGCCTGGCTGGTCGCTGCCGTTGCCGGCCATGGGTGCAGGTGCGCCGCGGTTGGCCATCGGTCTTGCGTTGGCGGCGGCGGTGCTGGCTGCGCTGGGTCTGCAACTGCAGGTATCGCGCTGGCATGGCGAGGGTGAAGCCTTGCGGCAGGACATGGCGCGGCAGTTCAGCACGCACTTCCCGGAGATCCACGATGTGGTCGACCCGGTGTTGCAGGCACGGCGGGCACTGGCGGTGCCGGCAGCGCCACGGACACTTCCTGCCGTGCAGCAGCAGGTTGCCAGCGTGCTGCAGACCATACCCGAGTTGGCGGGCCAGGTCCGCAGCCTGCGCTATCAGCCGGGCCAGCTGGACATGGAACTGGACGCCGACGCGCAGGCGTTGGCCGAGGACGCGCAACGGCTGGAGCGCTGGCAGCAGGCGACGCAGGCACAGGGGCTGGAGCTTGCGCGCGAAGCCGGTGGCCGGTTGCGGATCAGCAGCGGGGCCGCGCCGTGACAGCAGCCGGGTTGCGCCCAGCGGATTCCCTGCGTGGGCTGCAGCACCGTTGGCAGCGGCTGGCGGCGCGCGAGCGCGCGATGCTGCTGTTGATGTCTGCCGCGATAGTGGCGGCCGCACTGTGGCTGGGTTGGCTGCAGCCGCTGCTGAAACAGCGCAGCCATTGGCAGGCTGAACTGCCACGTCTTCAGGCGCAGTCGGCGGCACTTGCACCGCTGCTGCACGCCCGTGAACAACAGCGGCAGGCACGCGGCCAGCGGCCGACGCTTGCCGGGCTGCGCCAACAGATCACCGCTGCGGGCCTGGCCGGCAGCCTGCATATCGAAACGCGTGACGGGCGCTGGCACCTGCAGGTGCGCAGTGTGCCCGCCGATGCGCTCTGGAACTGGCTGCTGCCCTTGCTGGCCGACCCGGCCATCGAACTGCAGCAACTGCAACTGCAACGCACAGGGGACGCGAACATGCCGGCGGCACGGATTTCCGGAAACATCGTGATGGCCGCCAATGGCGGTGGCCATCCATGAAGGCGATGCGCAGCCTGGGCTGCAGCGCGGTACTGGCGCTGGTGGTGGGCCTGGCCCATCTTCCGGCAGCGGTGCAGGCGCAGGACGCCGGTGGCGAACCGGTGCAGTTGAACCTGGTGGACACCGATATCGGTGGGGTGCTGCGCATGGCGGCGCGCTTCACCGGCCGCCAGTTCCTGGTCGACCCACGGGTGACCGGCAAGATGACCGTGGTCTCCGATGGGCCGGTCAGCCGTGTGCAGGCTTACCAGCTGCTGCTGGGTGCATTGCGCATGCGCGGGTTTGCCGTGGTTGAAAGTGGAGGCGTCAGCCGGGTGGTGCCACAGGCCGATGCCAAGCTGCTGGGCGGTCGTGTTGGTGTCGGCGGCGCGGGAGGCGAGATAGCCACACGCACGTTTGCACTCCGCTACGAGAGCGCAGCGGCGCTGGTGGCGGTGCTCCGGCCGATGATCACCGCGGACAATCCGATCACCGCGAACCCGGGCAACAACACGCTGGTCATCACCGACTACGCCGACAACCTGGAGCGCATCGCGCGGGTAATCGCCAGCGTGGATACGCCAGCCGGCATGGACACCGACGTGGTCAAGCTGCAGCAGGGCATTGCCGTGGACGTGGCGGCGATGGTCGCACCGTTGCTGGATGCGCAGGGCGCGGAGCCGGCGCAGAAAGTGGTGGTGATGGCCGACCCGCGCAGCAACAGCGTGCTGCTGCGCTCCAGCAGCCCGGGCCGTACGCGCCTGGCGCGGCAGCTGGTGGAGAAGCTGGACAAGGCCCAGGATGAGTCCGGCAACCTGCATGTGGTGTACCTGCGCAATGCCCAGGCCACCCAGCTGGCCGGGGTGCTGCGTGGCGTGGTGGCAGGGCAGAGCGATGCGCCGGCGATGGGCAGCACCGACGGCATCACGGCATTGCCGGGCGAGACCAGCCGCAACGCCAGCACGCCGGCGCAACCCGCACAGGGCAAGAGCAAGGGCAATGCGCTGGAATCGCCGCGGCTAGACCCGGGTCGTCGTGATCCGATCGATGCCGGCAGCAGCGGTTTCAGCCAGAACGGCATCTCGGTGCAGGCGGACATCGCCACCAATACCCTGCTGATCTCCGCGCCGGAGCCGGTGTACCGCAACCTGCGGCGAGTGATCGACCAGCTCGATCAGCGGCGGGCGCAGGTGCTGGTGGAGAGCCTGATCGTGGAGGTAAACCAGACCGATGCCGCTGAACTGGGCGTGCAATGGATGCTGGGCAATGGCCGCACGTTCGGTGGCACCCATTTCGGCGGCACCACCGGTGGCAGTGGCATCAGCACCACTGCGCGTACCACGCTGGATGTACTGCCGAAGGACGGCCTGAACATCGGCGTGATCGACGGCACGATCAACCTGCCGGGTGTCGGCCAGATCCTCAACATGAAGGCGCTGGCCAACGCCCTGCAGAGCAAAGGCGGCGCCAACATCCTCTCCACGCCGAACCTGATGACCCTGGACAACGAGGCGGCCAGCATCATGGTCGGGCAGACCGTGCCCTTCATCAGTGGCCGCTATGTGACCGACGGTGGCGGTGGCAGCAACAACCCGTTCCAGACCATTGAACGCGAGGATGTGGGCCTGAAGCTGCGGGTGCGCCCGCAGATTTCCGAGGGCGGCACGGTGAAGCTGGATATCTACCAGGAAGTCAGCAGCATCGATGCGCAGAGCTCGGGCAGCGCCGGCATCATTACCAACAAGCGGGCGCTGGATACCAGCGTGCTGCTCGATGACGGCCAGATCATGGTGCTGGGCGGCCTGCTGGAAGACAGCGTCAGCCACGGCCGTGATGCGGTGCCGGGGCTGGGGAAGATTCCGGTGCTGGGCGCGCTGTTCCGCAGCGACACGCGCAAGCGGGCCAAGACCAACCTGATGGTGTTCCTGCGCCCGCACGTGGTGCGCGACCCGGCCGCCGGACAGCGCCTGACCCGCGACCGCTACGACTACATGCGCAATGCACAGGCCGCTGCGCAGCCCGTGCAGAGCTGGGCGTTGCCTGCGCTGTCGGCGCCGCAGCTGCCGCCGCAGGACCTGTCGGTGCTTGGCCAGGGCAGTGCGCGTGATGGCCAGGGCCAGCCGTTGCAGAACGGCAGCCTTGCGGCGTTGTATCCGGCCAGCGAGGGCAATGTGCAGGTGGTGCAGTACGCGCAGGGGCTGGATGCGGCGCGTGCGACCCAGGCCGTGGCACAGGTGCGCGCGCTTGGCCTGCAGGCCTATGCCGAAACCACGCCGGGTGAACCGGGACAGCGTCTGCGGGTGCGGGTGGCACGCGACCCGGCCACGCTCGACCCGGCGCTGCAGCAGCTGCGCGGGCTGGGCTACACCCCGGAACTGGTCATCGGGCCATGAGCATGCCCCTGCCGTTGCCACTGCTGCCGTATGCCTGGGTGCGCAGCCACGGGGTGATGCTGGCCGAAGCAGGCGGCGCGCCGGTACTGCTGGGGACCGCCGAGACCGCCGCCTGGGCAGTGGCCGAGCTGCGCCGGCGGCACGGGCCAGTACCGTTCCAGGTGCTGGATGCGGCGGTGTGGCAGCAGCGGTTGGGCGAACAGTATCGTGACGGTGGCGACGCTGCTGCGGTGGTCGGCGCGGCCGAAAGCGAAGTCGATCTCGACCGGTTGATGCAGGACATGCCCGAGGTGACCGATCTGCTGGATGCGCAGGATGACGCGCCGGTGATCCGCATGATCAACGCGCTGCTGGCGCAGGCCGCGCGTGATGGCGCCAGCGACCTGCACATCGAACCTTTCGAAACGCACTCGGTGGTGCGCTACCGCGTCGATGGCACCCTGCGTGACATGGTGCAGCCACGGCGTGCGCTGCATGCGGCGCTGGTCTCGCGCATCAAGATCATGGCCCACCTGGATATCGCCGAAAAGCGCCTGCCGCAGGATGGGCGCATCGCCATCCGCGTGGGTGGCAGACCGCTGGACATCCGTGTGTCCACGGTACCGACCGGACATGGCGAGCGCGCGGTGCTGCGCCTGCTGGAAAAGGACGCCGGGCGATTGCAGCTGCAGCGGCTGGGCATGGCCGACGACACCCTGGCCACCTTCACCGGGTTGATCCGCCAGCCGCACGGCATCGTGCTGGTGACCGGGCCGACCGGCAGTGGCAAGACCACCTCGCTGTATGCGGCACTGGGGCAGCTCGACAGCAGCACCAGCAACATCCTCACCGTGGAAGATCCGGTGGAGTACGACTTCGCCGGCATCGGCCAGATCCAGGTCAACGCGCGCATCGGCATGAGCTTCGGCACGGCATTGCGCGCGATCCTGCGCCAGGATCCGGACACCATCATGATCGGTGAGATCCGTGACCTGGAAACGGCGCAGATCGCGGTGCAGTCGTCGCTGACCGGCCATGGCGTGCTGGCGTCGCTGCATACCAACGATGCGATCTCGGCGGTGACCCGACTGGCCGACATGGGCGTGGAACCGTTCCTGCTGGCCTCGTCGCTGCGCGGCGTGCTGGCGCAGCGGCTGGTACGCAGGCTATGCCTGCAGTGCCGGCGTGCCGAGGTCGATGCGGAAGGCCGCACGCTGTGGCGGGCCGTAGGTTGCCCGGCCTGCGCGAACAGCGGCTACCGCGGGCGCACCGGCATCCATGAACTGTTCGTGGTGGATGAGCGCGTGCGCGCGTTGATCCATGAAGGGCAGGGCGAACCCGCGCTGCGCGAGGCCGCGCGGCGTGCCGGCATGCGCACCCTGCGCCAGGATGGGCAGCGCTGGGTCGACAGCGGGGTGACCACGCTGGAGGAGATCCTGCGCGTGACCGGCGACGACTGAGGCGCGCATGGCACTGTTCGATTACCAGGCCGCCAACGCACAGGGGCGCATAGAGAAAGGACAGCTGGACGCCGATAACGCGCGCGGCGTGCGCCAGCAACTGCGCGGGCGTGGGCTGACACCGGTACAGGTATCAGCCGCACGCAATGCCGGCAGTGGCTGGGGCACGCGCAGGCTGTCGGCCAGCGAACTGGCCTGGGCCACGCGGCAACTTGCCAGCCTGCTGGCCGCCAGCCTGCCGCTGGAAAGCGCGTTGAGCGCGGTGATCGAACAGGCTGAACGCCCGCACGTTGCGCAGGCGCTCACCGAGGTGCGTGCCGATGTGCGCGCCGGTCAACGGTTGACCGTGGCGTTGGCGGCACGGCCGCGCGACTTTCCCGCGATCTATCGTGCCCTGGTGGGTGCCGGTGAGGATTCCGGCGATCTGGCGCGGGTGATGGAGCGCTTGGCCGACTACATCGAAGAGCGCAACGCGTTGCAGGCGAAGGTGCTGACGGCGTTCATCTACCCGGCAGCGATCAGCCTGGTGTCGGTGGCGATCGTGATCTTCCTGCTCAGCTACGTGGTGCCGCAGGTGGTGACTGCGTTCGTGCAGGCGCGGCAGACGCTGCCGATGCTGACCCAGGTGATGCTGGCGGCCAGTGCTTTCGTACGCGCGTGGGGCGTATGGACGGGATTGGGCATCGGCGCGCTGGTGGTGGGTTGGCGGCTGGCACTGCGGCGGCCGGATCTGCGCCTGCGCTGGGACACCCTGCTGTTGCGCGTACCGATGGTGGGCCGTTTCGTGCTGGGCGTGAACAGCGCACGCTTCGCCTCGACACTGGCGATCCTGCTTGATGCTGGTGTGCCCTTGCTGCGTGCACTGGACGCCGCGCGACAGACACTGGGCAACGCGCTGCTGGCGCGCTGTGCCGAGGATGTGGCCGCACGCGTGCGCGAAGGTACTTCGCTTGGCGCTGCGCTGAAGGTGCAGAAGGTGTATCCGCCGATCCTGGTGCATCTGGTGGCCAGTGGCGAGAAGACCGGTTCATTGGCACCGTTGCTCGACCGCGCTGCGCAGACCATCTCGCGCGAGATTGAACGCCGTGCAATGGCGCTAACCGCATTGCTGGAGCCCACGATGATCCTGGTGATGGGCGGCGTGGTGCTGACCATCGTGCTGGCCGTGCTGATGCCGATCATGGAAATGAACCAGCTGGTGCAATGACGTGCATCCACGCATGGCGTGGATCCACCGACGTCCGGATTCTCCACACAATCATCCACACCTTTTTTCGATCTTCCACAGGTTTCTTAAGCGGCCTGTCATCGGCGGCGACCAGCATGTCCCTGTCGCCGCAGAGTGGGCTGGGAGGCCCTCGGCGGCAGCAGGCGTGTAGTGACCGTTCCTCCCTTGGTGTTTCACCTTCGCAGTAAACCCTTCAGGAGAAGATCATGAACAAGTACAAGACTCTGGCCGCGCTGGTTGCTACCGCGCTGCTCGCCACTGCCGGTGCCGCTTCGGCCCAGACCGCTGTCACCGGCGGCGGTGCTTCGCTGCCGGCCGACCTGTACAAGGGCCAGACCGACAGCATCCTGCCGGCCAACTTCAGCTACGCCGTGACCGGTTCGGGCACCGGCAAGAAGGCCTTCCTCGAAAACAACTCGGCGCTGTTCTCGACCACCGGCACCGTGCATTTCGCCGGCAGCGACTCGGTGCTGAGCGGCACCGAGCTGAGCACCTACAACAGCACCTACAATGTCTCCACCGATGCCAACCGCTACGGCGCACTGGTGCAGATCCCGTCGGTCGCCACCTCGGTCACCATCCCGTTCAACAAGGCCGGCTCGGCCGTTGACCTGTCGGTCACCCAGATCTGCGGCATTTTCTCCGGCAAGGTCACCAACTGGAGCCAGCTGGCGGGCCTGGGCCGCACCGGTGCCATCCAGGTCGTCTACCGCGGCGAGAGCAGCGGCACCAGCGAACTGCTGACCCGCTTCCTGACCACCGCCTGCCAGCCGGCTGACGTGTCGGGCACCAACCTGAAGTTGACCAACGGCGTGCCGGCGTTCTCGGTGCAGTCGACCTTCGCCAACCTGTTCACCACCGTGCCGTCGAACTTCATCGCCGCACCGGCCACCGGTGGCAGCTCGCTGTACAACGCGGTGTACGCCGTTGACGGCCGCGTCGGCTACGTTGGCCCGGACGTGATCCCGAGCCTGACCGATGCCACCAAGATCGCCAAGGTCAAGGGCTTCTCGCCGGATGAAGTGAGCGTGCAGGCAACGCTGGAAACCGCTGCGCCGCCGACCGGTGCCGCTGCCGAGAACCCGGCGAACTGGGTGCCGGTGTTCGGCAACCCGAGCGCGGGCTATCCGATCGCTGGCTACACCAACTTCGTGTTCGGCCAGTGCTACAAGAACGCCACCGTGGGCGCCAACGTGCGCGGCTTCCTGACCCGCCATTACGGCAGCACCGTGGTCAACGGTGTCGAGCAGGGCCCGAACGACGCCGCCATCCGCGCGCACAAGTTCATCCCGCTGACCAAGGCCTGGCGCGATGCGGTCCGCACCCGCTTCGCGACCGCTACCAATGCCGGTGCCGTGAACAATCCGAGCACCTGCTCGGGCATCGGCCGTCCGCTGTAACTGCGATTGTCTCGGTAATTGCAGGAAACGCACAAGGGCGCCGGCAGCAATGCCGGCGCCTTCTGCGTATGTCCACTGCATGACAGTGATGCGCCTGTCGCCTTCACGCCGCCGCCACCGTCTATGAGGTGCAGGGCGTGCCATCGCGCAGGTCCATCCGTACACGCCGCCGACGACGCGGCCCATCAGGTTGACGAGGTCCCCGATGTCGCACCCGCATTCGCCCACCACCCGTTTCCCTGCTGCCCTGTGGCGCAGCCACCCTATGGCCTGGGCCGTCGCCGTGGCCCTGGGCAGCGTGGTGGCTCCGGCCAGCCAGGCGCAGCAGGCGTTCAGCCCCGGCTGGTTCGCCGACCGCGGCGCCGCCCAGGGTGCAGCAGCGCAGAGCGGCCGCATGCCCAATGGAGTGCCGATCCAGTTCCAGCTGCCTGCACAGCAGCAGGATGCAGCGCGGCAGAAACTGCAGCAGTCGATCGACAACCTCGGCACGGCCGCGCAGGCCATCGCATTGCAGCAGCGCATGCAGGAGCAGGCCAGGCAGGCGCGACGCGAGGCGGGCTTCGTGGTGGCTGATGGGTTGGGCAATGACGGCCTGAAGGTGGACGAGAATCCGCTGACCCGGGGCTGGATCAATGCCCGCGAAGCGACCCAGTCGCGGGGCGTCGATGGCCGGGTGCAGGTCAGCATCGAGCAGACCGCTGACCAGGCGATCCTGAACTGGGAAACCTTCAACATCGGTGGCAACACCACCCTCAATTTCCTGCAGAACCCCGACTGGGCGGTGTTGAACCGGGTCAACGACCCCAACGCACGGCCCAGCCAGATCCTTGGCCAGCTGAAGGCCAATGGCACGGTGTTCGTGGCCAACCGCAACGGTGTGGTGTTCGGCAACAACAGCCAGGTCAATGTCCGCAACCTGGTGGCGGCGGCAGCGCGCATCAGCGACGCGCAGTTCCGTGAGCAGGGTCTGTACAGTGCCGACGCGAACACCTCGGCGCTGACCGACGCCGTAGGCAAAGTCATGGTCGAACGCGGTGCACGCATCACCACGCACGAGCCGACCACGGCAACGCGGGGCGGTGGCTACGTGCTGCTGGCTGGGCACAGCGTGGAGAACGCGGGCCAGATCGAGACGCGCAAAGGCCAGACCCAGCTTGCCGCCGGCGACAGTTTCGTGATCCGCCGTGGCGTGGGCACGGCGCAGAACACTGCATCGACCACCCGTGGCAACGAGATCGCACCGCGCTTCGTCGCTGACAGCACGGCCGGCAGCGTTCGCAACAGCGGTCTGATCCAGGCACGCGAGGGCGACATCACCCTGGCCGGCCGCGCGGTCGAACAGGCCGGCGTTGCGGTTGCGACCACCACGCTGAATCAGCGCGGTACGGTGCACCTGTTGAACTCGGCGTCGGATGCGGCGGGCAGCGTGACCCTGGCCTCCGGCTCGACGACCGCGGTGCTGCTGGAGGACGATGGAAAGAGCACGGCACTGGACAGCCAGCGTGATGCGCTCATCAAGGAATCCGGCGAGCAGGACAAGCTGCGTGGCGCGAGCAACAGTGGCACCTTCGACAATCTCTCGCGCCTGCAGGATCGTCGCGAGCAATCGCGCATCGAGATCGTTTCCGGCGGCGATGTGAACTTCCAGGCTGGCTCGCTGGCGGTGGCGACCGGAGGCCAGGTGATTTCCGATGCGAGCCGCCGCAGCTATCTGGACGATGGCGCCCACGTGGACGTGGCCGGTGCGGTCGGTGTGCAGGTGGCGATGGAAAGCAACAACGTCAAGGTGAAGGTTCAGGGCAATGAGTTGCGCGATTCGCCGGACAACCGTGACAGCGGCAAGCTGGTCAGCAGCGAGGTGTGGATCGACCGCCGCCAGTTGACGGAGGTGGCCGCAGGTACGGGTGGCTATGAAGGCACCCGCTGGTATGCCGGTGGCGGCTTGCTGGAAGTGAGCGGCTACCTGGACAACCAGGGGCATTCGATAGGCGAATGGGCTGCGCAGGGCGGCACCGTCCAGCTGGCAGGCAAGGAGGTTGTCAGCCACGCTGGTTCGCGCATCAATCTGGCGGGTGGCAGCCTGGATGTGCAGTCTGGCGTGGTCCAGCAGAGCTGGCTGCGTGGCCGCGACGGCCAGCTGTACCGTCTTGATGATGCCCCGGCAGAGATGCTGTACGACGGCCTGTACCGGGGCTTTGAAGTGAAGCAGGAACGCTGGGGCGTCACCGAGTCGTTCCGCAATCCGGTGGTGGCACCGGGGCAACGCTATGACAATGGCTATACCGTAGGGCGCGATGCGGGTCGGCTGCTGATCTCGGCACCTACCGCCGTTCTGCAGGGGCAGGTGGACACGGCTGCCTTCCAAGGCCTGCAACAGACGCGCCGCCCCGACCAGGAGCGGGATGGATACGCGCAGGCGCAGACGGCGGCCGCCCGCAACGCTCAACTCTGGCTGGGCCGCTACGACAACACCGGCCGCAATGCGGTTTATGACTCCCACGTATGGATCGGAAAGTACCCGGCCGATTCGCGGCAGGTATCGCTCCAGGTGCCGCTGGAGGAGTCGCAGCGCAACACGGTGTCGCTGGACAGCGATGTCCTGAGCGCGCAGCGCTGGGGCCGCGTCGACATTGCCTCGGCGGGACAGGTTGAACTGGATGGCACGCTCAGGCTGCAGGAGGGTGGGCAGCTTGCTCTCACCGGTAGCCGGATCAGCTTCGGCGGCACCGTGCAGATCGCGGGTGGCCAGGTGGAGGCCGGAAACCTGCTTCCGGTGCTCGGTCGACCCACTGCGTTGCTGTCCGCCGGGCGTGGCGCGGTCGATGTTGCCTCTGGTGCAGGGTTTGATCTTGCTGGTGGTTGGAGCAGTCCCCTTGCCGTGTCGGATGGGGGCGCCACGCAGGCGTGGATTGACGGTGGACAGCTACGCGTCAATGTCAGCCATGACATCACCGTGGGTGAGGGCGCACGTATTTCGGTGGATGCTGGTGGCAGCATCGATGCAAAGGGCAAGGGCCGGGTAGGCAAGGGCGGCAGCGTCAGCCTGTTGGCGGCCAGCACCGATGTCGCCACCGATGGCAGTGGTCGGCTGCGTATCAGCGATGGCGTCCGCTTCAGTGCGTTCGGCAGCGGCAGCGGCGCCTTCAACCTTGCGACCGGGGGCAAGGTCGTCATTGGTGGTGAAGCGCCGACGTCGGAAGCGTTGCACTTGCCGGCGCCGCTGTTCAGCAGCGGCTTCTCCCGCTACGACATCGGTGGCCACAACGGGCTGACCGTTGAAGACGGCGTGCAGTTGAATGTGGAACAGCCGGTCCTGCGCCTGGCCGAAGGCGCGCAGGGTGCATCGAGCCGCGAGCAGGGTCTGCAGGCATGGACGCCCCCGCTGTACATGGTTGATCCGGCCAGCGGTCGAATCAGCCAGCGCGCTGGCGCAGGCCTGACGTTGCGCGCGGGACATCTGCTGTCGGTTGGCGATCTGCGCATCGGCAACAATGCCGTGCTCAACGTCGACGCAGGGCAGTCGATCGAATTGTTCAGTTCCGGCGACATCAACGTGGCCGGTACCCTGAAGGCAGCCGGTGGCCGTATTCGCGTGGATGAGGCCTTCGATGCCTCCGGCGTGCGCGCCGATACACGCAGTGAGCGCCGCTGGACGATCGCCGACGGGGCGCTGCTGGATGTGAGCGGCGACGTGGTTTCCTCCGCCGATGCGCGCAGGCAGCTGCGCGGGCAGGTGCGCAAGGGTGGCACCATCGAAATCGGCGGCGCACTGGATTGGGAAGACCAGGACAACGTGCGCCACCTGCCGCCCGATACCTTGGTGGTCGTCGAGCGTGGCGCGCGGCTGGAGGCTTCCGGCGCCTCGGCGTTGCTTGATATCGACGGCAGCGGGCGCACGCAGGTGGACAGCGACGGCGGCAGCATCGTGCTGCGCGCGGCCAATGCGCTGTATCTGCAGGGTGTGCTTGACGCATCGGCAGGCGGTGATAGCGCCCGGGGCGGCACCCTGGGTGTGGCGTTCGGTGGTGGCACCTATGGCGGGACGGCCATGAACAAGGAGGTGCTGGCACCGCGTGTGATCTCGCTCACCCAGGCCATGCAAGGGGCGCAGGACCTACCTGACCGCCTGGAGTATGGCCATGCTGTGCTGTCTGTACAGCAGATCAAGGCAGGCGGCTTCGATCATCTCTCGCTGTTCGGTGACATCCGGGCGCAGGGCGATGTCAATCTGCGCATGGACCAGAGCCTGCGGATCCACGGCGTGAATGAACGCTCCCTGGGGTTCGCACTGGGCAACAGCGAGGGCAACCGCCTGCAGCTGAGTGCGCCTTACGTCCGTCTTGCACAGGGGCGTTGGTGGCAGCCGGCCGGGGAAGGCACGCTGCGCCCGGAGGAGGCGTCATTCGACGCAGGGAAGCAGCATCGCTTCGATGTCACGGCCGATCTGATCGATCTGCGCGATGTCAGCTGGCTGGCGAGCTTCGATCATGTCGACCTGCGCAGCAGCGGCGACATCCGTATGCTGGCGCCGGTCGCCAGCAGTTCGCGGGAGTCCACGCTTGCAAGCCCGGGGTCGATCGATATCAGCGCTGCGCGCCTTTATCCGGCTGCCCAGGCCAAGGGTCGCATCGTAGCCGGCGTTCCCGCCATCGGCCCTTCGGGATTGCCGACCTGGCAGAACCCCGACGCCGTACTGCGCATCCATGGTGTTGCGGGCGGTGCGCGACCGGCACCGGATTCTGCGTTCGGCAGCCTGGAATTGGTGGCGGCGGCGGTGGTGCAGGGCGGCAATGTGCAGGCGCCGTGGGGCCATGTGCAGCTGGGCGGCCAGGAGTTCAACTCGGGTCGTGCCAGCCGTGTCGATCTGCTTGCCGGCAGCGTGACCTCCATTAGTGGCGCCGGCCTGACGCTGCCATTCGGCGGCACGGTGGACGGTGTGACCTGGCGAAAGGCCGGTGCCGAATTCAATGTGCTTGACCCCGGATCGGTCAATATCCCGATTGGTGTGAACATCGTAGCCAATGCGTTCAACGGCGCCACAGGCAGCGTCGTGGATGTTTCCGGCGGAGGTGAGTTGTCCGGCGCTGCCTTCGTGGCCGGGCGCGGCGGCTCGGTCGATATCCTGCGACACACGTTGGCGGATGCGAATCCGCGCTATGGCTTCAGTCACGCTGGCAATGCGGTCTACGCCATCGTGCCGGAGCGATCGGACGCGCAGGCGCCGCTGGCGACAGCAGACGGCAGCGCCAACCCGCGAGTGGGTCAACAGATCACCGTACCCGCAGGCGTACCAGGGCTGCCGGCCGGCACCTACACGCTGCTGCCGGCCAGTTACGCCCTGCAGCCCGGCGCGTTCCGCGTCGAGATCGGCGTGGAGAACGCGATCGGCAGTGGCCAGCCGGTGCAGACCAGCACCGGATCCTGGCGGCTCAGCGGGCATCAGGGCCAGGGCTTCGGTGGGTCGGTCTCGCCGCTGCTCACCGATCTGCTGCTGACGCCTGCGGAGACCGTGCGGCGCCATGCCAGTTACAACGAAACATCCTACGGCACATTCGTGCAGGGCGTGGCTGAACGTCGCGGTGAAGCGCTGCGCTGGCGACCCGTAGATGCCGGCAACCTCAGCCTGATGCTCGGCGATGGCGCGGGTCGCATGGGCACGCCGGCCGTCACCTTTGGTGGACTGTCACGCTTCAGTCCAGGCGGCGCGCAGGGGCGCGGCGGGATTCTTTCGGTCAACCTCGTTGCGCCGGACGGTGCATCGCTGGAGATTGTCAAAGAGGGCAGCAGCACCAGCACGGAGCGCGGAGCGACCGTCTTCGACGCGGCGCTCAATGCAATGCGGCCGGAGATCATGCTGATCGGCGGGACGTTCCGCCGTGACGCGACCACCAACTCGGTGGAAGGCAGCGCAACGCAGTTGGCCGTGCGCAGCGGCGTCAATCTGGTGGCACAGGAAGTGCTGCTCGCTGCCGCCTTCGGAGGCAAGGGCATCCTGCTGGAGCAAGGCGCCTCGATCGACACCCTGTCCCTGGCCGATCCCTCGCGTGTGGACCAGACCACGGCGCCCTATCTGGTCTCGGGTGGGTTGCTGGCAGTATCGAATCAGCGCTTGACGGCGCTCAGCGCACAGGGCGGTTTGGCGGCAGGGGCGGTGGCGATCGATATCGGTGGCTGCGTGGCGGGCTGCAGTGGGCAGACCCGTTTGCTGTCTGCTGGCAGCATCAATGTGGTCACCGACGGCGCCTTGAACATCGGTGATGCGGTGAGCTATGGCACTCGCCAACTGGGCTTGGGCATGTCCGCGCTCAACCTGGGCAGTGCCGAGGCTATTGCAGCGGCAGCGGCGACGGGCGGATTGCCGGCCGGCATGACCATGAACCAGGAAGTCCTGCAACGGCTGCTGCGCGGCAGCACGGCGTCCGCTGCGCCTGCGCTGGAAGCTCTGAGCCTGACCGCGCGTGATGCGATCAATGTGTTCGGCAGTGTTGACCTGGACACCCGTGACAGCGCGACCGGGCGCAGCAGCCTGCGAAGCCTGGTGCTGGGTGCGCCGGCCATCCACGGCTACGGTGCCGCCACCGACCGCGCGCGCATCTTTGCCGACACCCTGGTATGGGACGGCACGCTGGCAGGCACGACCTTGCCGGGCGGCGAACAGGCCCTGCCAGGCGGGGAGGCGATGGTCGGCCGTCTCGGCAGTGGGCAGCTGGAGATCAATACGCGTGCGCTGCAACTGGGTCGTGCGCCGTTCACCCGGCCCAGTTCGTCGGTGGCCGCAGATCGCCAGGTCCTCGGTTTTGCCGGGGTATCGCTGGTAGCGTCCGAGCGGATGTTGTTCTCCGGCAAAGGCAGCCTCGATGTCTTCCAGCAGCAGGGCGACTACGTGGCTGGCACCGGCTGGCAGCGCACGGGGGGCGCGCTGGATATCATCACGCCACTGCTGACAGGCGACGCAGGCGCACAGCTGGCGATACGCAGTGGTGGCAACGTGCAGGTGCGGGGAGCGGCTGCCACCGCAGGCAATGATGCGCTCGGCGCAGAACTGTCGATCAAGGCCGAGCGCATTGCGATCGACAGCCAGGTTGCACTGGCTTCCGGCCGGTTCGATGCCAGCGCCCAGGAGGGAATCACTCTGGGCAGCAGTGCCGTGCTGGACCTGGCCGGCCGCAAGGTCAGCTTGTATGACGTGGACAAGTACAGCTGGGGCGGAGATGCAACACTGTCGTCCAGCACGGGCGACATCGTCACTGATGCGGCATCGCGCATCGACGTGTCAGCGCGCAACAACCGTGGTGGTCGATTGACGGTGCAGGCATTGGGCAAGCAGGGTGGCCGCGTGGCGCTGGCCGGAGCACTGCTGGGCAGTGCCAGCGGGCGCTACGATGCCGGAGGTACCGAAGTGCCCTACGACGGCGCTGAACTGGTGCTGCGTGCGCGCCACCTGCAGGACTTTGCCGGGCTCAACACGCGCCTGACGACCGGTGGCATTACGGGTGGCCGTACCTTCCAGCTGAGTGAAGGTGACCTGGTGATCGGCGATGAAGTGAAGGCTCGCCACGTCGATATCAGCCTCGATGGCGGCAGCCTGCAGGTCAACGGCCGCATCGATGCCAGCGGTGAACAGGTCGGCAGCATCCGCCTGTCGGCACGCGATGTGCTGCGCGTGGATGGAGCGCTGGATGCCCATGGCAGCGCCCTGCGCGTGGACAGCTACGGTAAGATCATCGACAGCCCGAACCGGGCGACGATCGAGCTGACGTCGGCCAATGGAGGCCTCCAGCTTGGGGGGGCGTCGGCGTTGGATCTGCGTGCGGGCACCTCAGTGCCTTCGGGTGCCGGTGCGGGCCGGAATGACGGACGCGCACGCGGCAGCGTCAAGCTCAATGTGCCGCGCGTGGGTGCCGATGATGCGGCCATCGAGGTGGCCAGTGGCATCCGCATCACCGGCGCGGGTGACATCCAGGTCAACGCCTTCCGCACCTATGATTCGGCGCCGCTGGCCAGCGCGCCGGACGTGCACGGCAATCGCCCGCAGGTGATCAACCAGCGCTGGCTGGATACCGTGGTGGACCCGGACAACAGCGCCTGGATGAACGGCGCGTTGGTCAACGCCGGCCTGCAGCAGCGCATGACCGCACTGGGCGAGCATCGGCTGCGTCCTGGCGTGCAGGTCGTGGCGCGGACCAGCGCCGACAATCCGCGCGGCGATCTGGTGGTTGCCGGCGATATCGATCTGTCCGGCTACCGCTACGGTCCGCAGTCGAACCGGATCGACCCGACGCGCCGGGGCTTCGGTGAGTCGGCCGCGCTGGTGCTGCGGGCCGAAGGGGATATCAACGTCTACGGCAGCATCAATGACGGCTTCGCGCCGCCGCCAGCCAATCCCGATGAGGACGGTTGGGTGTTGCTGGAGGGACGCAGCGTAGGCGCGCCCAACACGGCCTTTGGCGGCGACCTGATCGTGCCCGGGGAGGGGGTCCAGCTGCAGCGCGGCACCGAGTTCCGTGCGGGTGCCACGTTGAACTATGCACTGCCGTTCGAGGCCGTGACGCTGCCCGTTGGAACCGTGCTGCCCGCGGGAATGACGTTGGCCGGGCAGCTGTTGCTGCCGGCCGGTACCGTGCTGGGCGCAGCGGTGACAACCGACGGCGGCCAGGTGATGGCGGCCGGCACTGTGCTTGCCCAGGCGCTGACGCTGCGGGCCGGTGCGCGCTTGGGCGCGGGTTTCCGCCTTCGCGCGCCGGCGCCGGTTGCGGCACAGGTATGGCCGGCCGGCGTTGCCCTGCCGATGGCGATGAAACTCTCCGGAGCGCTGGATCTGCATGCCGGTGCCATCATCCCGTCGATGACCAAGGTGGAGCTTGCCGGCGACGCTCCGGTGAAGCTGCGGACCGCAGATGCCAGTGGCCGCCAGGGCCGCAACTGGGCGCTGGCCGCGATGCTGCCCGAAGGCACCACGTCGTGGGATCTGACTGCTGTCGCGGGTGCCGATGCGGCGGCCGCCGATCCGCGCAGCCGACGCTGGGGAAGTGACGGCAGCATCGTGCTGGCCGACAGCCACTACAGCACCATCGGTACGGTGACCACGACGACGGAATGGAAAGGTGATCGCGTGATCACCCTGGACGGCTCGCTGAATCTGTGGGGCGATGAATCGTGGGTGGGGAAGCCCGTGGCCGATCTGGCCCGGGAGCTCGGTTTGACCGAGAGCGAAGTCTGTGACCTCGGACCCAACTGCGGCCCCGCGCCACGCCTGGTCGACAAGGAAGGCTCACTGACTTGGTGGGGCGATGAGTCCTGGGTCGGCCGCCCGGCATCGGAGCTGGGTGCCGAAATGGGCATGTCGGAAGAGGAGATCTGCGCGGCAATGGGTTATTGCTATGGCGGTGGCACGCTGACCGAAGTGACCACCTATGGCAAGCGTCTGGGCGCCCCTGCCTGGAGCGTGCTGCGAACCGGCAAGGGTGACCTCGCGCTGCTGGCCGCACAGGACGTGCGGATGAAGTCCGGCTTCGGCGTGTACACCGCAGGTGCGCCGACGCTGATGGGCGATGGCAGCGACCCCCAGTTCAATCCGGTGCGTACGGCTGCGCCCTGGCACACCTCGCTGCTGGGAAGGAACCAGGTCTCGGGCAACTATGATGCGGCACTGGCCAGTTACCGTGCGTGGTATCCCGACCATGGCGGCGATCTCAGGGTTGAAGCCGGGCGCGACATCATCGGCGACGCCTGGACTGCCCGCTCCGAATCGGGTACGGCGCAGCGCGACCAGGCGGGGCATTCAAGCGCAGCCGTGGGCGGCTGGTTGTGGCGGCAGGGCTCGGGCACCACCGAAGGCGTCCAGGCGACACCGACGAGTTGGTGGATCAACTTCGGCACGTACAGCACCGTGGGTGCCGAAGCGGACGCAGCTCCCCGCATGGTCGGCTTCACCGGCTTCGGCACGCTGGGAGGCGGCAATCTGTCACTGGAAGCGGGCCGCCACGCGGGCGTGCTCGACCCGATGGGCAATGCCCTGGGTCTGCTGACCGCGCCTCATTCCAGCGCCATCGTCGCGGCGGTCGGGGCGACCGGGCGCGTCAGCAACGGTGAGCTGCATCTGACCGGTGGCGGCGACCTGACGCTGCGCAGTGGCGGTGCGTTGAATCCTGGCCTGCGCGCCAGCGCGCAGCAGCCGGAGAGTTTTCTGCAGGATCTGGATCTCAATGGCGCGGTGACCAACCTGCGCGGCAGCACCCTGCTGCAGGCGGCACGCATCGGTGGCCTCAGTACAATACAGAGCAGCTACGGAACGCTGGGCCTGAAGAATCCGTTCGTGGCCGACGCGCCGGTGGCGATGGCGGGGCCGGTGCTCATCCTGGGTGATTCCACCGCCCGCCTGCTGGCCCGTGGGGACATTGTTCTCGGTGGCGCCGCGGATGCGGGGCGCGTACCCACAGCCAACTACAACGACGTGGTTCTGAGCAATGGCCAGCATGCAGCTGGCACGACGTGGTTCTCGCTCTGGACCCGAGGCACTGCGCTGGACCTGTTCTCGGCAGGCGGAAATCTCGCACCCAGCCTGGCCGGAAGTCTGCACACAACCGGTAGCAACATGTTCGCCGAAAGCATCGCGCTGCGCGAGCAATCCGGTGCCGGCAGCATCAATTACTGGCTGTATCCGTCCAGGTTCAGCGCGGTGGCAGCGAATGGAGACATCATCAGCGCCTCGCTTCGAGGCCTCGGACCGGGGGCGACCACGGGCGATGTGATCCTGCTCGCGCCCTCGGCCAGCGGCCGGCTCGATGTTCTGGCCGAGGGCTCGATCCATGCCGCGACCAACGCCACCGGCATTGCACGTTCCGGTAGCGACGCCCGCCTGCCTGGCCCGTTTGATCCTGCATTCATGGCCCAGCAGGGCGTCAGCCGGACCCGGGTCAGCCACAATCTCTCGAACGATGGGGTGCAGGGTCCGGACCCGGCGGCGATGCTGCCATTGTTCGCGTTCGGCCCCAGTACCCCGACCACCGGTGCGCTGACGTCCCGGCCCACATCACCCAGCCGCTTCTATGCCGTTGCCGGTGACATCATCGGCTTGGGCAGTGGTGACCGCAGGCAGTTGGAGAAGAACACCGGTACCGCGAACCGGACATTGTTTGACTGGTATGAAGCAGGCTCGGCAGTGCAATTGCGCGCCGGCCGTGACGTGATCAATGTGAACGTCACCGCGCTCAACACCAGCGGTACCGATATCAGCGGGATCGAGGCGGGCCGGGACATCATCCGCAGCAACCTGACGGTGGCCGGCCCCGGCAACGTCGAAGTGAGTGCAGGTCGGCAGCTGCGCCAGGAAGAGGCAGGCAGCATCGCCAGTCTTGGCGGTATCGTGCAGGGTGACACCCGGCCGGGTGCGAGCATTGCGGTGACCGCAGGCAACCAGCACATTGATTTCGATGCACTGCGCGCGCGCTACCTGGACAGCGCCAACCTCGCCGATCCGGCGCAGTCGCTGTCGGCGCAGCCGGGCAAGGCGGTGAAGATCTACGACAAGGAACTGAAGCAGTGGCTGCAGCAGCGCTTCGGCACCGCTGCCGAAGGCACGGATGTGCTGGCTGCGTTCGATGCGCTGCCGAAGGAGCAGCAGCGCATCTTCCTGCGCCAGGTCTACTACGCCGAACTGCGCGAAGGTGGTCGTGAATACACCAATGCAGACGGGCCGCGTTTCGGTTCCTACCTGCGCGGGCGCGAAGCGATCGCCACGCTGATGCCGGACAAGGATGCCAATGGTGCAACGATCAACCGTACTGGCGATATCGTGATGTATGGCGGTTCCGGTGTGCGCACCGAGGCGGGCGGCAACATCGAGCTGATGGCACCAGGTGGACAGATCGTGGTGGGCGTGCAGGGCGTGGTGCCTCCGGCCAGCGCGGGCCTGGTCACCCAGGGCCAAGGCGACATCCGTCTGTTCAGCCAGGACAGCGTGCTGCTGGGCCTGTCGCGGGTGATGACCACCTTTGGTGGTGACATCCTGGCGTGGTCCGAGCAGGGCGACATCAATGCCGGCCGCGGCTCGCAGACCACGCTGCTGTACACCCCGCCGCGTCGCGTCTACGACACCTGGGGCAACGTGATTCTGTCGCCGCAGGCCCCTGCCAGCGGTGCAGGTATCGCAACCTTGAACCCGATCGCCGAAGTGGCGCCGGGTGATGTCGACCTGATCGCACCATTGGGCACCATCGATGCAGGCGAGGCGGGTATCCGTGTGTCGGGCAACATCAACCTGGCGGCACTGCAGGTGCTCAATGCCGCCAACATCCAGGTGCAGGGCGACAGCAAGGGCCTGCCGGTACTGGCCTCGGTGAACGTCAATGCGCTGGCGTCGGCAAGCGCTGCGGCCAACAGCGCCAGCCAGGCTGCACAGGATGTGATGCGCAAGAGCCAGGACGATGCGCGGCGCAACCAGCCGTCGGTGATCAGCGTGCAGATCCTGGGCTTCGGCAGTGCCAGCAGCAGCATCGACCCGCCCGCACGCGGAAACACGGCCGCCGCCGCGGGCTACGACGTCAACAGCGCCTTCCAGTTCCCGCAGGCGCGTGCAGAAGCAGGCAAGCAGAAGGTGCAGTAGATCCACGCCATGCGTGGATGGAGGTCGGTGCGGACCAAGGTCCGCACCCACCACGCGCAGAACAGAGGATCGGGCCAGCTGCCAGGGAGCGGTGGCGGCCCCAGCCAGGACGGCACCGAGGGCAGGGAGCAGCCATCAGCGGTGAGGACCACCGACACGGCGTCGCCGGGCGCGGGACAGCGCCCGGCGACCGGGGAGCAGTAGATCCACGCCACGCGTGGATTCAGTTCAGTAGATCCACGCCATGCGTGGATGCAGTCCAGTAGATCCACGCCATGCGTGGATGCAGTTCAGTAGATCCACGCCATGCGTGGATGCAGTTCAGTAGATCCACGCCATGCGTGGATGCTCCTCTCAGAGCGCCAACACCCGCCGGTAACTCAACGGCCCGCGTCCATCACGCAACCCCAACCGCAACTCCAGACCGGTCGCCGGCAGTACCTCCCCCTGGCTCGGCAGCATCGCCCAACCCACTCCCGGCTGCCATGCCCTTACCTCGAAGCGCTGCACATCACGGGCCACCATCAGCCCGCGCGTCGGCTCAGGCGCAGGCAGCGGATAATGATCGGACGGCGCACCGCTGGCGCGCCACAGCGTGCTGCCTTGTCGCCACCAGCGAACGCGCTGCCACTGCAGCCCATCACTGCCGACGCTGCGGGTGATCTCCAGCGTGAAGCCGCCATCTGGGTGGCGCTCACTGGTCAACGACGGCGGCAGCAGCCGCGCAGGCTGATCGGCAGGGCGCACCGCGCCGTTCATCAACGCATCGTCGGCCCGCATCTCGATATCACGCTGGAACTGCTGCAGCACCCGCATCGCCGTGCTGGTCTCGGCATCGGCCTGGCGCAGGCGCTGATCGGTGCTGGCAACGCTGTCCAAAGCGCGCCAGCAGATCACCGCCAGCACGCCCATGATGGTGATGGCGATCATCACTTCGATCAGGGTGAAGCCACCCGCGGCGCGCTTCATCGCGCCACCGTCCATGGCAGCTGCAGGCGCGCCAGCGATTGCTTCGGTGCATCTTCGGCCACCACGCTCAAGTCCAGCTGCGGTTTCCCGTCGGCGCCGCTGCCCAGGTGCTGCTGCACCAGGAAACGCGTGCGCCCCTGCAGGCACAGCAGACGTGCATCGCCGGGTGGCTGTGCGGCCAGGCGCAGCTCCTGCCAGCGGTCCTGCGCGCACAGCAGGGCCAGCCGACGGTCACGCAGACGCGACTGGTCATCGGTCGCCACCGCCACCGAGCGCATCACCGCCGCCAAGGCGATGGCCACGATGGCCAACGCAATCAGCACCTCGATCAGCGTGAATCCGTGTTGCTTCCGCTTCACTGCATGACCTGCAATTGTCCACTGCCATCATCACGAAGACGCAGTCGACGACCGTCCAGCGACAACGTCAGCTCCCACGGCACGCCGATCCATTCGGGGCTCAATTCGATGGCGGCCGTCGGTTGCACTTTCATGCCGTGGGTCTGCCACTGCTGGGGGCGCAGCAGGTCATCGCGCCGCAGCTCGACCCAGCCTTCGCTGTCGCGGCGGCTGAAGCGATAGCCTTCTGCGCTGGCCTGCCAGCGGATCGGCCGACCATCGATGCGTGCTTCATCGCGCGCGACCTGCAGGCGCTGCGCCAATCGCTCCGATTCCTGGCGCAGCTGCCGCGCAGGGTCGAGCAGGCTGCCAAGGCCAAGACCGATACCCGCCGTGCAGATGCCGATGATGACCAGTACCACCATCAGTTCAATCAGGGTGAAGCCGCGTGGTCTGCGTTGCATCGGACATTGCCTCCCGTCCTTGCCGATACCTGCCAGCGTAGGTGCGGATGATGAAACAAAAGCGTCAGCGGCAGCTGCTAGCGTGGCCGCACAGGAACATGGCGAAGGTGCTGAACATGGACGGCTGGCGTTGGGATCGCAATCGCATGTTGACCCTGCTGGCGGCCACGCTGCTGCTGGCCGTGGCGGGATACTGGGGCATGGCCCTGTTCATGGCGCCGGCTCGCGTTGCCGCCGCCACGGTGCAGGTCGCCGTACCCGCTGCCCCGGCCTTCGACGATGCTGCGAGCGCACCGCTGGTGCGGCTGCTCTCGCCCGGCGCGGTGCAGACCGACGTGACCGTGCTGGGCGTAATGGCCGGGCAGCAGGCGCCGCTGGCGCTGCTGTCGGTGGATGGGGCGCCTGCGCAGGCCTATGCACCGGGCCAGCGCCTGGGCCCATCTACCGTACTGGCAGCAATCAGCGCGAACGCGGTTGAACTGCAGCAGGCAGGACAGCCGCGCTCGCTGCCCGTGCCCGAACTGCCGCCCATGCCTACCGATGGCATCGTCCCCGCCGCGCTGGGGCGGCACTGAACACGGCTCAGCGCGTTGGGCGCTGTGGCACCACCGAACGCCCGAACGCATCGCCCATGCGTTGCCGCGTGCCCTCCAGGTTGTACTGCAGCAACTGGTTGCCTGGCTTGCGCATCAAGCGTTCGGCCTCGGAAAGATTGTGGCGGGCGGCTGCGTTTTCGGCCGGCGCCAGCTTGCGTTGCAGGCAGTCCCAGGCGGGGATGCGCTCGCCATTGACCTGTATTTCGATGCATGGCGCTGCGTCTGCCTGTTTGGCAGCCTGGTCGGCCCGCGCCCAAGGCGAAGCCAGAACCAGAACCAACGCCACACAGAGGGCAGGGCGGTTCGGCGTATGCAGGGTGGCGTGCATGTTGAATCTCCCGAGGCAGCAGGCGTTCTGCAATGGAGACGTATTCGAAGCGAAGTGTCCGCCTGCGCCTGTTTCAGCATCGTCAACAGATGACAGTGCTGTCACAAAACTGTTGGCGGTTTTGACGCGGCCTGCACGTCCTGTTGGTAGACCCACGCGCCGCTCCCTGGCCATTCCCTTCGATACGACGCGATGCCTTCGATGACTCCCGTTCCGTGCCGTGCCGTTCGCCTCCCGCTGCGCCTGCATCCCTTGCTGCTGGCCTTGGCGTCGCTGCCAATTCCAGTGCTCGCGCAGGACGCTGCGCCAGCGCCCACGGTGAACATCAACGAGTACATCGTGCGCGGCAACACCGTGCTCGATGCGCGGCAGATCGAACGTGCGGTCGAACCGTTCCTTGGCCCCGGCAAAACGCTAGCGGATGTCGAGAAGGCGCGCGATGCAGTCAACGCGCTGTACCAGCAGGCCGGCTACCAATCGGTCTATGTGGAGCTGCCCGAACAGCAGGTCAACGCGGGCGTGGTGCTGCTGAAGGTGCAGCAGACGCCCATTGGCCAGCTGCGCGTGGTCGGTGCCCGCCATGACTCACCCCAACGCATCCGCGAACGGGTACCGGCGTTGGCTGAGGGGCGCGTGCCGGACTTCGACCAGGCGCAGAAGGAACTGACTGCGCTGAACGAAGGTGGCCGTCGACAGGTGCTGCCGCTGGTGCGCGAAGGCCAGGTGCCGGGCACCATGGATGTGGACCTGCAGGTGGAAGAGAAGTCTCCCTGGCGTGCCAGTGCGGCGCTCAACAACGATCACAGTGCTGATACCGAGAAGCTGCGGCTGAGCGCATCGTTGGCCCACGACAACCTGTGGCGCCGTGGACACAGCGCGAGCATCGGCGTGTTCATCGCGCCGGAAGACACCGATCAGGCAAAGGTGTTCTCCGCGTCCTACACGGTCCCCTTCGAGGGCACGCCGTGGAGCCTTGAGGCATCGGGCTACAAGTCCGACAGTCGCGTGCTCAATGCCGGCGGACAAGGTGGCGCAGGCACCGGCACCGGCACCAATGTGATCGGTAATGGTCATTCGATCGGCCTCAAGCTCAATTACCGCCTGCCGGGCAGCAGTTCCTGGTGGCGCCAGCTCAGCCTCGGCGTGGACTTCAAGGACACCGAAGAAGACACGCAGATGGGCAAGGACAGCCTGAAGACGCCGTTGAAGTACGCGCCGATCACCCTGGCCTTCGTCGGTGTGCGCCAGGGCGAGAGCGATCAGCTGAGCATCAACACGCAGCTGGTAGCCGGAACCCGGCGCCTGTTCGGCTACGGCAGCAACGCCACCGATTTCGGTCAGAAGCGCTACTGGGCCGATCCGAGTTTCGTGGCGTTCAAAGCGGATGTCTCCAATACGCACACCTTCGGCAACGACTGGCAGTGGTATGCACGTGGCTCGCTGCAGGCGACCGATGCGCCGCTGGTCTCGGCCGAGCAGTTCGCCGCTGGCGGCATGTACACCGTGCGTGGCTACCTCTCGGCCGAAGCGATCGGCGACTACGGTGGCCTGGCCAACCTGGAATGGCGCACCCCGGCGTGGTCGCTGTGGAGCGGTACCGACCTGCGCCTGTACAGCTTCGCCGACGCGGCCTACCTGCGCCTGCGTCAGCCGCTGCCGGAACAGCGCGACAAGTACAACCTGGCGTCGGTCGGGGTGGGCGCGCAGCTGCGCCTGGGCGAACACCTGCAGTTGCGCCTGGACTACGCCTGGCCTTACGCCGACGGCCCGGTCACGCGCAAGGACGACCCGCGCCTGCATTTCAACATCAGCACCAGCTACTGACCCTTCCCTCGAGATGCGTTCTCCGGAGACCTTTTGCATGGACCGTCTGCTTTCCCGAATGTTGCTGCTGCTGGCTGCGCTGATCGCGCTGCCCGCCGCCGCGGCCGATGCCAACTGGTGGCAG
Source organism: Stenotrophomonas sp. G106K1 (assembly GCF_037969685.1). Lineage (NCBI taxonomy): Bacteria > Pseudomonadati > Pseudomonadota > Gammaproteobacteria > Lysobacterales > Lysobacteraceae > Stenotrophomonas > Stenotrophomonas sp. G106K1. The sequence goes on along the minus strand of NZ_JBBPFR010000004.1, from coordinate 216,902 downwards.
GCCGAATGGAAGTACCGCAAGCCGATCACGGTCGACGCCGGCCCACAGGGCGCGGGGTTGTCTGGCAATCCCGGGCGTACACCGCTGCTGCTGCGCCTGCATACCGGCAATTTCGGTTTTGATGGCACGCAGGAAGGAGGCAACGACCTGCGCTTCGTTGCTGCCGACGGTCGCACCGTGCTGGCCCATCAGATCGAGCAGTTCGACCCGAACCTGGGCCTGGCACTGGTATGGGTGGACGTTCCGGCACTGACCGCCAGCGCGCCGCAGACGATCTGGATGTACTACGGCAACGCGAAGGCACCGGCCAGCGGCAATGGCCAGCAGGTGTTCGATCCGGACTACACGCTGGTTTACCACTTTGCCGAAGCCAATGCGCCAGCGCGTGATACCACGGCCTACGGCAACACCGCCGGTGCGGTAGTGCCTGCGGCGGAAAGCACGGTGATCGGGCGTGGCGTGCAGCTTGGCGCTGGCCCACTGCCGCTGCCGGCCAGTGCTTCGCTGGCACAGGAAGCGGGTGCGCCGCTTACCGTTTCGGCCTGGATCAAACCGGGCGCGCTGACCACCGCGCAGGCGATCTACGCCCGGCGCGATGGCACCGCTGAGCTGGTGCTGGGCATCGACAACCGCGTGCCGTTCGTGCAGCTCAACGGCCAGCGCAGTACGCCGGCACAACCGATCCCGGAAGGACAGTGGGCGCATCTCGCGCTTACCGCCGAGAAAGGTTCACTGCAGCTGTATCTGAACGGTCGCGTGGTGGCCCAGCTCAGTGGTGAACTGCCGGCACTGAGCACCGCTGCGGTGGTGGGTGCCGATGCACCGGGTGCGACGCAGCCGCTGGCCAACTTCGATGGCGCGCTGGATGAACTGCGGATCTCACGCGTGGCGCGCCCGGCGGCGCTGCTGCTGGCCGATGCCACCGCACAGGGCGCCGACTCGCGCCTGATCAGCTACGGTGCCGACGAGCAGTCGGCCGGCCAGAGCCACTTCGCCTTCATCCTCAAGGCGATGCCGTTCGACGCCTGGGTGGTGGTCGCCATCCTCGGCCTGATGATGCTGTTGTCATGGGCGATCATGATCGCCAAGAGCCGTCATTTCGGCCGCACCAGCAAGGCCAATGCGGTGTTCACCGAGAGCTTCAGCAAGCTCTCCGGTGTGCCGCTGCGCACCTTGTCCGAGATGAACCGGCAGGGCAAGGTGCCGACGGCGATGCACGACGGCTCGCTGTGGCGCATCTACCAGGTCGCCATCGATGAAATGCAGCAGCGCCATCAGCGCGACGGCAACTCCGGCTATCTGAGCGCGGCGACCATCGCCGCCATCCGCGCGTCGATGGACGCGGTGATGGTGCGCGAACAGGAGGCGATGGCGCGGCGCATGAACTGGCTGTCGACCACCATCGAGGGCGCGCCGTATGTGGGTCTGTTCGGCACCGTGATCGGCATCATGCTGGTGTTCGTGGTGGCGGCGATGGCCGGTGCGGTGGACATCAACTCGGTGGCCCCGGGCATGGCGGCAGCGCTGTTGTGTACCGCCGCCGGCCTGGGCGTCGCGATCCCGGCACTGTTCGGCTACAACTGGCTGGGCGCACGCGCCGAAGCCATCGGCGCCGACATGGCGGTGTTCATCGACGAGTTCGCCGCCCGCCTGGCCGAAGAGCAGGACGGGCGCGGCCCGGCTGCGGTCCAGGGCTGAGGAACCGGCCATGGCCTACAAGGCGAAGTTCGGCATCAAGAAACGCGAGAAGGGCATCAACGTTACGCCTTTCGTCGACGTGCTGCTGGTGGTGCTGGTGATCTTCATCCTGACCAGCAACGCCTCCATTCCCGGCATCGAGGTCAACCTGCCGAAAGCCAGCAACAGCACCGCACTGGAGAAACCCAAGACCAAGGCGATCACCATCGACCCCAGCGGCCAGGTATTCCTGGATGCCTACCCGGTGACGATGGCCGAGCTGGAGGACCGCCTGCGTACCGAACGGGCAACCTCCCCGGATTTCCCGGTGATCGTGCGCGGTGATGCGCAGGTGCAGTACGCGCGCGTGGTCGAGGTGCTGGATCTGCTGCGGCGGCTGGAGCTGGCCCAGGTCGGCCTGGTCACCGGCAAGGCGCAGGGCTGAGGCATGGCCGGCCATCGACCGCCCCTGCAGGAGCCTGGTACGCGCGGACGCCAGTTGCTGGTGACGATCGCGCTGGTGCTGGCGGCGCTGCTGGTACTGGGCGTTGCCGTGTGGTGGCTGCTGTTCAAGGACACCGCCAGCACCCGCCGGCCGGTGGTGCAGCCGCCGATGCTGGCGTTGCCACCACCGCCGCCGCCACCGCCGCCACCGGAAAAACCGCCCGAGCCGGAGACGCCGCCGGAAGAGACCGTGCCTGAGCCGGAACCGCTGGACCAGCCCACGCCGGCCGAAGAGCCGACGCCGACGCCGGACAACGCCGACCCGGTAACCATGGACGCCGATGCGCAGGCCGGCGGCGACAGCTTCGGCATCCAATCGGGTAGCGGCGGGGGTTCGTCCGGTGTCGGCCGTGGCGGTGCCGGCAATGCCAGCTATGGCCGCTACCTGGGCTATCTGATGCAACAGGCGATTTCGCGCGATGCGCGGGTCAAGCGCCTGGCCTTCCAGCTGCAGGTGAATGTGTGGCTGGCGCCGGATGGCCGGCTGGAGAAGGTCGAGTTGGTGCGTGGCAGCGGCAACGAGGAGGCCGACCTGGCCGTGCTCGATGCGCTGCGACAGATCGGCAAAGTCGACCAGATGCCACCGGCGTCGCTGGATTTTCCCGCGCGTGTGCTGATCCAGGGGCGCCGCCCCGGCGCTTGACCGATGACTTCCGTGATTTCCCTTCTTTCGATGAGAACCGTGATGAACGACCACGACCGCGCTCGATCCGCATCCCGCCGCCCGCGGCCGGCCCGACGGGCGCTGCTGTGCTGCGCCGTACTGCTCAGTCTGGCCGTGCCGGCCAGTGCGATGGCTGCCGAAACCACCATGGTCAAGCTGATCAAGGGCCTGATCGCCAGTGGCGCGCTCAAGCCCGAAGACGGCCAGGCGCTGCTGGTACAGGCCGAAGCAGAGGCGACGGCTGCGCAGCGCAGCACTGCGGTCAACGCAGCCAGCAGCGGAGGCGTGGCGCTGGAGGCCGGCGACGTACGTGTGCCGTATGTGCCGCAGAGCGTGCGCGATGGCATCCGCGATGAAGTGCGCCAGGACGTGATGGCGCAGGCCAAAGCCGAGGGCTGGGCCTCTCCGAACGAGGTGGCCGAGTGGACCAAGCGCATCAAGGTCAGCGGTGACATGCGTGTGCGCAGCGAGTCGCGCTTCTACTCCGAGCGCAACAGCGACATCGAAACCAACTGGGCCTCGGTGAATGCCGGCAGCGGTTTCGATACCAACAACAACACCAACCTGCAGCTGCCGCCGCTGCTCAACACCCGCCAGGATCGCCGCAACCTGTGGCGCATCCGTGCACGGCTGGGCATCGAAGCGATGATCGGCGAGCACACCACCGCAGGCGTGCGCCTGGCCAGTGGCAGCAGCAACGGGCCGGTGTCCACTACCGAACAACTTGGCGGCGGCCTGGGCAAGAAGGACGTGTGGCTGGACCAGGCATGGCTGGCCTACAGCCCGGCCGACTGGGTCACGGTGCGTGGCGGACGCTTCGGCAATCCGTTCTGGACCAGCGACACGCTGTTCTCCAACGACCTGAACTTCGATGGCCTGGCGGCCAATCTCAGGTACGACATTGCTGACGGCGTCGGCCTGTTCGGCAACCTGGCGGTGGTGCCGTTGGAGTACACCTCCGACAGCGCTCCCAGCCAGAGCCGGGTGAAGACGCCCAACGAGAACAAGTGGCTGTCCGGTGCACAGGTGGGGGTGAACTGGCGCTTCAACGATGACAACAGCCTGCGTGCGGCGCTGGGCTACTACGATTTCAAGAACATCAGTGGCCGCCTGTCGTCGCCGTGCGCGCTGTATGCAGGCGCCGTCGGTTGCGATACCGATTGGTCACGGCCGGCGTTCATGCAGAAGGGCAACACTCTGATGCTGATCCGCGACATCGCCCGCAATCCGTTGGATCCGGCCAATACGCCCACGCCGCAGTACGTGGGCCTGGCCTCGGCATTCCGCCTGGCGACCTTCAACCTGCGCTGGGATACACAGCTTGCGCAGGACATCGGCATGCGCCTGGACGCGGACTACATCCGCAACCTGGCCTATGACAAGCAGGCCATGTTCGCCCGGGCCAACAACGGCATCGTCAACAACTACGGCGCCGGTGGCAGTGCCAGCATTGACACCTTCCGCAGCGGCGACACCGCCTGGATGCTGCAGGCCACCTTCGGTGCCACCGAGCTGAAGGAGAAGGGCCAGTGGCAGGCCCTGCTGGGCTACAAGCGGATCGAGGCCGATGCACTGCCCGACGCCTACAACGATCCGAACTTCCACCTGGGGGGTACCAACGCGCGCGGCTACTACGTCGGCGGCGCCTATGCGCTGGATGCGCGCAGCTGGATCAGCGGCAAGTGGATGGCGGCCAAGGAAGTGTCGGGCCCGCCGTTGTCGATCGACGTGTTCCAGCTGGAGTTCAATACCGGTTTCTGATCGGACAGCGTGATCGCAGTCACGACACGTGTGGCGGGGGCGCGGCGACGCGCCCGTCTTAGGAAGGAAGACCACGCGCTGCACAAAGGAGGAGTGGATGAGCCGTCGCAAGCTGTTCGAGAGTTCCGAGCCCACCGCACAGGCACTGGGCAGCGGGCCGGCCTATGTCTCGGTGGAGGGGCTGCGCCAGCACCTGGCCGAATTCCTGCTGTATGCAGGGCGTCCGGTCGTCATCATGCGCGGGCGCAGCGAGGTCGGCTATTTCCTGCCGGCACGCTGCTGGCGCCAGCGCGAGGATGATCCGCTGGCCGCTGCGGCCGCCGATCAGCTGCTCGATGCCGCCGGCTTCCAGGTTGAAGACATCCAGCAGGTCGAACAGGAGTTCAACGCCATGCGCCAGCGCACCGTGCTGCATTCGCGGCGTTGAGGGGCCAGTAGATCCACGCCATGCGTGGATGCGCTTATGCTGCCGCCCCGCGCTCACTGGTGATCCGTGCACCCTCGCGCATCACCAGCGTCACCGGGGTCTTTTCCACCACCTCCAGCAGGCGCTGCCACTGTGCATCACTCAGCTCGGCGGTGGCATGCAGCACGCGGTGTACGTGGAAGCGCCCGTCCGCATCGCGTTCGGAACGCAGCTCGGCGTGGAACTCGCCCAGCTCCCAGCCCTTGCGCTGGGCATACATGCGCAGGGTGATGGCGGTACACGCGGCCAGCGAGGCCAGGTAGAGGTCGAACGGCGCAAAGCCCTTGCCCTGGCCGCCGAGCGAGGCGGGCTCATCGGCCGCGACATCGAAATGGCCGTTGCTGATGTGGTGCAGGTAGTTGTCGGCGGTCGAAACAATGCGTGCGTAGGCCATGGGAATCCCCGGTTGTAGCGCCGAGCCATGCTCGGCTGCAGGAAAAGGCGGCGCCAGCCGGAGCCGAAGCCGCCACGGAATCACTCCGTACGATCGTACGAGAACTGGATGCCGGCCGTGCCACCGCGGGGCACACTGCGGCTGGCCTGCCCAATCGCACTGCTGCACGCACGCATTGGCGGCATGCTGGCTGAGCGCATGTCATGTTCCCCTCCCGGCGGAGCCTGTTGCCAGCCGTGTGCGCGCCCGTCGGCCGGGTCCGGAAAGCGGGAGGGGCCATTTATCCCCAATTTGTCCAAATTGGGTATAGTGGCCTCATATCCTTCCGCTGGAGCCGTGCCATGACCCTCCCGCTCGACCTGCCCGGCCTCGACAAGGCCCCGGCATCCTCGGTCAAGACCCGTGGCTGGCCCAGCCTGATGCGTACCGTGCGCGAGAAGCAGGCGCTGGTCATCACCAACCACAACCACCCCGAAGCGGTGATCGTGGACATCAATACGTACCAGGAGCTGCTGGCCAGGGCCAGCGGCAGCGATACCGAAGAGCGCAGCGACGTGCTCTCGCGCCTGCGTACCGAGTTCGACCAGGCGCTGGCCGGGCTGCAGCAGGGTGAGGGGCTGGGCAAGGTGATGGGCAAGCCGATCCGCCGCGGCCACAAGGTCGCGCTCGGCCGTCCGCTCTGACTCATGGGGCGGATCCTGGCGTTGGCCGGCGTCAACGGCGCCGGCAAGAGTTCGCTGCTCGGCACCTGGCTGGAGGCCGACGGCCTGGGCTGGTACAACCCGGACAGCTTCACCCGACGGCTGGTGGAGGCGGGCTGGCCGTTGGCCGAAGCCAACGCTGAAGCGTGGCAGGAGGGCGCACGACGGCTGCGCCAGGCGATCGCCGACGGCAGCGACTTTGCCTTTGAAACCACCCTGGGCGGCAACACCATTCCGCGCCTGTTGCGCGAGGCCTGCAGCCAGCACGATGTGGCGATCTGGTTCTGCGGGTTGGCCACTGTCGAACTGCACGTGGCCCGCGTGGCCACCCGCGTTGCTGGCGGTGGCCACGACATCCCGCAGGACAAGATCCGCGCACGCTTCGATTCCGCGCGCGAGAACCTGTTGGCATTGATGCCGCACCTGGCCGAACTGCACGTGTATGACAACAGCGCGCCAGCCGATCGCCATGGATGTGTTGCCCCCTTGCCGGTGCTGGCGCTGGATCGCCAGGGCCTGCAGTATCCGGTATCGGTGGTGGAGCTGCTGCACACCCCGGACTGGGCCAAGCCCATTGTCATGCGTGCGATGGAACTGCATGCCGACAGCACGCCGCTTGCCGGCCCGCCTGTGCGATGATCCGACTCCGCAGATTCAGTGATCGAGGAACAGGGATGTACGAGCGGAAGCACTGGCAGGCCATCGGCCTGCGCGCGCTGGTGGCGGCCATGGCATTGACGGTGGCGGCACCGCTGCTGGCACAGGATGCACCGGCGGCTGACGCCAAGGATGAAGCGCAGAGCGAGCCGAAGAACGAGCCGATGAGCTACGACAAGGCACGTCGTGCCGCCGAGGCCTCCCTGCGACTGCATCCGGGCACCGACAGCCAGTACGACTACCGTCCGCTGTGGGCCGGCAATGCCGACCTCGATGGTGATGGACGCCCGGAGATCATTTATCTCTACACCGCGACCCAGACCGGCAGCGCGATGCAATTGAACGAACTGGTGGTGATGACCCCGCTCGCCGAAGGCGATGCACGGGGACAGGCCGCGTCACCGGGCAAATCCGCCTATGACGACGAAACCTACGCGTTGATCCGCGCTTCCGGCTACGCCGATGACGCTGCCGTGCACATTCCCGGTGAAATGGAAACGATCACCATGGACGGCGACCGTATCCGCGTCACCTTCAACAGTACCCGCAATTTGAAGCTGTGCGTGCGTGGCAAGGTGGCCTGCCCACCGGAAGGGCAGCATGCCTGGGTGTACCGCTGGACCCCGGGCAAGCTGACCCGCGCCGAGTAGTCGCATTACCGGCAGCGCCAGGCAATGCCCGGCGCTGCCTCCCGCACTTACGCCGGGGTTACCTGTTCGGGCTCAGCTACGTCCGGCAACGGCGGCAGGGTGCGATCCACTGTCACCGGCGCATCGCTCTTCAACAGCGCGGCCGCCTCCTTGTTGCAGCCCACGGCCGGCGGCGAACCGCGCAGCGGCAGGCCGGCGGTTTCCTTCACGAAGATCATCGTGATCAGGCCGATCACCGCCGCGCCCATCAGGTAGTAGGCCGGCACCAGCGGATCGCCGGTGCGCTCCACCAGCCAGGCGGTCACCAGTGGCGTGGTGCCACCGAACAGCGACACCGACACGTTGAACGCAATGGACAGCGCGCTGTAGCGCACCGGCGTATAGAACAGTGCCGGCAGGGTGGACGGCATCGAACTGGTGAAGCACACCAGCGCCAGGCCCAGCAGCATCAGCCCAAGGAAGATCAGCCAGTCGTTGCCGCTGCCCACCAGCAGCAGGCTCGGCACCGCCAGCACCAGCAGCGCGATGCAGGCGCTGATGATCATCGGGCGCCGGCCCAGCCTATCGCTGAAAAGGCCGCCGACGATATTCAACGGCATCATCACCAGCATCACGATGATGATCAGCAGCAGGCCCTTGCTCTCCGCATAACCCATGGTCACGCTCAGGTAGCTGGGCATGTAGGTCAGCAGCATGTAGTCGGTCACGTTGAATACCAGCACCAGGCCCATGCACACGATCAGCTGGCGACCGTGCACACGCAGCAGCTCACCCAGGCCCGGACGTTCGTGATCACGCTTTTCCGCTTCCTCTGCATAGGCGCGGAACGCTGGCGTTTCCTCCAGCCGCATGCGCATGTACAGGCCCAGCAGGCCGAGTGGGCCGGCCACCAGGAACGGAATGCGCCAGCCCCAGTCCAGCATCTGTTCGCTGCTCAGCAGCATGTGCAGCGCGGTGACCGTACCGGCGCCGGCGATGTAGCCGCCCAGCGTGCCGAACTCCAGCCAGCTGCCCATCAGGCCGCGGTTGCGGTCGGTGGAATATTCGGCAATGAACGTTGCCGCGCCGCCATACTCGCCGCCGGTGGAAAAGCCCTGCACCACGCGCGCAAGCAGCAACAGCACCGGCGCCCAGATGCCGATGCGTTCGTAGGAGGGAATCAGACCGATGGCGAAGGTGCCCAGCGCCATCATGATCATGGTGAAGGCCAGTACCTTCTGGCGCCCGTAGCGGTCGCCCAAGGGCCCGAAGACCATGCCGCCCAGCGGGCGTACCAGGAAGGCCACCGTGAACGTGGCGAACGCGGCGATCACCTGCGCGGTGGGGTTGCTGGACGGGAAGAACACCTGGCCGATGGTGACGGCAAGATAGCCATAGACACCGAAGTCGAACCATTCCATCGCATTGCCCAGTGCAGCGGCGCCCACGGCGCGCTTGAGCATGGGCTTGTCGACAACGGTGATCTCGTCCACCTTTAGATGGCGGCGGCGTTTGAACCAGCCGAAATGGGCATGGGCATCGGAGTTGTCCTGCATGGGGACTCCCTTGGAAGAATGGAAATGGAGTGGGATGGGCGGTACGGATGTCCCGAATGTCGGAAACGGCGACGCTGGCGCAGCAGGCGCAGGGGCATCGAATGAAAGGCCCGGAACGGGGCGAAAGGTGTGTGCGATCAAACGCCGCGCACGCGCCACGCATTGCCCGCTGCCAGAACGCAGGACGACATGCAGGACGAATGGATAGGTCCGATTACGTGTCAGGCTGCGTCGGCGCACGTGTGGTGGCAGGAGCAGGGGACAGGCGGGGCAGGGCCCGCAGGCGTCATCCGCCGGGATCCAGCGCGAGGCGATGGAAAGGCGAAGGGGACGCAATGATGGAAAGCGAAACGCCGGTCGGCAGTGCTTCCCGCATGCCAGCAACAAGTGCTGACGCGCAGTGGGTCGTGTCGATCATGTATTCATGATAACGGTTACAGTGTGAGCGTGCCGAAAATCTCGCCGGTACGAACGCAGCGTTCCATGTTGCCTGTTCATGCAGATGACCCACGCACATCGAATGAACATGTTGTGCTCACCTCGCTCACGCCATGCCTTTTACGGTGGTTACGAACCAACGCAAGGAGTAACGCATGACCCGTCGCATTCCCGAAGGCACCCTGGTTATCGTCGCCGATGGTGGCTCGGCCCGCGTGTTCACCAACGTGGGCAGCGAGCAGAAGCCTGCCTTGAAGCAGGAAGGCGAGCTGCGCCTGCAGGACATCAGCGAGCAGGGTGTGTCAGGGCAGGGACCGTCCGGCGCGGTGCCCAAGGACATGTCGATCTCGCAGCTCAACGAAGCGACCTTCGCCAAGCAGGTGGCCGAGCAGCTCAACGAAGATGCGCTCAACAACCGTTATGCGCATCTGGTGCTCATTGCTGATCCCACCACGCTGGGCCGCATCCGTCCGTTGCTGCATAAAGAGACGCAGGCGCGGCTGCTGGTCGATATCGCCAAGGATCTGACCAACGCGCCGCTGGAAGACATCCAGCGCACGCTGCAAGCGTAACCCGCATGCGCTTCATGCATGATCATGTTGCAGCCGAACCGGCCCGCGCGGAGGTGGATGCGCAGGCCGGTTGGCTGCTGCTGGAATTCGGCACCCCGTGGTGCGGCCATTGCCAGGCCGCGCAGCCGGCGCTTCAGGCCTTCGTGGACGCGCATGACCTGCCGCACTGGAAGATCGAAGACGGCAAGGGCAAGCTGCTGGGCCGCTCGTTCCAGGTGAAGCTGTGGCCGACGGTGATCCTGTTGCGTGACGGCAAGGAAGTGGCGCGTGTGGTGCGGCCGGTGAATGTGGCAGATCTCGCCACACTGCAGAGCGCGCTGCCGGATTGAGCGGCTGCTGTAGAGCCGAGCCCATGCTCGGCTTGCTCCGTCACCAACCGTAGTGCTCGATCACGTCAGAGTCGAGCATGGGCTCGGCTCTACACGCGTCAATGCAGTGTCACCCGCACATGCTGCTCGCGCAGTTCATGCAGCAACCGCCGGCCATGTTGGCTCAGTGCCATCATCGCCACCGTGATCTTCTGCAGGTTGTAACCCGGGCGCAGATGCGCCTGCGGGTCGGCCGGTTCGTTCTCGCCGATCATCACCGCCATGCCCTCGGCGGTGTTCAGGGCGTGCTCGATGCGGAAGAACAGGGATTCCATTTCCGGGGTCAGGATGGGCGGTTCATGCGACATGCGATGGCTCCTTGAAGGACGTGGCCACCGGAAGGGTGGCGGGCGGTGCGGGGTTGGAACTTCGGCTGAGCTTTGGGAAAAGCCGGAGGGCCATGCGGCCGCCGCGCACCGCCCGCCGCAGTCACGGCAAGCAGCTCCCACAGCTCATTTCGGGGTTCCACACCCGGCAGCGGTGTTCGCGCTGCGCGGACATCCTGCGCACGCCAGCCAGCGCAGTTCCAATAGATTTTTCATACGGAAATTTCTCCAACTGAAGCGCGAGCATCTGCATGTCGCGCGCAGCCCAGCAGGCGACCTGATAGCGACATGATGTGGCGCGACGCGCTCGTTCCGCAGCGACGAGCGCGCTCGCCGGCGCAACCCGAAAAACAAAAAGGCAGCCCGGCACGCAAGCCCGGGCTGCCCTGACAAGGCCAGAAACGCCTTACCAGCTGTAGCTCACACCCACCTGCGCACTGGTCTGGTGGAAGCCGCTGGCCTTCTGCAGCGACAGCCCACCCCATGCACCCACACCGTTGCCGAACTTCAGCGACGCACCGGCACTGAACTCGCCACGGCTGCGCGGAATGCGCGCATCCACCACCTCATCGTCCATGCGGATCTGCGATTCGGCACGGGTGTGCAGCCAGTGGGCCGCGATGTACGGCTGCACGTCGGTCGTTCCATTACCCCAGCGGGTCACGCCGGACAGGCGCAGGCCGGCGCGGCCGAACAGGCCATCGGCATCCTCGCTGGTCACCACCGTGCCGTTGGCTTCGGTGTGGCGGTTGCTGTCCCAGCGGTTGTAACCCAGCTGCAGCTGCGGCTCCAGATAGATGCCGCCGTTGCTGGCGCCGCCCACACGGAAGGCGTAGCCGGTTTCCACCGCACCCTGCCATGCACGGCTGTCATAGCGCTCGTCGGCCAGGCCGATGCCTTCAACCCGGTTGCGGAACTGGGCGCGCTGCACTGATCCATCCACGTAGAAACCCGCATACGGGTCGGCGCCATCTCCGCCACGCCAGGTACCGTAGAGGCCCAGCGCCTCGCCCTTCACCTTGCCGCGGGCGTAGTAGCCGGTCAGCTCATTGGTGGACGTGCTGGTGGCGTTGCCACTGGACAACATCACACCCACGCTGCTGCCCGAATCGTGACGCCACACATCGGCGCCGACGGTCAGTGCCTGACTGTTGCCGCGGATGTCGAGCTGGCGACTGACCGCATCGAAGCCGTTGCGCGAGCCATCCACGCGTGCCCATGCACGGCCGCCGTTCTGGCCGGCCTGGCGATCGTGGTAGCCGAGGCGGAACATGGTCTGCGCCGCCTGCAGGTTGGCCAGGTAGGCGCCGGGTTCGGGGCGCAGCACCGGCACCGGCTCCACCGGATCAACCGGATCAACCGGATCGACTGGATCGACTGGATCAACCGGATCAACCGGGTCCACAGGCTTGCATTGGGGAAGGCTGGGGTCGGCCACGCACGGGTCTGGCTGGGTCGGCAGCACCGAGCGCAGGTACCAGTTGCCATCGGCGCCGGTGCCCTTGTGCAGGAAGTACTCGTACTGCCCACCCACGGCACGGCCGGCCAGATTGAACTGGCCGTTGGACGCCCCGCCGACCTGGATCAGCGCGATGCCCTGACTGGTCTGCGCACCGGCGCCGCCGACATTGTTGACACGCACGTTGGCGCTGCCGCTGGTGTCGCCGCCGATGATCAGCCTGTCGGTGGCAGCGGTGTCGTCAGCCAGCACGGTGTTGAAGGCGAGGGTGCCGCCATTGCCAATGAAATTGCCTGCCACGTTGAGGGTGTTGAACGTTGCACCGTCGCCGAGCGCGAGAACACCGCCGCTAGCCAGATTCAACGCAGCGACGTCGCTGTTCTTGTTGAGCTGCCATTGGCCGCCCTGGCCGAGCATGACGTCCATGGCACCGGTGATGCCGCCGATCAGCGTGGCGCTGTCGGTCAGGCCCAGCGAGCTGGTTGCACCGGCACCGGTTCGGATATCTCCGCGCAGTTGGCTGTTGCTGACGGCGATGTCAGCGTGAACCTTCAATGAAGGGTCGCTGGTGTTGGGCTGGATGTCGATCAGCACGCCATTGCCGGCAGCAAGTTCCGCACCATTGCGCAGGGTAATGCCGACGTCGGTATCGCTGCGAAAGCTCGGTCCGACGTAGATCGCACTGCCGGTAACGCCTTCCAGTCGCGATGCATCGACGGTCAACTCCGAACGTCGCGGGCTGAAGCCTGCAAGCTGGGTTGATTCGATGGCCGCGCCATGTTGATCCCCTCGTACTGCGGATCCGCTCTGCACGATCGCATTGCCGATATTAATCTTAAGTCCCACTCCGTTCCCCTGGGCATTGGGGGAGCCAGAGTCCGCAGCACCGTAAAGCGTTGAGTTGGAAAGCGTCAGTTGGCCATAGCCGTTGACGAGGGCAGCGACCCCAACGCCTTCAATGGAGGAAGCATCCAGCGACACCGTGGAAATGGGAAGCGAGGGGCCGGTTGGGCCCAGGAGCGTGCCCAGTGTGATCCCGTATCCGGCGTCATTGCTGATACGGCTTCTGAGCAGCGTGGCGTTGGAATTGACGATGCCAAGGAGCCAGCTGGGATCGCTCCCTGAGAATTCAGCGTCGGTAGCAATGAGCGAACTTTGTCCGCTGATATCAACGAGTCCCGCGCTGGCACCGGCGGCCAATGTCAGCGTGGACCCTCGTTGCACGGTCCAGTCTTCCTTGGGATCCCCTGCCACGACGGTGTGGCTGGCGCCATTGTCCAGGTTGCCAGCGACGGCGGTGCCAGGCAGGCAGAGCGCCAGGGCGGAAGCCAACACGCAAGGTGCGAGGCGCTGCGAACAGCGAACGGCGATCTTCATGCATTACTCCTGTGGGAAGAAAATTTCGAAAAGGACCGCATTCACTTCGCTGGCGTGAATCAAACGCGTAGACGACGTGAAGGTGTCGTGATTTTTCCGGGTATGTCGGGGGACAGAGAATTGGAGTGCAAAGCAGGTCTCGATCGACGCACAGCGTCGTTCTCTGTTCTGTTGCGCTGCAATAGGCAATAGGAAGGTGCTCACTCTGCTCTGCGGGCATGAATCGATCCATGCAATTAGTTGCATTCAATAGCGTCGGCAGTTGACGCTTCGGAAGCCATTCAGCCGCAGCGCAGCATGCGGTGCTGCAACGCCGGTGCTAGGATCTGACCACCACCTGAATCGATCCAAATGCCGATGCCCACGCTGGACCGTCGTCTCCTGATCGCTGTCGCCGCCACGGCGATGTTCGCCTCCGGCCTGGCTGTGGCCGCCCCGGCCATGACCGCCGCTGACAAGGCCTATGCCTCGGTCGATCCGTTCATTGGTACGGGTGGTGATGGGCATACCTACCCCGGTGCAACGGTGCCGTTCGGCATGGTCCAGCTCAGCCCGGATACGCGTATCCAGCCCCGCGAGAAGGCCTATGGCTGGGCGGCGGGCTATCGCTATGACGACAGCAGCATCGTCGGCTTCTCGCACACGCATTTTTCTGGCACCGGCCATTCAGACCTGGGCGACATCCTGCTGATGCCCTTCACCGGCAACCCGGGTCTGGAGCGTGGCGATCCGGAAAAGCCACGCAGTGGTTACGCCTCGCGCTTCCGCCACGATGACGAGAAGGCCGAGCCGGGCTACTACGCGGTCACCCTGGACGACTACAAGGTGCGCGCCGAGCTGACCACCAGCGCCCGTGTAGGCGTGCATCGCTATGCGTTCCCCAAGGGCACCGAGGCCAAGGTGCTGCTGGACATGCGTACCAGCATGTACGACTACCCGGGCAAGATCCTGTGGTCGCGGGTGCGCGTGCGTGGCGATGGCACCATCACCGGTTTCCGCGAGACCCGCGGCTGGGCCGCCGGCCGCCAGCTGTATTTCGCGATGCGGTTCTCGCGGCCGCTGGCCAGCCACGAACTGCACAACACCGAACAGGACATCGTCTACAAGGGCTTTGCGCCCCCGGGTGAGAAGGACCCGACACAACGTGCGCAGATCGAGGGGCGGCAGCTGGTGGGCACCTTCGACTTCGGCAAACTGGATGCACCGCTGGTGGTGAAGGTGGCGATCTCGCCGGTCAGCGAGGCCGGCGCCATCGCCAACCTGGATGCCGAAGTGGCCGACTTCGATTTCGACCGCGTGCGTGCGCAGGCAAAGCAGGAGTGGACGCAGGCGTTGTCGGTGCTGGATATCGATGCACCGGAGCACGCACTTCGCAGCGCCTACACCGCGCTGTACCACACGCTGCTGGGGCCAACGCTGTTCATGGATGCAGACGGCCAGTACCGCGGCGCCGACAACGCCGTGCACCAGGCCAAGGGCTATACGAACTATTCGACGTTCTCGCTGTGGGACACCTACCGTGCGCTGCACCCGCTGCTGACCCTGGTGCAGCCGGAGAAGCGCAACAGCGATTTCGTCAATTCCATGCTGGCCCATCACGAGCACAGCCCTTACGGCATGTTGCCGGTGTGGTCGTTCCACGGCCTGGAAGACTGGTGCATGATCGGCTACCACGCGGTGCCGGTGATCGCCGATGCCTACGTGAAGGGCATCCGTGGTTTCGATGCGGACAAGGCGCTCAAGGCGATGGTGGAGACCGCCAACTACGGTCCTTACGATGGCATCGCGCAGTACCGTGAGCTGGGCTACGTGCCGATCGACGAAGAAGGTGAAGCGGCCAGCAAGACGCTGGAGTACGCCTTCGACGACTGGACCATCGCGCGCATGGCGCAGGCGATGGGCAAGACCGATGTGGCAGCAACCTTCGACAAGCGTGCCGGCAACTGGCGCAATGCCTTCGACAAGGACACCGGCTTCATGCGTGCGCGCAAGCGCGATGGCAGCTTCCGCACCCCGTTCGACCCCAGCGCCAGCGGCTACGGCACCGACTACACCGAAGGCAATGCCTGGCAGTACTCGTGGTACGTGCCGCAGGATGTGGCAGGCCTTGCGGCCGCGCATGGTGGCAGCGACAAGCTGCTGGCGCGGCTGGATGAAGTGTTCAACGCCAAGGTCGATCCCGCGATATTCGCACACATGGAAGACATCACCGGCCTGATCGGCTGGTATGCGCATGGCAACGAACCCAGCCACCACGTGGCTTACCTGTACTCGCATGCCGGCCAGCCGTGGCGCACGCAGGCACGCCTGAAGCAGATCATGGACACCCAGTACGCCGACCGCCCCGATGGCCTGGCGGGCAATGACGACGTCGGCCAGATGTCGGCGTGGTACGTGTTCACGGCGCTGGGCTTCTACCCGGTGGCGCCGGGCTCGGGCGAGTACATCCTCGGCCGCCCGTTCCTGCCGAAGACCGCAATGCGCCTGCCCAACGGCAAGACCTTCACCATCGTGGCCGAAGGCCTGGACGACAAGCACACCTATGTGGGCAGCGTGACCCTCAACGGCAAGCCATTGCAGCGCACCTTCCTGCGCCACGATGAGATCCTGGCCGGTGGCGAGCTGCATTTCAGCATGCAGGCCGAGCCGAACAAGGGCTGGCCGGGGCAGGGCGCGCTGGCACCGTATTCGATGTCGCGGTAACACCTACGGTAGCGCCGGGCCATGCCCGGCGGTTGATGGACGGCGCCAACCAAGGTTGGCGTCTACCGGAACCGCGCACACCGCTGGTAGATGCCAACCTTGGTTGGCATGCGATCTACACCATCCCACCATTGGCCCGCAGCACCTGGCCATTGATCCAGCCGCCATCGGCACCGGCCAGGAACGCCACCGCACCGGCAATGTCTTCCGGCGTACCCAACCGCTCCAATGGGTTCATCTTCGCCAGCCGCTCGATCAGCTCCGGTGACTTTCCGTCCAGGAACAGATCGGTGGCGGTTGGCCCGGGTGCCACCGCGTTCACGGTGATGCCACGCCCACGCAGCTCCTTGCTGAGGATCGCCCCCATCGTCTCCACGGCGGCCTTGCTGGCGGCATACACGCTGTAGTTCTCCAGCTTGATGCCCACCACGCTGGTGGACAGGGTGATAATGCGGCCGCCATCGCGCACGCGCCGCGCAGCCTCGCGCAGCACATTGAACGCGCCCTTGAGGTTGATGCCGATCACGCGGTCGAACAGGGCATCATCGCTGTCGGCCAGCGCGGCCAACTGCAGTACGCCGGCACTGTTGACCACCACATCGATGCCACCGAAGCGCGCGTCGATCGCGTCGATCAGCGCATGCACGGCCTGCGGGTCGGAGACATCGGCCTGCAGGGCAATGGCATGCCCTCCACTGGCGGTCAATTCGGCGGCCAGTGCTTCGGCCTCGTCACGGCGGCCGGCATAGTTGATCACCACGGCGTGGCCGTCGGCGGCCAGACGACGCGAGATGGCAGCGCCGATGCCGCGGGAGCCGCCGGTGACCAGGGCGACAGAGCGGGAAGCGGGGGAGGTCATGGCACATTCCAGGAAGGCACGCCGGCATGGCGCAGGGCCATCTTCGTCTCTCCGCTGTTGCGGATAATCAGGGATAATCCGGAAACATCATCCGACCAGTCGAACAATGGATCGATTCACCGCCCTGCGTGCCTTCGTCCGGATCGTCGAGCGCCGCAGCTTCAGCCGTGCCGCCGAAGACCTGGGGCTGCCGCGGGCCACGGTGACCGACGCGATCAAGGCATTGGAACAGCGCCTGGGCGCGCGCTTGCTGCACCGGACTACGCGCGTGGTGGTACCGACGCTGGAAGGCGAGGCCTTCTACGGCCGCTGTCTGCGCCTGATCGCGGACATGGACGACGCCGAGGCCGCGTTCCGTGACGTGCCACCGCGCGGGCCGCTGCGCATCGAAGTGCACGGTACGCTGGGGCGTCACCTGCTGTTTCCGCACCTGCCGGAATTCCTGCAGCGTTACCCGGACATCGAACTGGAGGTCAGCGAGGGCGACCGCTATGTCGACCTGCTGCGCGAGGGTGTGGATGCGGCCATCCGCGTGGGCACCTTGGCCGACAGCGATCTGTCCGCGCGGCGCCTGGCGTTGCTGCGCGAGGTCACGGTGGCGTCACCTGCCTACGTGCAGGCGCACGGGCAGCCTGAAAACATCGCGTCGCTGGCGGCGGGACACCAGATGGTGGGCTACCGCTCCAGTGCCACCGGCCAGCTGATTCCGCTGGAGTTCCAGCAGGGCGGCCAGGTGCGCCATATGCCGTTGCCGGCACGCGTGCGGGTGTCCGGTGCCGACGCCTTCCTCGGTGCCGCGCTGGCCGGGCTGGGCATCATCCAGGCACCGCGCTACCGGATGGACCCCTACATTGCGCGCGGGCAGTTGCTGGAGCTGTTGCCCGACATGCCACCCACACCGAGCCCAGTCAGCCTGGTCTATCTGCGCAACCGCACGCCATCGCCGCGGCTGCGGGTGTTCATCGACTGGGTGGCGGCTGTGTTCGAGCAGAGCGGCTAGCCCAGCGCCCGCCGGTTGCGCAGATGTGCGATGGCCAGCATCACCCCGCCGCAGGCGGTGGCAGCGCCATGCCAGAGCAGCGATTCCTTCAATGGCAGGTACAGCGAGGCGGACAGCAGCAGGATCGCGCCCGCGACAGCCACGCACAGCGGCAGTGCCCGTCGATGGCGACGCTGGCCGGCGCCGGTGCTGAGCACGGCGATCGTCGAAGCCAGCAGCGCGAACAGCCATTCCCAGCGCGACATCACCAGCAGCGCGGTCATCGCCCCGTGGCCAGGGTGCTGGAACGAGCGCAGCGCCATCATCGCCGCGGGCGTGAAGGCCAGCAGCAAGGGCAGGGCCACGCAATGCGCGGCACAGGCCAGCGACAGCCAAGCGCCTGCCAGATCGAAGCGGGGATGCCAGCGTGCCGAAGCTGGCGGCTGGCCGTGGGCCCTTGCGGGCGAGGTCGGGATATGGTCCATAATGTTACATAGTAACAATACGGAGTTGCCCCATGAAACGTTCTGCAGCTCTTCTACTGCTGCTTGTGCTTGCTGCCCATTCTGCGAACGCCCACGACGTGCGCCATCACGATGCACATGTCCATGGCCAGGCCGATGTCGATCTGGCCGTGGACCAGGGAACGCTGGAGCTGGCACTGCGTGCGCCGGGCATCGGCATCCTCGATTTCGAACGACCGCCTGCTGACAGCCGCGAACAGGCCGCATTGGCGCGGGCGCGGTCGATCCTGCAGAGCGGCAGCTGGGTCACCTTGCCGAGCGCTGCGCAGTGCCGGCTGGACCATGCCAAGGCCACTGCGGATGGCTTTGCGCCAGTGGCGGTGGCAGCGCAGCCCGGCCAGCACAGGCACGCCGGATTCACCGCAGCACTGCGCTACCACTGTGCCAACCCGGCGGCATTGCGTGGGCTGGCATTACCGCTGCCGACGCTGTTTCCGGGTCTGCATGAGGTGATCGTCAATACCGCAACATCGACCGGGCAAGGCCGCAGCGTGGTGACCGCCGACAGCCTGCGGGTGCCGCTGGCGCCATGAACGAAGCGACCATCATCGACCTGCAGGGCGTGCAGTTCAGCTATGCAGGGCGCGCCGTGCTGGACATCGCGCAGTTGCAGGTTCGCGCGGGCAGCAGCGTGCTGCTGCGCGGTGCCAGCGGCTCGGGCAAGAGCACGTTGCTGGGCCTGCTGGCGGGCATCCTGCTGCCGGGCAGCGGCAGCATCCGCGTCGCCGGCCAAGCGGTGAACACGCTCGGTGCTGCCACGCGTGATCGTTTCCGCGCCGACCAGCTGGGCGTGATCTTCCAACAGTTCAACCTGCTGCCGTTCCTGAGCGTGCGCAACAACGTCGCCCTGGGCGTGCGCTTCTCGCCATTGCGCAACGCGCGCATCGAAGGTGGGCTGGACGCGGAAATCGCTCGCCTGCTGCGCGCGCTGCAGCTGGATCCGGCACTGATGCCGCGTGCGGCGGGTACGCTCAGCGTTGGCCAGCAGCAGCGCGTTGCCGCTGCTCGTGCCTTGATCGGCCGCCCAGCGGTGCTGCTGGCCGACGAACCGACCTCGGCGCTGGACCCCGACGCGGCCACGGCCTTCCTGCAGCTGATGTCCGCGCAGTGCCGCGCCGCCGGTACCACTGCGCTGGTGGTCAGCCACGATGACCGCCTGCAGCCGCTGTTCGACGAGGTCTTGTCGCTGGGTGATCTGAACCGGGCAGGGGGGGCAGATGTTTGAGTTGGCCTGGGCCAGCCTGCGCAGCCGCGCCCTGAGCGTGAGCCTGACCGTGCTGGTCATCACCCTGAGCGTGGTCCTGCTGCTGGGCGTGGAACGCATCCGCACGCAGGCCCACGAGGGCTTTGCCAGCACCGTCTCGGGCACGGACCTGATCGTCGGCGCACGCTCGGGGTCGGTGAACCTGCTGCTGTACTCGGTGTTCCATATCGGCGACCCGACCAACAACGTGTCCTGGCAGTCCTACCAGGAACTGTCCGCGCTGCCGCAGGTGAAATGGGCGGTACCGCTGTCATTGGGCGACTCCTGGCGTGGCTATCGAGTGATCGGCACCACTGCCGGTTACTTCGAACACTACCGGCATGGCGCAGGGCATCCGCTGGCATTCGCACAGGGCAAGCCGTTCGACGATCTGTATGACGCGGTGGTTGGTGCAGAAGTGGCACAGGCGGCGCACATCGGCGTGGGCGCTGACATCGTGCTGGCCCATGGCACTGGTGCGGTAACGCTGGCCACGCATGCCGACAAGCCGTTCCGTGTGGTCGGCATCCTGCAGCGGACCGGTACGCCAGTGGATTCTTCCGTGCTGGTGTCACTGCCGGCGATCGAGGCGATCCATGTCGACTGGCGCTCCGGCGTGCAGCTTCGCAGCCAGCACGTCAGTGCCGAGCAGGCACGCCAGCTCGACCTGACCCCGACCAGCATCACCGCCTTCATGCTCGGCCTGAACTCGCGCATCGCCACGTTCGGCGTGCAGCGCAGCATCAACGAGTATCCAGACGAAGCGTTGCAGGCGATCCTGCCCGGCGTGACCCTGCAGCAGCTGTGGCAGTCGCTGGGTACCGCAGAGCGCGCGCTGCAGTTGATCAGTGCGATGGTGGTGCTGCTGGGCATGGTTTCGCTGATGGCGCTGCTGGTATCGACGCTGCAGGAGCGCCGCCGAGAGATGGCGGTGCTGCGCGCTACCGGTGCGCGTCCGGCCTATGTGGCCTGCCTGCTGGTGGTTGAAGCTGTGGCCACCGCGGCGATGGCCTGTGCGCTGGCGCTGGCCGTGCTGACCTGCGCCAGCGTGGTGGGGCGCAGCTGGGCGCTTGCCAATTTCGGTCTGTCGATCACCCACGTCTGGCCGGACGCGCGCGAGCTGGCCTGGGTGGGCGGCGTGCTGCTGATCAGCGCGGTCGCAGGCCTGCTGCCTGCACTGCTGGCCTACCGGCGCACCCTGGCCGATGGCCTGGCGCCTGCGTCATGAGCACGGTCGTGCGCTGGTTGCTGCTGGCTGCGGCCATGCTGCTGGTCGCCTGCACGCGGCCGACCGACACCGGCGTGCAGGCACTGCCGCCCTCGCGGGTGCAGGACAGTGCCGGCACCGAAAGCGAGCAGGAGCTGGACTGGTTGCAGATGCTGCCGGGCGATGAACTGGCCGCACTGGAGCGTGGTGAGGGGCCGGAAGTGCAGCACAGCGGCAACCGGCGCATGGCCCAGTTCGGCACGTTCCGTACCGTGGACGCGGTACTGGATCGCGCGGTGCGGCTGCCAGGCTATGTCGTGCCTTTGGCCAATGCGGCAGATGGTCGACTGCTCGAATTCCTGTTCGTGCCGTACTACGGCGCGTGCATCCACGTGCCACCACCGCCACCGAACCAGATCGTGCACGTGGTGCTGCCGCAGCCGATCGCCATGCCCGACATGTACTCGCCGTTTTTCCTGGCCGGCGTGCTGCGTGCCGAGCGGCTGGACGATGATCTTGCCGGCTCGGCCTACAGCATGGCCGATGCCGAATTGAGGCCTTATGAACCGTAGCGCGAAGGTGTTTGCCGCTCTGCTTGCCGGTGTACTGCTGACCAGCTGTGGCCGGCCCGCCGTGGAGGCTCCGCAGCCACAGGCCAGCAGCACTGCTGCGTCGCCAGCGGTGGCGTCTGCAGTGATCGACCGCTGGGACGCGCTGATGCCTGAAAAGGACAGCTTTCAGCGTCCACCGCCGCAGATCGGGCTGTCGCGCGGTAACGGCATGGACGGGGTAGGCGGCTTGATCGACGACAACGGTTCGGGCTCGCTGCCCGGGCAGGCCATCGATCATTCCAGCCCGGTACGCGCGCAGCAGTTCGGCTCGTCGGCGGTGGTCGATGGTGTGGATGGACGGACGCTTGACCTGGATGGCTATGTGGTGCCGCTGGCGATGAACGACGCGGGGCAGGTAGACGAACTGCTGTTCGTGCCGTTCTATGGCGCGTGCATCCACGTACCGCCGCCACCGCCGAACCAGATCATCCATGTAACCCTGGCCACCCCCATCACGATGGGCGCGTTGTGGGACCCCTACCGGCTGTCCGGGCGCCTGCAGGTGAAGCACTTCGAGGCGGATATCGCCAGCGCGTCCTATGACGCTGCCGCGGCGACGCTTTCCGCGATCAGCCGATGACGAGCGCCCGATGACGAGGCTCCGCGCACGCAGCGTCGCGCTGCTGATGGTGGTGCTGCTGCTGGCAGGGACCGGGGTGGCGCTGCTGTGGAACGCAACGCACGCGCCCCCGCCACCGGCCGTTGCATTTCCTGCACCGTCGGCGGAAGCGCAGGCACGCATCGAACATCACATGGCCGCCGACAATGCCTTTCGTGATGACCTGCTGTTCCTGCTGGTGGCGACGCTGCGCGACCGCTGCGAACCGGCGCAGGCGGGAGTGCTGGCGCGCATGGCCAACCGCGCGTCGCTGCCGGTGCTGGCGGCGGTGAGCGCCGTGACGGCGCAGGATGCGAGCCTGGACCGACCGATCTACCAGTACATCCAGCACCGCGCCGACGCCACCGGCTGCGGCCAGCCGCTGCGCCTGCCGGCCGGCGATGGCGGCAGTGTCGAGGTGGATATCGAACAGTACGCACGCACCTTCCCGGACAGCTACTTCGACCCGCAGCGCAGCAGTGCGCCGCGTGACTTCGGCGGGCGCCCGCTGCCAGAGCGCGCCGGCAACGCCTGCAACAGCGTGGTCTATTCGGTGCTGCCGCTGGGAGGGGTGGATTGGCGCTGCAGCACGCTGCGCAGCAACGCCCGCGCGCGGGTGCGCGCGCTGTGCGAAGAGGAGATGCAGCGGCAGCACGGCCATCTGCAGGGGGAGCTGGATGCCGCGGTGGGACAGGCCATGCAGGAGCCGGTAGTGCAGGCGGTCGCTGCATTGCCTGCGGAGTGCAGGTAGGCCGGGGCCTTCGCAGCGGGCATTGCGCCTCCCGGAAGCTGAATGACGTTCGCTGGGAGCTGCATAACTATACAGGACATCCTGTATAGTTATGGGCGTACCCCTTCCCATCCAGGTTCCCATGGCTCTCTCCCAGACCTTGGACGGTGCTCCGTCCTTGTCGCGCGCCCGGCGCTGGTCGCTGCTGTTCACCGTTGCCGCCGGCCTGCTGCTGGTCACGCTGGACAACTCGGTGCTGTACACCGCGCTGCCGACCCTGACCGAGGAGCTCTCGGCCAGTACCGGGCAGGCGCTGTGGATCATCAACGCCTATCCGCTGGTGATGGCCGGCCTGTTGCTGGGCGCGGGCACCCTGGGTGACCGCATCGGCCACCGCCGGATGTTCCTGATCGGCCTGGCGGTGTTCGGCATCGCCTCGTTGGCGGCCGCGTTCTCTGCGACCGCCGCGCAGCTGATTGCAGCGCGTGCCTTCCTCGCCGTGGGTGCGGCGGCGATGATGCCGGCCACGTTGGCGTTGATCGGGCTCAGCTTCCATGAGGAGCGCGAGCGCAACATCGCCATCGCGATCTGGGGTTCGGTGGCCATCGTCGGTGCGGCACTGGGGCCGATCATCGGTGGCTGGCTGCTGCAGCACTTCTGGTGGGGCTCGGTGTTCCTGATCAACGTACCGGTGGTGGTGGTCGCCTTCATCGCGACCCTGGTGCTGGCTCCGGAAGGACAGCGCGACAGCACGCGACCGTGGGACCTGCTGTCCTCGTTGCTGGCACTGGCCGCGCTGTCGGGCCTGGTATTGGCGATCAAGTCGCTGATCGCCACGCCGCCCTCGTACGGTGTGGGCGCGGTATCGCTGCTGATGGCGCTCATCGCCGGCTTCGCCTTCAGCCGCCGTCAGCAGCAGCTGCCCTATCCGCTGCTGGATTTCGCCATCTTCCGTAACCCGGCCTTCCTTGCCGGCACCCTCTCGGCAGTGTTCACCCTGTTTGCGATGGCCGGGCTGCAGCTGCTCACCACCCAGCGTTTCCAGCTGGTGGCCGGCCTCAGCCCGTTGCAGGCGGGCCTGCTGGTATCGGTGGCGGCGCTGGGCAGCCTGCCCAGCGCGTTGCTGGGTGGCAGCGTGCTGCATCGCGTCGGCCTGCGCCCGCTGATCTGCGGCGGCCTTGCGGCTGGCGCGGTAGGCGTCGGAGTGGTGGCGCTGGGCTTCCCGCACGGCCTGGGCTGGGTGGTGGCCGGCATGGCGATCACCGGCTTCGGCATGGGTGCTGCGATCTCGGTGGCGTCCACCGCCATCCTCAACAACGTGCCGCCGCATCGTGCGGGCATGGCCTCGTCGGTGGAGGAGGTGTCCTACGAGTTCGGTGGCCTGCTGGCGGTCGCGCTGCTGGGCAGCCTGAGCGCTGCGATGTACGGCGCGTTCCTGCCGGAGTCGGCGGACATTCCGGCCGCCGCGCGCGAGGGGTTCACCCAAGCGTTGCACGTGGCGCGTGACACGGGGCAGGGTGAGTGGTTCGCCCTGGCCACCGCGGCCTACGATCGCGGTTACCAGATCGTGCTGCTGGTGATCAGCGCGGTGCTGGCGGCTGGCGCGGTGATCATCGCGCGCCTGCTGCGTGGACGTGCCGGTGGCCGCGACGGCGCTGCCGATCGCGTAAAATAGCGGCAATGAGAACCAGCAAGCGCGAGCGTATCCTCGACGCCGCCGTCAGCGTGATCAACCGCGACGGCGTGCGTGCGGTCACCTTTGAATCGGTGGCGGCCGAGGCGCAGTTGACCCGTGGCGGCCTGCTGTACCACTTCCCCTCGCGCGAAGCGTTGCTGCGCGGCATCGACGAGCACCTGGTGCAGAGCTGGGAAGCATCGATGGAGGCGCTGCTGGGCAAGTCGGCCGGCGAGGCCACTGCGCTGGAGCGCTACCAGACCTTCGTGCGCGTTTCGGCACAGAGCGCCACCCGCGCCGAGCTGATGTTCATGCTGGACTCGGTGGACCCCGAGTTCCCCAGCGACCGTCCGTGGGCACCGGTAGTGCAGCGCTGGGCACCTTCGCCACCGGCCGCCGGCAGCGACGACCCTGCGGCGCTGGACAATTTCGTGGCGCGGTTGGCCGCCGATGGCCTGTGGATCTACGAGGCCATGTACGAAGGCCAGCTGGACGAGAACGTGCGCACGCAGCTGACCGAACGGATCGGCGGGCTGCTCTCTCCCGAGCAGTCCCCGAAGGACTAGCTGCTGGCTACAGCGCCGCCAGCCACGCGCGGGGCGAGAGCCCCAGGCGCTTGCGGAACGCCTTGGACAGCGAGGCGGTATCGGCAAAGCCGACGTCGGTTGCCACCTGCTTGGCCGCTGCCCCCGCGCGCAGCTGCGTGCAGGCCAGGCTCAAGCGCCAATCCAGCAGGTAGCTGGCCGGCGTGGTCTGCATCACGTCCTTGAACACCGCCGCGAACGCGCTGCGCGACAGCCCGGCGATGGCGGCCATCGTCGGCAGCGTCCAAGCCTGCTGCGGCGACTGGTGCAGGGCCACCAGCGTGCGTGCCAGGCGCGCATCGGACAGCCCGCGCATCAACCCGTGGCTGACCCCTGCTGCATCGGGATGATCGATCACCCAGCGCAGTACCTGGATCAGGGCAACCTCGAACAGCCGGTTGGTCAGCAGGCGCGAGCCGCAGCGCTGGCGGTCGGCTTCTGCGAACAGCAGGCGCAGGGTGCCGTCCAGTTCACCGATGGCCGACAGCGGCACCACCATCACCGGCGGCAGCGACTGGACAACCGGATTGCGTGCACCGCCGTCGAAGTCGAGCGTGGCGCAGGTGAAATCAGGACCGTCCAGCGGCGCGTTGAGGAACACATGCCGCAGTGGCCGCGGGTACAGCAGCAGGCTGGGCGCGGCGACCTTCAACTGGCGCGTGATGCCGTCCGCGTCCGGGTGATGCACCTCCATCTCGCCCTTGCGCAGGATGTGCAGGAAGGCGCGCCCCGGCTGCGGTTCGAACACGTGCCGTCCGCACAGCGGGCCGGAATGGAACAGCGCTGCCTGTACCCGGAACCGTTCGAGCAGGGTCGACAGCCGGTCGGGCACGTCGTCGGGTGGCCGGGCCGGGGGCGGGAGAGTGGTCATGGATGAATGGACAACATATCTGGAAATAAAGACTCTATTCGTCCGGCGAGTCTACCTACGATGCGCCCATCGTCCAATCCCGGGCGCTATCGCAAGGAGTACTCCCATGTCCCGCATTCCCCTGATCGACCCGACCTCGACCACGCCCGAACGCCAGGCCCTGCTGGGCCAGGTCCACGCCGCCTTCGGCGCTACACCGGCGATGTTCCGTGCCGTGGCCAACTCGCCGGCCGCCCTGCAGAGCATGTGGGGCGCCTTCGGCGCGTTGGGTGGAGGCCGTCTGTCGCCGCTGCTGGGCGAGCAGATTGCGGTGGCCATCGCCAACCGCAATGCGTGCGAATACTGCCTGGCCGCGCACACGGCGCTGGGGCGCAAGGCCGGCGCCAGTGGCGAACAGATGACCGCTGCACAGATCGGCCAGTCCAGCGATCCGGCCACCGCCGCCGCCCTGGACTTCGCGCTGAAGGTGGTCGAGCAGCGTGCGCAGATTGGTGACGCTGACGTGCAGGCGCTGCGCGCGGCTGGTTTCGATGACGAGCAGATCGTGGAGATTCTGGCCCACGTCGCGCTCAATCTGTTCACCAACTACGTCAACGTGGCCTTCGAGGTGCCGGTGGACTTCCCGAAGGTGGCGCTGCGCTGAGGCCGCCCCGTCAGGCAGGCGGGAGGCCGTGCAGGTCATCCCCCTGCAGTCGCTCCGGGTGCGTATACACGTTGAAGCCCCCTTCGCGGGCGAAGCCCACCAGGCACAGCCCGGCACTGCGGGCCAGGTCGATGGCCAGCGCGGTGGGGGCCGAAACGGCAACCAGTACACTGGCACCGGCGCGCGCTGCCTTGCTGACCATTTCGTAGCTGGCACGGCTGGACACCACCAGCAGGCCACCATCGATGCTGTGCTCGTTGTGGTGCAGCGCACCGATCAGCTTGTCCAGCGCGTTGTGACGGCCGACGTCTTCGCGCACCCAGCCGATGCGGCCGCTGGCATCGGCCCAGGCTGCTGCATGGGTCGAACCACTGGCGGCATTCATTGGTTGTTGCGCGGCCAGCCCGGCCAGTGCCCGCTGCAGTGCAGCCGTCTGATACGTGCGGCGGTCTTTTACCGGCGGCAGCGGACGCAGCACCTCTTCCAGCTGACGCGCGCCGCACAACCCGCAACCGCCGCGACCAGGCAGCAGGCGCCCATTGTCCAGGTCCAGTGCGGCGCCAGGGGCGTCAGCGGACACGGCCATCTTCAGCTCGATGCCTTCCAGCTGTGGCTGCACCTCGGCGGACAGCAGCTGATCAGGGCGCTCGATCAATCCTTCGCTGAGCGAGAAACCCAGGGCGAAATCCTCCAGGTCGCACGGCGTGGCCATCATCACCGCGAAGGCGGCACCGTTGTAGCGCATCACCACCGGCACTTCTTCGGCGATCACGTCCACCTGTTGCTCCAGCCCCGTGCTGCGCCAGCGCTGCAGCGTGCGCAGTGCCGTGCCGGCGGGCGGAGGAGAAGGCGGCGTCGATCCGGGCATGCGGCACATCCTGGGCAAAGCAGAAGGGCAGGCTACGCCCGGAGGATAGCGCAGCCCTCCAGTGAAGACGCGACGGTAACCGTTGCCATGGCAGCCTGCCATACCACGGCCGGGCCATGTCGCTGCGGTTGCCGGCGTGCTTGACTGGCCACGGCAGCCGGGCGCGGGCCCGGCACTGCAGGCAGGCACTCCACCAACGCAGGTTCCCGACCATGTCCGAACAGCAGCCGCCGCGTTACAAGCCCTACAACCAACTGGCAGGCGGCTGGGGGCCGCCGGTGCGACCGCCAAGGTGCTGCTGCAGCAGAGCGTGATCGGCAAGGGATCGAAGGCACTGCTGGCGATGAACCAGCCGGGTGGCTTCAAGTGCCCCAGCTGCGCGTTTCCCGATGCCGACTACCGCAAGAGGCGTGGGCAAGGGAACCATCGTGCTGGACGACTTCGAACACGCCGAGGCGATCTTCGTGATGGGCCAGAACACCGGCACCAACTCGCTGCGGATGATGAGCAACCTGGTGGAAGCGCGCAAACGCTGCGTGCCGACTGTGGCGGTCAACCCGATGCCCGAGCGCGCCCTGATCCGCTTCACCGAACCGCAGGACGTGGTGCAGATGGTGGCCGACGCCGAACGGCAAGGCCAACATCCTGGTCATGCCGGGCCTGGAAGTGAACACGGTGGTCGATGATCCGGAGATGCTGCGGCTGGCCACGGTGCGTTCGCACGATCAGTACAACACCACCATCTACAGCTACAACGACCGCTACCGGGGCGCGTACAACGACCGCATGGTGGTGTTCATGAGCATCGAGGATCGTCTGGCGCGCGGGCTCGGCAAGGGAGCATTGGTGAGCCTGGAGACGATCAGCGACGACGGCGTGACGCGGCGCATTGAAGGCCTGACCGTGCTTGACTACCCGATGCCGCGCGGCGCGTTGGCGGGCTACTACCCAGAGCTGAACCCGCTGCTGCCGCTGGACTACTACGATCGGATCAGCGGTACGCCAGCGGTGAAATCCATTCCGGCACGGATACGCGCAGGTCGAGGTGCCAGCGTAAGACGCCGCGCCTACGGTTCTTCGGTGTCGCTCAGCACGATGCTGCCATCCAGCAGCACCGGCACCATCTGCGTCCAGCCCTTGGCGTTGTAGTCGAGGCTGACCAGGTACACCCAGCCGCGCGCTGCGTCTTCGGCATGCGCCGCCGCGTCGGCGGTGAAGCGCTGCAGGCTGACCTCGGAGACCACGAAGTCATCGCTGGGATAGCGCTGGCGTGCGTGGGCCAGCGCTGCCGCCGTCGCTTGGTGCACTGACAGCGGCGGCTCGGCGCGCGCTGGGTCGAAGGTGGGCAGCGCATGCAACCGCGTCGCGCTCACCTGCCAGCGCTCATGGGTGTGGTCATCATCGCCGCTGGCGAGCACGGTCCATTGGCGTTCGCCTGCCATGACCGGAAGGCTCAGCAACGCAGACAGCAGCAGGGCAGCAGAGGCGCAGCGGGCAGACATGAAAAAGCTCCAATGAACGTCCTCCATGATGA
Source organism: Stenotrophomonas sp. G106K1 (assembly GCF_037969685.1). Lineage (NCBI taxonomy): Bacteria > Pseudomonadati > Pseudomonadota > Gammaproteobacteria > Lysobacterales > Lysobacteraceae > Stenotrophomonas > Stenotrophomonas sp. G106K1. The sequence continues at coordinate 187,724 of NZ_JBBPFR010000004.1, read as the reverse complement.
CACCAGGCAGCGGCGACGGGCGTATCGTGCGTCGGCTATCATCAGGCCGTGGATATATCCGGCCTGCTGCTGCGACTGATGCTGCTCCTGACCCTGGTGCTGAATGCACCGGCGCTGGCGCTTGCCTCGGGCGGCATCAACGGTCAGGCCAGCGATGGTCATTGCGGTGTACCCCACGAGCGCGCCGGCACGGGGATTTCTGCCGCGCCCACCCGCTGCGATGACCCGACCGCAGGCGCGTGCAGCAGCGATGGATGCGAATGCGTGCCGGCCAGTGTGGCCATGCTGCCGTCGGCGCGAAGCCTTGCTGCATGGCCGCTGCGTGCAGTGCCCGGTAATGCGCTGCATAAGGGTCATCCCGCGCCTGCGCTGCCGCAGCTGATCCGTCCGCCGATCGTTTGATCGCGCGCAGGCATCGCGTGCCTGCCGTCCAGCAGCACCCCCTCATCTACCTGGCCCACGCGAATCCACCGTGTGGGTGGCAGGCGCTCGCGCCTGCGATTGCAAAGGACAACCTGACATATGAACCGCACTCCTTCCGTGAGCCTGTTGCTTAGCGCCGTTCTGCTGGGCAGCGCCTGCGCGCGCGCCTCTGAAGAGGCCGTGTCCTCGCCCGCAACCGCAGCCGTCACGGCAGTTGCGGTGACGGCTGAGGCGACGATCGATCCGGAACTGCCGCTGGCCATCGTGCACAAGACGGCCAGTTGTGGTTGCTGTGGCGTGTGGGCCGACCACCTCAAGGCTGCCGGCTTCCCGGTTGAGATACGCGACACCGATGACATGCATCCGATCAAACAGCGTCTCGGCGTACCGGCCGGCAAGGCGTCCTGCCATACCGCCGAGATCGGTGGCTATGTAGTGGAAGGCCATATTCCGGTCAGCGACATCAAGCGCCTGCTGAAAGAACGGCCGGCGGCGCGGGGCCTGGTGCTGCCGGGCATGCCGGCCGGATCTCCGGGCATGGAAATGCCTGATGACCATGTGCAGCCGTATACCGTAGAGCTGGTGCTGGCTGATGGCAGCACCCAGCCCTTCGCACAGCACGGCCAGGGAGGCTGAGATTCAGTGGCGGTGCCGATCGGTCTGACCGGCACCCTTCCACGCGGCCTGTGTAGAGCCGAGCCCACGCTCGGCTGCTTTCGGCCGGCAAGCCGAGCATCGGCTCGGCTCTACAGGATCAGCGGGCCCCGGCCGCTTCCTTGGCCAGCTGCGCGTCGAACTTCTTCTCGGCCTCATCCGCATAGGCCTTGCAGGTCAGTGCCTTGGCACCGGCCTTGGCACCCGCGGCGTAGTTCCAGCCGCTGGCACCTGGATGCGGGGTCAGCAGGACGTCGCAGGGCAGGGCGCGCACCGTGGCGAAGCTGCGACGGTAGTCGTCGACCAGATGCGGGTAGCGTGGGTTGTCCTGCAGTTGATAGCCCGGTGCGCTCAGGCTGTCGGCGTAGACGATGCGAACGGATTTTCCTTCACGGGTGTCGGTCCAGCTCCAGGCGGTGCTACCCGGGGTATGGCCGGGTACGAAGTGCGCGGTGAAGTCGACGTCGCCGAGCGAGACCACCTCGCCGTCCATGATGATCCGGTCCGCGGTTGTCGGCGGATAGGTGATGCCGTCGCCGAAGTGCAGGTCGTTGCTGCCCCCGCGTGCCAGCAGCACCGCCGATTCTGCATTGGCCACGATCTGCGCGCCGGTACCGCGCTTGAGCGCTGCAACCGGGCCGGCGTGGTCGGCGTGGGCATGGCTGAGCAGGATCAGGCGCAGATCCTGCGGCGCAACACCACGCGCCTTCATGTTGCGCAGCAGGTGGTCGGCCATCTGCGGCATGCCACCATCGAGCAGCACCGCGCCCTGCGGCGTCTGCACCAGCAGCGCGGTCAGGTCTTCGGTGCCGATCTGCCAGGTGTGGTCGGCAATCTGCAGCGGCGCCATCGGCTGCAGCCAGGAGGCATCCACGGTGTAGGCACGCAGCTGCGGAAGCGGCGGTTCGGCGGCAGAAGCCGCAGCGGGAAGCAGGGCAGCGACGGTGATGGCGAGGGTCTGCAGGCGCATGGGAGGACACCGATGAAGGGGCCCAGAAACTAGCATGGGCCCCCTTCGTCGCGTCACGCATAGATTTCATGGCACCCATAAGGGCGGCATGGCCCAGTGCGGCAATGCCAGCGCGGTGGCACCCCGATGGCCCTGGTGGTGGGCAACAGGATTGTTCGCCGCTTCGGGAAAGTGAATCCACGATCACCCACTGCAGCGCACACTCGGCCGCAGATAGGCTGCAGGGCAGCCATCGGGGAGAGAGACCATGCACGTGCTTCTGGTGATCGTCGGCGGGTTCCTGCTGCTGGGCGTCTTCGCCCTGTTCGGCAGGCTCTGGAGCACGGGCAGCTCGCAGCTGCCCACGGCGCTGTTGGCCTTCATCGGTACCTGGCTGCTGGTGTCGGTGGCCAATCTGTGGGTGGGGGTCAGCCGGGCGGGCTATACGGTGCGTGAGGAGCTGCCGATCCTGCTGCTGGTGTTTACCGTTCCGGCGCTGGTGGCCGGAGTCATTTTCTGGCGGCTGGGCCGCTGAACCGAGGATCAGCGATGCCGGCAACACCCCGTCTTCCTGCCCTGCGTCGTCGCGACGGCCATCATGCGCGGGTGACCTACGAAGAACTGTTCTTCGATCTGGTCTACGTGTTCGCCGTCACCCAGCTCAGCCACCACCTGCTGCACCACCTCGGCCTGCTGGGCGTGCTGCAGACGCTGGTGCTGTGGTTTGCGGTCTGGCTCGGCTGGCAGTACGCGTGCTGGGTCAGCAACTGGTTCGACCCGGAGGCGCCGCGCATCCGTGGCCTGTTGTTCGTCACGATGCTGCTGGCGTTGCTGATGTCCTCGTCCATCCCCGAAGCCTTTGCCGGACGCGCATGGATATTCGCCGGCGCCTACGCCACGATGCAGGTGGGCCGGACGCTGTTCGTCCTGCTGGAAGTAGGGCGCGCGCATCCGCTGGCCGCCAATTTCAGGCGCATGCTGGCCTGGGTCAGCGTTTCGGCCTGCTTCTGGCTGGCCGGTGCAGCGGTCGAGGGCAATGCGCGGTTGGTGCTGTGGGCGCTGGCCGTCGCCTGCGAATACATCTCCCCGATGTTCGGCTTCGCGTTTCCCGGCCTCGGCCGCTCGCGTACCCGCGAGTGGACCATCGAAGGCGGACATCTGGCCGAGCGCTGCCAACTGTTCGTGATCGTCGCACTGGGTGAGACGCTGCTGGCAACCGGCGGCGTGCTGAGCGAAGTGGAGCACTGGAATGGCGCGGTGGTGTCGGCGGTGCTGGCGACCTTTGCCGGTACGCTCGCGATGTGGTGGTTGTACTTCGGCATCTCCAGCCGTGACGCCACCGACACCATCACCCGTTCCGACGATCCGGGCCGCATCGGCGCCTATTTCCACTACGTGCACGCGCTGCTGATCGCCGGCATCATCGCCACCGCCGTCGGCAATGACCTGGTGATGGACGAACCGGAAGCGGTGGTGACCCTGCCGTATGCCGCGATGCTGGCGGCGGGACCATTGATCTACCTGCTGGGCAGCGCGCTGTACAAGCGGGCGGTCTACGGCCGCGTGCCGCGCTCGCATCTGCTGGGGGCGGCGGCGCTGGTGGTGCTCGGCTTCGTGCTGCCATGGATGCACCTGCTGGCGGCAGGCTGGCTGACCAGCATCGTGCTGCTGGTGGTGGGGCTGGCCGATACGCGGTTGAAGCGAAGCATTGCAGCGGCACGCAGTTAGGAGTGGTCCGCCAGGCAGGCCTGAGCTCAGTCCAGCTCCGCAGCCATCCCCGCCAGTCCGCTCACGGTGTTGATGTTGCGGCCGGTTCCGTTCGCTGCGAAGGGGACGCGCAGTCGCGAACCGGCCATGCCATCGCCGTAGTGGATGAACAGCTCGCGCTTGCCAAGGGCAAGCTGTTCTTCGCCGATACCGGTTACGCCCTGCAGGGGGGGGCTTGGGCAGCGCCTCGTCAATGAACAGGGCGACGACACGGTTGCCGGCAGCGTCCTTGAAGGGGTTGCGGGCGATCACTGCTGCCATTTCGGCAGCGGTATGCACCAGCACGCCTACCGGCTTGCCTGCATGGGCATGCAGGCTTTTCGCCAAACTGCCGCGGACACCCGCCTCGTCGAGCGGACTGCTGAACACGGCATTGCCGCTGGCGATATAGGTGCGGGCACCGCGGAATCCTGCGCGCTGGCACATACCCACCAGTTCGGCCATCGACAGCTTGCCGGTACCGCCTACATTCACTGCGCGCAGCAGGGTTATATATGCAGCAGGGTTATATATACGGTCATGGCGTACTGCCCTGCAGCCGGTCATACATCCGCACCAGATCCACCAGGGTGCGCGCGCCCATCTTGCGCATCAACTGCGCGCGACGCACCTTCACCGTGATTTCGCTGACGCCAAGATCAGCGGCGATCTGCTTGTTGAGCCGGCCCCGTACCACGCCGGCGACCACCTCGCGCTCCCCGGTGTTCAAGGTGTCCCAGCGCTGCTGCAATGCGCCCAGCACGTCGCCCTCGCGGCGCCGCTGGCGGTCGATCCCGATGCCCTTGTGGATGGCATCCAGCAGCTCCTGGTCACGGAAAGGCTTGGTCAGGAATTCGATGGCACCTTCCTTGATGGCATTGACGCCCATGGCGATGTCGCCGTGCCCGGTGATGAACACCACCGGCAGGTGCAGGCCGTGGCTGGCCATGGTGCGATGGAAGTCCAGTCCGCTCTGGCCGGGCATGCGCACGTCCAGCACCAGGCAGGCCGGGGCGTCCTCCATCGCATGGGCAAGAAATTCGCCGGTAGATGCGAATGCCCGTACCTGCAGCCCCATCGAGGCCAGCAGGTCCTCCAGCGCGGCGCGTACCGAGGCATCGTCGTCGATCACGTAGACGATCGGTGACGGTTCCACAGGCGTTGTCGTGGGTTTACGCATGGGTAGCTTCCATATGCGTGGGCAGCTCGAAGATGAAACAGGCGCCGCCACCAGCGGGTCGCTCGGCGCGGATATGGCCGCCGTTGGCCTCGATCATCGAGCGGCTCAGGCTGAGGCCCAGGCCGAGGCCGTTCGACTTGGTGGTCCAGAATGCATCGAACACCCGGTCAGGGTGCTCCACGGGCAGGCCGATACCACGATCGCGCACGCTCAGGCTGACGTGCCCATAGCCATCATGCGCGGTCAGCAGCGACAGCCTGCGCTCGCCCGTGGGCGTACCGGCCATCGCGTCGACGGCATTGAGGATGAGGTTGCCGATCACCTGCTGCACCTGCACGCGATCGGCATGGGCGGGGGGCAAGTCACTGCCCAGCACCAGCGCAATCGTCACGCCATGCTGCTCCAGTTCGCTGTGCGACAGCGCCAGCATTTCCTCCACGGCCTGGTTGAGGTCGAAGGCCTGGCGTTCTGGCGCGGCGCCTTGGGTCAGGCCGCGGATGCGGGCGATCACGTCACTGGCGCGATGGGCGTCGGCGACGATGCGGGCAATGGTCTGCCGCGCCTTGTCCAGGTTCGGTGGCTGCTGGGCCAACCAGCGCTGGCTGGCTTCGGCACTGCTGGCGATGGCCGCCAGTGGCTGGTTGACCTCATGCGCGATGGAGGTGGTCAGCTCGCCGACCGTGGAGGCGCGGGCAACACGCAGCAGGCGTGCCTGTGCATCCTGCACCGCAGCCTTGGCCGCTTCCATCTTCAATGCCAGATACGTGGTGATGCCGATCACCAGCATGCCGATTGCTGAATTGACCAGGCCGATGCGGTAGGTGCCGAAGCGGGTCAGGAAGAAGCTGAGGCCGGTCAACGCGATGCAGACCGCGGCAAGCAGGATGAGGCCGCGTGCGGGCAAGCGCCGCGACGCTGCCAGGATGACGGCAGCGTAGAAGCAGGCAGCGGCAACGGCGTAATCGGTAACCGTATCGACCAGGAAGATGGCCGCCATCACGATGATCAGGGCCAGCACGACCAGGGGGCGGCGGGGTGACAGCGATGGCATCGGGATGGCTCCCTGGCGTGGGTGGAAAGGATAGCAAAGCGCTGTTCGGTCGATGCTGACCTCGGTCGGCATGCGTTGTCCGCTGTCATGGCGCCTGACGGATTGTGCCGACCAAGGTCGGCACCTACCAAGGCGGCGCACGGTAGCGCCGGGCCATGCCCGGCGGAATGCATCCACCAGCGGCCGGCACTACTCCTCCAGGCTGGCGTTCCAGAACCCCTGCAGCACACCGGGCGTGGCCGCAAGCGTCGCCAACACGGCATCCAGTTCGCCGCCATCGACCGTGGTGGCGTACAGCACCGCCTCGATTTCAACATCGCGCTCGCCGAACGGGCGCTGGTCGACCGCGCGCACCGGGTACTGTGCCTGCTCCAGCAACAGCAGAAGTCGGTCCAGCACCTCGGCCTGCTGCTCACGCTGGCAGACCACGTTGATGGCATAGGTCGCCTCGCTGAACGCTTCCGGCAGCGGTTGCCGCTGGATGCGGTTCACCACCGGCCGCAGCAGGGTGTTGGCGGCCAGCACGAACACCGCAGCCAGCACCGCCTCGGGCAGCAGCTTGATGCCGGCACAGGCGCCGACTGCCGCCGAGCCCCACAAGGTGGCGGCGGTGTTCAGGCCCGATACCTGTGCGCCATCCTTCATGATCGCGCCGGCACCGAGGAAGCCGACACCGGAGATCACATAGGCCACCACGTGCAGCGGTGACGGCGGCCCGCCGTACAGGTCGTGGAAGCGCACGGCCAGGTCGACGAACACGGCGGCACCCACCGCCACCAGCGTGTTGGTGCGCAGACCGGCGGTGCGCTGGCGGAACTGCCGCTCCAGGCCGATCAGCGTGCCCAGCAGGAAGGCGACAGACAGGCTGATCAGCGAGCTGAGGGTGGCGCCGGCGTTGAACGCCGGCAGGTGGGGGTTGAAGTCCATGAGGGTTCTCCCTGCGCCGATGCGCTTACTGCCAACCGTAACGGCGGATGTAGAGCTTCTTCAGCAGGGTGGTCAGCACCGCATAGCCGAACAGGATCGCCACCAGGAACGGCCAGTAGCCGGCCGGCAGTGCCTGCAGCTTGAAGTAGCCGGCGAGCGGGCTCATCGGCAGGATCACGCCGATGGCCATGATCGCCCCGGTCATCAGCAGCAGCGGCGGCGCGGCGATGCTTTGCACGAATGGCACCTTGGGTGTACGGATCATGTGCACGATCAGGGTCTGCGTCAGCAGGCCGACCACGAACCAGCCGGACTGGAACAGGCTCTGGTCGGCCGGTGTGCGTGCATCGAACACGTACCACATCAAGGCGAAGCAGCTGAGGTCGAAGATCGAGCTGATCGGCCCGAAGAACACCATGAAGCGGCCGATGTCCGCCGGGTTCCACTTCAGCGGCCTGCGTACCAGCTCCTCATCGACGTTGTCGAACGGAATGGCGATCTGCGAGATGTCATACAGCAGGTTCTGCACCAGCAGCTGCAACGGCAGCATTGGCAGGAACGGCAGGAACGCCGAGGCCACCAGCACCGAGAACACGTTGCCGAAATTGGAGCTGGCGGTCATGCGGATGTACTTCAGCATGTTGCTGAAGGTGCGCCGCCCCTGGATGACGCCTTCCTCCAGCACCATCAGGTTCTTCTCCAGCAGGATGATGTCAGCGGCCTCCTTGGCGATGTCCACCGCGCTGTCCACGCTGATGCCGATATCGGCTGCGCGCAGTGCGGGAGCATCGTTGATGCCATCGCCGAGGAAGCCGACCACGTTGCCCTGTGCACGCAGCTCGCGCACCAGCCGTTCCTTGTGCAGCGGCGTGAGGCGGGCGAACACGCGGTGTTCCTGCAGTGCACGCGCCACGGCCGCATCGTCCATGCGCTCGATCTGCGGGCCGGTCACGATCGTATCGGCGTCCAGGCCGACCTGGGCACATACCCGGGCGGTGACCAGTTCGTTGTCGCCGGTGAATACCTTTACTTCCACGCCGTGCGCGGCCAGCGCCTGCAGCGCCTGTGCGGCCGACTCCTTCGGTGGATCGAGGAAGGCCACGTAGCCCACCAGGGTCAGATCGCGCTCATCGGCCTGCGAGTACACGCTCTGGCTGGCCGCAGTCTCCTTCATCGCCACGGCCACCACACGCAGGCCCTGTTCGTTCAGTTCCTCGGTGGTCTGCCGCACGCGGGCCAGGCGCTGCTCATCCAGCGGCATGTCCTGGCCGTTCTCGCGCACGGTGCTGCACACCGCCAGCATTTCCTCCACCGCACCCTTGCAGATCAATTCGTGATGGTCCTCGCGCTCGGATACCACCACCGACATGCGGCGGCGCTCGAAGTCGAACGGGATCTCATCGACCTTGCGGTAGTCCTGTGACAGGCGCAGCGAGCTCTGCAGCTCCACATGCTCCAGCACCGCACGATCGAGCAGGTTGATCAGTCCGGTCTGGAAGTGGCTGTTGAGGTAGGCGAAGGTCAGCACATCCTCCGAATCCTGCCCGAACACGTCGGTGTGCCGTTCCAGCGCGATCTTGTCCTGGGTGAGGGTGCCGGTCTTGTCGGTGCACAGCACTTCCATCGCACCGAAGTTCTGGATCGCATCCAGGCGCTTGACGATCACCTTGCGCCGCGACAGCAGCACCGCGCCCTTGGCCAGGGTGGAGGTGACGATCATCGGCAGCATTTCCGGGGTCAGGCCGACCGCCACCGACAGCGCGAACAGGAAGGCTTCGGTCCAGTCACCCTTGGTCCAGCCATTGACCAGCAGGACGAACGGCACCATCACCAGGGCAAAGCGGATCAGCAGCCAGCTGACGCTGTTGACCCCGGCCTGGAACGCTGTCGGCGCACGATCGCTGGCACTGCTGCGCTGGGCGAGGGTGCCGAAGTAGCTGTCGTTGCCGGTCGCCAGCACCAGCGCTGTTGCCGTGCCGGACACCACATTGGTACCCATGAACAACAGGTTGGCCTGTTCCATCAGGCCAGCCTCGGCGTTGCCCGCCTGCACGAACTTCTCCACCGGCAACGATTCGCCGGTCATCGCGGCCTGTGCGACGAACAGGTCCTTGGCCGCGAGCACACGGCAATCGGCCGGGATCATGTCGCCGGCCGACAGCACGATATGGTCGCCCGGTACCAGGTCACGGATCGGCAGATCCAGCAGCCGTGCCGGCCGCCGGCTGTGCAGCTGTGCGCCGAAGTACTGATCGGCCACCTCCGCCGCTTCGGTGCCCGCAGCACGGCGCAGCACGCGTGCGGTGTTGCCCACCAGGGCCTTCAGCCGTTCGGCCGCGCGGTTGGAGCGGCCCTCCTGTACGAAGCGGATCAAGGTGGACAGCACCACCATCGCACCGATCACCACCGTCGCCTTGGCGTCTTCGGTCAGCCAGGACACGGCCGCCAGCACCGTCAGCAGCAGGTTGAACGGGTTGCGATAGCACTGCCACAGATGGCGCCACCACGGCAGTGGCTTTTCGTGGTCGACCTCGTTCGGGCCGAAGCGCAACAGGCGCTCTTCGGCTTCGTGCGGGCTGAGACCGTCGACGTGCGATTGCAGGGTGGCCAGCGCATCGGTTTCGCTGCCCTGTGCAAGCGCGAGCAGTCCGGCAGTGAGCGTGGCCGGCGCGGCCTGCGTGCTGCCACGGCCGTAACCGGCTTCGGGCATCGCACGACGACCGAACAGGTTGCCCGCGCGGCGGCTGCGCAGGAAGGCGTTGAACCAGGCGTTGAGCAGGCTCATGGGAAGGTCCTCTTGGAGCGGCGCGGGGCGGAGCCGGCGCGTGGAGCGGAAGGGGCGGGTACTCAGGCGTGGCGCATGGCCAGCACCGATGGCGACCAGGGCTGCATGCGCAGCCGCTGGCTGCCGCCGATGCACAGCGGCTTCATCGCATCGCGCAGCGGGTAGGGCAGGTGGCGCAGCACGTTGATGCGCTCGCTGATCGGCAGCAGCGACAGGGCGTCGGCCACTACCCGTGGCGAGCCGAGGGCCAGCGAACGGGCGAACAGGACAGGGCCGTGCTGCAGCAGCAGGCTGCGCAGGGCGGAAACATCGCGCTCACCGATCAGGCGACGGACGGTGATGTAGAGAATCTTGTAGGACATGGGATTCCTCCGGGCAGGCGCTGCCCGGAGCTCCCATCGCTTACACGGACAGGAACCGGCCGTCAGTCGCCAGCAGTGAACAAGGGGGCAGGCAGGGGCGCGCGTCGCGCCCGGCAGGGTCGGGATCCATCTGCGTCTCCGCGTGGGGCGGCCAGTGGCTGGCCAGTAGCGCTATTGTCCGCGCTCGTATTCAGCAGGCCTAGAGGCCCGTGGGTTAGCCCAGCTATACCTTGGTATAGAAAAAGGGGGCCGTTGGCCCCTTTTGTTCAGCTGCGGTCCGCGAAAGCGTCGGTGGCCCGCACCAAAGCATCGGTAGTGGCGGCTTCGTTGGCGCTGTGGCCGGCGATGACCATCTGCAAGGTGGCTTCCGGCCAGGCTTTGGCCAAGTCCCAGGCACTGCGTGGTGGGCAGATGATGTCGTAGCGCCCCTGCACGATGACGCCCGGCAGATGGCGGATGCGATCGATATCGCGCAGCAGCTGGCCGTGTTCCAGGAAGGTGTTGTGGCGGAAGTAATGCGCCTCGATACGCGCCTTGGCCAGCGTATCGAGCGGATCGGTAGCTGACACCGCGTCGACCTCATGCAGCAGCATGGCGGCATTGTCTTCCCAGCCCAGCCAGGCCTGCGCCGCTGCGATGCGGATGGTTTCGTCTGCATGGTCCAGGCGCTTCCAGTACGCTTCGAGCATGTTGCCGCGCTCGTCCTCCGGGATGTGCGCCTCGTAGCGATCCCAACGCTCCGGGAAGATCCAGCGGGCACCGCCATCGCGCTCGGCGAACCAGCGGTTTTCTTCCTCGCGACCCAGGAAAACGCCGCGCACGATCAACCCGGTGGCGCGGTCGGGGTGCGCCTGTGCATAGGCCAGTGACAACGTCGAACCCCAGGAACCGCCGTAGACCAGCCAGCGCTGGATGCCCAGGTGTTCGCGCACCTTTTCGATGTCGGCCACCAGATCCTGGGTGGTGTTGTCGCGCAGTTCGCCGAATGGCGTGGAGCGCCCGCTGCCGCGCTGATCGATCAGCACGATGCGGTAGCGCTTCGGGTTGAAGAACCGGCGATGGGCGGGCGAGATGCCAGCGCCCGGACCGCCATGCAGGTACACCACCGGAATGCCATCTGGCGTGCCGCACTCCTCGATATGCAGGGTGTGCAGTGCATCGACGGGCAGCGTGTGTTCGCGGTACGGGGTGATCGGCGGGTACAGCGTGCGCATGGTGCTGCCTCACAAGCGGGGAGCACAAGGATAGCGGGGCACATCGGCCAGCGTCATCTCAGTCAGGTTCAAGTACTCTTTGCGTTCAAGGGGCAACACCGTCGATTTCTGGCGAGATGGACCCGGCAGGACGCAGAGGATGAATGACATGAGCGGACAGGATGTCGCCGTACACGCCCCGCTGGCGCGCGGCACCCTCAGCAGCGGCGCCCGCGAGCTGCTGAAGTGGATCGCGCTGCTGTCGATGACCGGCGATCACGTCGCCAAAGTGGTGTTCGGTGGCTATGTGCCGGTGGTCAGCGAGTTTGGGCGCATCGCCTTCCCGCTGTTCGCACTGGTGATGGCCTGCAACCTGGCACAGCCTGGTGCCGATCTGGGCAAGTCGATCCGGCGCCTGTCCGCCTGGGGCCTGGTTGCACAACCCTTGCACATGCTCGCCTTCGGCTACTGGCTTCCGCTGAACATCCTGTTGACCTTCGGCCTGGCTGCGGCGGCGGTGCACGCGCTGACCAACAACCGGCAGCTGTTGCTGCTGGTGGCAGGAGGCCTGCTGCCGTTCTTCGTGGACTACCAATGGGCAGGGGTGGCCTTGGTGGTGCTGGGCTGGATCGCGTTCCGCCACCGGGCGTGGTGGCTGCTGGCGTTCGGATTCGGCGGGCTGTGCTGGGTCAATGGCAATGGATGGGCGTTGCTGGCCATCCCGCTGGTGCTGGCGTTGGCCAGGGTGCCGTGGGCGGTTCCGCGTTCACGCTGGGCGTTCTATCTGTACTACGTGGGACACCTCGCGGTCCTGGCCGCCTATGCGCAGTGGCTGCGCTGAGCAACGGCCCCCATCGCAGCGATGAGCTGCCCCGGTCACGTCGCTGGTGCCTTTCCAGGGCGCAACGCACACCGGGCACGCTCGCCTCTACAACACGCTCGCCTCTACAATCGGCCCATGCCCGCCACGCCCACCCTCGACGATCTGCGTCGCTACGCCGTAGCCCGCACGCTGTTCACGCCCACCACGCTGCTGACCGCGATACGCCGCCTGGGTTTCGTGCAGGCCGATCCCATCCGCGCGCCTGCGCGTGCCCAGGACCTGACCCTGCGGCACCGGGTGAAGGGTTATCAGGCCGGGGATCTGGAGCGCCGCTACAGCCGGTTGCCGATCGAGGAAGACTTCCTGGTCAACTACGGCTTCCTGCCGCGCGAACACCTGTCGTTGATGCATCCGCGGGTGTCCCGCAGGCCGTGGGACGCCAGCACGCGGCGCAAGGCGGCCGAGGTTCTGGCGTTCGTGCAGGAGCGGGGCGCGGTGCATCCGCGCGAGGTCGACCAGGCGTTCACGCATGGCCGGGTGACCAACTACTGGGGCGGCACCAGCAATGCCAGCACCCACCTGCTGGATGGCATGCACTACCGCGGCATGTTGCGCATCGCCCGTCGTGACAGTGGTACCCGCATCTATGCCGTTGCAGAACATGCACTCGCCGAGGGCGGCAAGGCCGCGCGCCTGCAGCGCGCCACCGCACTGATCGATCTGGTGGTGCGCAAGTACGCGCCGCTGCCTTCGGCGAGCCTCACCTATCTGGCACGGTTGCTGGGCTATGGCGCTCCACATCTGGCAGCCGAGGTCCAGCAGGCACTGCGGCTGGCACGCGAGCGGCTGGCTGGCGGCATCATCGACGGAACACAGTGGTACTGGCCGGCCGAGGAGAACCCCCGTTCGCGGCGCTATCAGGCCGATGAGCAGGTGCGGCTGCTGGCACCGTTCGATCCCGTAGCCTGGGATCGGCGACGGTTCGAGCTGCTCTGGGGCTGGGTCTACAGGTTCGAGGCCTACACCCCGGCGGCCAAGCGTCGCTTCGGCTACTACGCGCTGCCGCTGCTGTGGCGCGATCAGGTGGTCGGCTGGGCCAATGTCACCGCCAAGGATGGCGCTCTGCAACCCGATATTGGATTCGCCAGCGCCTCGCCCATGAAGGACGTTCTGTTCCGCAATGCGCTGGATGACGAACTGGAGCGGATGACGCGATTCCTCACCGGATGAAGTCTTGCCTTGAGGTGACAGCGGGCGCTGTTGCTAGTCGTCGCGCCGCTGCGTGCGTACCCGTGCACGCGCGTCATAGAGCTGGCTGTCCGCATGATGGATGGTGTCAGCCACGGACTCACCCGGCGCGCTGACCGCCGCGCCCATCGAGAACGCCGTCGGCGACTGCGCTGCGTTGGCAGCGTACCAGCCCTCCAGCAGTGGAAGACGTTCGGACGCCGATGCGGTCAACACCACCAGGAACTCGTCTCCACCCAGGCGGACCACGGTCTCTCCCGCGCTCAGCGGCGCCTTCAGGAAGGCGACAAACTCGACCAGGATCGCGTCGCCGCGGCGGTGGCCCTGCGCATCATTGATCCGTTTGAAATCGTCCAGGTCAAATACCAGGCATGCCCACGTTCCGGCGGTCATCTCGTCGAGCCGGTGCAGGTAGCGGCGGTTGTGGCACTGGGTGAGCGGATCCTTCAGCGATAGTTCGCGCAGGCGCTGCTCCTGCAGGCGCAGCGCGGTGACATCCTGGGCATGGCCGAGCACGAAGGGCGGCTGTCCTTCGCTGTCGAGCACGTTGTTGTAGGCCCAGTAGCGCAGCGTTCCATCGGCGGCAATGAGTTCGATGACACCGGCATCGGTGTGGTTGGTCTCGATGCGCTTCAGGTAGGCATTGAACACGTCGCGGCGCTCGGCAGGCATGTAGTCGCACAGGCTGCGGCCGATGATCTGGCGTTCGTCGTAGCCCAGCGACTGCAGCGCCGCCGGGTTCACCGAGGTCAGCGTGCCATCCAGCGTGTGCGTGCAGATCAGCCCCAGGCTGTAGTGGAACAGACGCCGATAGCGCACCTCACTCGCCTCCAGGGCATCCAGCGCCGCGCGTTCTTCGGTGACGTCCTGGATCGCGCCCACCAGTCGCGGATGGCCCTCCACCTGCTGCCGGTTGCCCACCACGCGGGTCCAGATGCTGCGTCCGTCGGCTGTGCTCATCGGCAGCTGCACCTCCCAGGGCGCGCCATCCTCCATGCAACGCTGCACGGCAGTCTGGATGATGCTGCGGCTGTCCTGGCGGTAGAACGACAAGGCCGATTCGAGGGTGGGCTGGTAGCTGGAGCGCACGCCGTGGATCTGCTTGGTCTCGCGCGTCCAGCGCACCTCGTTGGTGTCCAGGTCCAGTTCCCAGCCGCCCACCTTGGCCGCGGTGTTGGTGCGCTGCAGGAAGTCCTCGCTGCGCTTCAGATCGCGATGCAGTGCCTGCGCCTGGTTGATCTGTCGCAGCAGTGCGCTGCGCTGTTCAAGCACCTGCGTGGTGACCCGGCCAAGATGGACCATCAATTCCCGTTGCGACGGCGACAGCACGCCTGGCAGCGTGTCGAGCAGGCACAGTGTGCCGATGCGCGCGCCATGGGCGGTGGTCAGTGCTATTCCGGCGTAGTGTCGTACCCGGTGCCCTGCGGTGACCAACGGACTGCTGGCGAACCGCGGGTCCTGCCTCGCGTCTGGAATCTCCAGCAGCTCGTCCTGCTCGATGGCATGCGAACAGAACGAAATCGAGCGGGGCGTTTCGGTAGCGTCTCCCAGCCCGATGCTGGACTTGAACCATTGTCGCTGCGCGGCAACGATGGAAATCAGCCCGATGGGCATGCCCGTGGCAGCGAGGGCGGCGGCAACAATGGCATCGAACACGGGCTCTGGCGGTGTATCGAGAACACCCAGGCGGTCGATCTCGAGAAGTCTGGAAGCTTCATCCATGGCAGGCACTGCGTCTCCGGCAGGGAAGGGCAGGTCACGGCAGTCACGCTAGGGCTCGGCCCGTTATGTCGTTGCGCGAAACAGTGAGGCTGGTGTCAATGATCCTTCAGGGATGGGTTTCATGCAGGTCTCTTTTGCGTTGCCGTGCGGGGCGCGCGTACTGAAACGTGACGGTGATCGCGCACATGCCAGCGCCAGGGAAAATCCACGGCACGGGTGATGCCGATGCGCGGCCCCACCACCGGGTCATCCGGCGGAGGCACGCCGTCGTCCAGCAGCGTGATGCCGTGACTGGCAATCACCAGGTCAGCGCCGTCGAAGCGCCGGTCCAGGCCAAACGCCTGCGACAGCTTGCCGGGGCCACTGGCCAGGTCATGGTCGTGACGGGCGGCAGGGCGCAGCGGGTACATCAGCTCCTGCCCGGCGACCGGCGCGGCGGCGCGCAGCAGTACAGCAACACCCTCGCCGACGTCACCGCAGACGACATTGCTGCCCCAGTGCATGCCATAGGTGAAGTAGATATAGAGATGGCCCGCTTCGCCGAACATGCTGGCGTTGCGTGCGGTCATGCCGCGCCAGGAGTGTGCCGCCGGATCTTCGCTGCCGGCATACGCCTCGACCTCGACAATGCGCGCCACGCGGCCATCGTTGCGCACCAGCAGTTTGTTCAACAGCTCCGGCGCGACCACCGTTGAAGGTCGTTGATAGAAGGCGCGCGGGAGCCGGGCCCCGTGAACGGGCTGTTCGACGAACGTGGCATCTGGACCGGTCTGCTTCGGCATGCCGGAATCATCGCCTGTCAGCGGTGAAGCTGTCGCCAGCGCGGCGTCACTCCGCCGTGGCCGGACGATCGAGCGCGGCCCGGCGCGCGGCAAACACCTCCGGTGTCTGCGGTTTGATGAACAAGGCCACCAGTTCCGGGAACTCCTGTTTCACCGCAGACTCGATGCGGGTGATGCAGGCCTCGATCTGCGGCGTGGTGCGATCGTCCTCGAATTCCGCACTGAGCATCGCCACCACCTGTTCCGGGCCCATCTGCAGGGTGGTCACACCGTTGGCGCGGCGCAGATCGGGGTCGGTCACGGCCACGGCCATGATCCGTTGCGCCACCGCCGGGCGGGCCGGCTCACCGATCAGCAGGCCCTTGGTCTCGCGCGCGAGCAGGAACGCGGTCAGCGCCAGCACACCGGCAATGCACAGCGAGGCGACCCCATCCAGCACCGGCATCTCCAGCAACTGCGCGGCCAGCAGTCCGACCAGCGCGAAGCCGAGGCCAAGCAGGGCGGCACTGTCTTCCAGCAGCACGGTGAAGGTGGACGGATCCTTGCTGCGGCGGAACGCCTCGAAGTATCCCAGCGAGCCCTTGCTGCGACGGAATTCGCGCAGCGCCACCCACCATGAAGCGCCTTCGAACAGGATGGAGATGCCGAGCACGCCGTAGCTGATGGCGTGATTGGTGGCCGGCTCCGGCTGGCGGATGTGCTGGATACCCTCGTAGGCCGAGACGCCGGCACCGGCGGCGAATACCAGCAGGGCGACGATGAAGCTCCAGAAGTACAGCTCGCGGCCGTAGCCGAAAGGGTGCAGGGTGTCGGCGGCCTTCTCGGCACGGCGCAGGCCGTACAGCAGCAGCACTTCGTTTAGGGTATCGACCAGCGAGTGCACGCCCTCGCTGAGCATGGCCGAGCTGCCGGACAGGCCAGCGGCGATGAACTTGGCAATGGCGATGGCGAGATTGCCTGCCAGTGCAGCGTAGATGACGAGGCGGGAGCCGGTGGGCGAGGACATGGCAGAGAGAAGGCGGCGCGGAACACTGATGATCGCGTCCACCTTGTCCCCTGCGTGTGCAGGGCGAACGCCGTTCGCAGCCCTGCGCGCGGCCGGGTCAGCAGGCAGGAGCCCTTTGCCGCGGCCTTGATCTGCGCACCGCGCCGGAGGAAGGCTTTATCGGGGGTGGCGGTGTGAGGGACGCTGGCGCGGGAGGTTGCGGAGGCAGCGACAGGGGAGGTGCATGGGGAGGTTCAGGAGTCGTGTACCAGGTGAACACTTCGCTGCTGGGCAGGGGGATCGACCGGGCTCGGGTCTCCGGTGTCCAGCCCGGCTCGGCGATGACGGTGTGGCTGCCAAGGCGATTGAGCATGAAGACGTCCCGGATTTCGTACAGCTCCTTGCCGGGGCCGTCGATTCTGCGGCAGTTGCCTGACACCCCGGATGCCCGAACCATCCTGCAGCCCTCGCTCGATACCACCATGCTCTGGTGGGGCAGCATCCCCAGCTGGAACGTGCTGGCAGCGCGGTCGAGTGACTCGAACAGGGTGCCGGCAAAGAGCAGGATCTGGGCGACTACCAAGGCAAGTGCGACCACCCGGGACCAGAGCGGGAGTGTCCTGATGCCCAGGATGAACAAGTGAAAGAGCGGCAGCCCGAGCGACACCAGAAGCACTTCCCAGCCGCTCATCTTGGCGGCTGCGGAATGGGTGCCGAAGACCACCAGCGCGATCAAGGGGAGCGTGAACAGGTAGAGGCAAGCGGACAGCGCAGTCAGCCTCAGTGCCCACCAGATCTTCTTCTTCCGCAGAACGCTGCCGACGGGTTCATCAATGGGTTTGAGTTTCATGCCCATCGGTGCGAAGGCGCCGGCGGCACCGATCAGGATGGCGACTGCGAACACGATGGGTGCTGCGTCGCCGAGCGGAGTGAAAAGCCAGACATACATCCAGCCTGTTGCCAGGCCCGCGCCCAGCATGGCCATGACCATGCTGAGGCCTGCGGATGCCAGCCACTGGGTCTGAGATGCGCGGACGCTGCTTCTGTCGGTGATGAATCCTGACTTCTGCCACTCGACCAGCACAGCGGCGGGGAGCATGAGCGTAAGGATGACCACGATGACCATCACGACCGAAAAGAAGACGATGGCCGCCGCCACCAGAGCGATATCAGTCAATGCAAGGCTGGGCAGGTAGTGGATCCGCCAGAAGAAGACGACCATCGCAAGGGTCCCCGCCAGCGCGAACAACGCCTTGTGAGCGTAGAGGTCGGTCAGGACTTTGGACACCGCCGGCCAAGGCGAGGCGGAAGGAGGCGACAGGCTGTCGGGTCGGGGGTCTTGCAACGGCATCGCGCATCTTCCATGAGTCGGGCTTCACCTCCGGGTATCGGCCGTTCGCGAAAGCGCTTGAATCGAAATCCGGATCCACACGTATGCTTGCGTGGACAAAACGCGGCCCTTCAGGGCAGCATCAGGTCTCAGCGACCGTCTGGATTCAGATACAGCCGCGCGCCATCCGATTCGCGCCGCCCTGACCAGCGCCCGCCATCCGTCTGTCGGAATCTCCCGATTACCCTGTTGTCGCCATTGGTAATCAGCAGGTGGTTGCCTGAAAGCAGCCAGCGATTGGCCGAGAAGAAATCGTCCGGGCACCCGGCCGGCACCCATGCACCATAGCCACCAAACCAGGGGTTGTCCTTCAGTTCGATGGTGCAGCTCTTGCCGTTCTCCTGGCCCAGCGTCCAACGGCCGAACATATCGCTGTCGATCACCCTGCTGCCACCGCGACGGCGGTCGTTGCTTCCGCCATCGTTGTTGCTGTCATCAAAGCTGATATCGATCCCGACGTCCTTGCTCTCGCTGCGGGATTGGGAATGCGCGCTGCTGTTGCTGTTGGACTGCATCGTTATCGACCCGAAGTTGCCGAAGGCCGAATCGCCATTGTTGTTCCCGGCCGTGTCATCGCTGGTTGACCCGGAGGTCGAACGGGTGGTTTCCGTGGTCTGCGATGCGCTGGACGACTGCGTACTGCTGGAGTGCTGGCCGAAGCCGATGGACGCGTTCTGGGCAAGGGTGGTAGCGGGGGCGGCGAGGCTGCACAGCGCCAGCAGCCCGAAGCGGGGAAGCACGGTTGCCATCGTCGAATCCTCGTTGGGAACAACGGAAACAGCGGGTGTGTGCGCGCGAGCATAGGCCCGGCAGGGCAGGGGCGGTGTGACGAGGCCCCGACGCTGGCGTTGCCTTGGTGTGCAGTCACATTTCCCGGGTGCCCCGGCTGGCATCGCCGCGTGGCGACGCCAGCCGCCGAGGGTGCGCTAGTTCGGGGACACCAGGATCGCAGCGTCGAGCACCGGGAACGATTGCGGTTCCTGGCCCGACGAAGCGACCAGGCGGATCTCAAGCGTTGTCGAGCCGCCGCCGGCAGCATCCGCGCGCAGCGCCCCCAGCGTCTGCGGCAATGGCACGGCGAACGTCGTTGGATGATCGTGACCCATGGCCGCCATGCTCGGCCCGAAGAACGAGACCGTGCCGGCGTAGTACGGACTGTCCGCGCTCACCGAGGTGACACCTGCCGGTGCATTGATCAGTACGTCGAACTCGCGCGTGTTGTGCAGCCCACGGGGACGCTCGAGGGTAACCTCCGCGATCAGCACGCGCGGGCCGGTAGCTGCCAGATGCGCACGAACCGCATCGTTGGGCACAGCCACACGCACGGCGCCGTCAGTCCGCTTGCCGCGCACCAGTCGCGCGGCCTTGGCGGTGGTTGGAGCCGTTGCGGCCTGCTCCGCGGCACGGACACCGCGGCCATAGACGTAGTCATAGTCGAACGCGGTGGTGGAGAAGAATTCCGCGGCCGGGCGCGTGCCGACGTAGCGGCCCTGGCCATTGACGAAGAAGCGGAACGGTTCGTCCATGAACTGCCGGCGCTCGGCGGCGTCGGTCGGCATGATCGGGCGGCCGAAGGCCTGTTGCCTGCGGGTCCACACATCCCACAGACGGTCCATGTTGGCGTGGTGCAGGTAGAAGATCGGATCCAGCGGCGACAGGAAGTTGGTCATGTTGCCGTAGGGGCCGGGATCGACGGCGCCGACGCCGCCAATGCAGTTGTGCACCTTGTTGTGCGGGAAGCCTTCCAGCACCGAGAACTTGGTGGCCCCGTCAGGCTGCAGCACGTGCGAGGTGGTGCGCGAGCTGGTGAAGCTGCGGCTGATGTCGGGGTTGTTGAACTCCACCGGTGACAGGCCTGCACGGATGGTGTCGGCAGACACGGCGGAGGCCGTCTTCGGGTCGAAGCCCAGATGCTCGCGCCAGAGATAGCGGGCGCCACAGGTAACCGCGTACGCCGCATTGCCGGAAATGCCGGTCTGTTCCTTGGCGTTGTAGCCGGTGACGTCGTTCCAGACGTCTTCGGCGCTGTTGTAACCACGCAGCGACAGCTGCTGCCGCTGCCCACTGTCCAGAGTGTTCCAGTGGCGCTGCAACGCAGGCTTCATGAACTGGGTGAACACGGCCAGGTTGCGGGTGTAGGGCGTATAGGCCTTGTCGGTCGGGTTCAACAGACCGTCGAACATCGCAACCGGAATCTGCGGAAGTTCAGTCCAGTCCCAGTACGGCATGGCGAACTGGCGGTCGCCGCTGAGCTCGCGGATGGTCTGCTCGAAGTAGCCGACGTAGCCGCGGTGCCAGACATAGAACCACCAGTTGCCGTGTGGGCAATCCATCAGGTGCACGAACGCATTGCGGAACCAGTTGCGCGGGTCGTCAGCCGGCAGCGCCAGCATTGCCTGGATGCCGCGCGCATAACTGGCCAGCATTCGCTGGCCTTCCGGGCTGGTGACGTTGTAACGGTGGAAGCGCGCCACTGCGGTACCGTCGGTCGCGCTCTGGCCGCTGGCCAGGGCACTGGGCGCGAACAGCGATGCCAATGAGGCTGTGGCAGTGGTTGCTAGGAAATCACGGCGTGTGTAACGCATAGCGTCCTCCCTGGTGATTGGTTCAACCGCGTCGGGTTACGAATCACTGCAAGGGCCCGCGGCGGCTGCCACGGGCCGGACGGGGACATCCAGCCCCGCCGCCCGGATCGACGGGCGCGAACGCGCCGCCGCACCAGGCGGCAGCAGTATAGGCACGGCATTGCGCCCTGATCTGGGCAGTACGCCACACTCATGGCCGGCCCTGGCCGGCCGGATCGACTATTCCGGGCCGGTCTTCACCCGCGCCACACGCTTTCGGTACTCATACACGTTGTCACCGCGGATCCGCTTTTCCTGCGTCCCGCTGATGCTGTCCACGCGACGATCCGAGCCGGTCACCGGCTGCGCATCGACAGCGGTTTCATGTTCGAACGAATGCGATTTGTCGGTGTTGCGGTAGAACCGGTACAGCGCCCAGTACAACGCGGTTGCGCCGGCCGGGCCTGCAGCCAACAACCAAAGACCACTGTCATCACTCATGTGCTGGCCACCAGGAAGGCAATTGCGAGGGCTTCGATGATCGTGCCGGCGGTCAGCGCGGCCAGCAGCATCTTCCACTGCTGCACGGGTACGCTGCCCATGGTTTCACCGGTCCGGCCGTTCACCGCGATGTAGTGCAGCATGCCGCCGTTCTTTCCGGGCTGGTGGTACGAATAAAGCCATACCGGCAGGTACATGGCCACCCAGCGGGTGCCGTGCACCTCCAGCTGCTCCTGCTCCCAGCGCACGCCACGGTCGTAACGGCGCACCGTGCCTTCCACCTGCGCGCGGGCGATCGACAGCAGCTGGTCTTCCAGCCGCGGCCGCAGCTTTTCGACGTCCAGGTTGCGCTTTTCCGAGGTAAAGCCTGCCAGGTAGGAGGCGTTCCACTTCACCGCATTCTTGGTGTCGAACGGCAGGATGGTGTTGATGATGTTGTTGGTGTTGGCGCGCGTGTCCAGATTCCCGCGCTCGGCCGACGATTCCAGCGGCAGGTCGTCCACGGTGAAATCGACCTGGCGTTCCACCTGGTAGACATCGGCGTCGTAGTAGGTCTGCTTGTTCTTCTCGCTGCCACGGGTGTACTCGCGCGTCTTGATCTCGCCCTTGCCGGCCACGGCCGCGCTGACATTGCCGTCGACGATCATATAGGGCAGGTACACACCCACCACGTTTTCCGGGGTGAACTGCTCCTTGAACGCCTTGAGCGCGAACATCCGGCGCTTGTCGACGAACTGGCGGATGCGCGCGACCGCATCCTCCTTCTTGATATGGAACGGCAGCACTGCGTCGGGCACCGCGCCGTTGGCGATCTGTTCGTTCACGCCGAACACGTGCCGGCACCAGTGGCAGCGCGCCGTCATCGTGCTTTCGGTGTTGACCGTGACTTCGGCGCCGCAACCGGTGCACTTGAAGGTCATCAGTGCAGAGGTGTCGGCGTCGATATCGCGTGCGCCCGATGCGATGACGGTGCCACGCAGCTGGTCGATGGCTTCACCCAGCGCGAATTCCTCCTCCACCCGTGCGCCATGCCATTCGTGACGGCAGTACAGGCAGACCAGGATATCGGTGCCCAGCTTGGGCCGGATATCGGTAGCGCCGCACTTGGGGCAGCGGTTGAGGCCGTCTTTCAGTTCGGCCGCAGAGGTATCGATGGCGACCGGGTCGGGCGCCTCGATCTCATTGCGGATGGCCTCAGGCAGCTTGGACGTATCGAGCGGGAAGCTGCCGGGCAGGGGAGGGACGTCCTGCGGCGAACCCGGCCCGTCCAGCACCGCCGCCGGCAGGGGCGGCGGTGCTGAAGCAGATCGAGGCAGCGGCGGAGGCGTGTTTCTGGGATCGGACATGGTGGTTGCGCGTCCTGCGTCTGCTTACAGTCCCAGCGCCTTGGCCTTCAGCGCGTCGTAGTCGGTCTGGGTGATCAGGCCCAGATCCAGCATTTCCTTTGCCTTCTTCAGCTTGGCCACCGGGTCGTCGGCAGCCGGAGCGGCCGGGGTTGCAGGCTGCTGCAGATTGCCCGCGCCGAACATGCCCGATGCCATGCCCACGCCGACAAGGCCGGCGGCACCGCCGTTCTCACCTGCGGACTGGATGCCCTGGGCAACGCTGGCCTGCAGGTTGGAATTGCCGCGCGAGCCGGACAGGGCATCGGCGCGCTGCACGGTCTTCAGCAGTTCGCGGGTGTTGGCGTCGTACTCGATCGAAACAATGGCGGTCTTGACGATGGCCAGGCCACGGTCGGACTTCCACTGGTAGCCCTGCTCGACGGCGGCCGACAGGCTCTGCGCAAAACCCAGCGAATCCTGCTGCAGCTTGGTGATGCGGTTGCCCTTGCCCGGATCGTTGGTGTACAGGCTGAACGCCGGCGCCAGCGAACCCACCACTTCATTGAACAGCTGGCTGGCAGCGGCGTTGTCCAGATCGGTGAAGTCGAACACCTGGCCCGGCCGCAGGTAGCTGGCCGGAACGAAGTTCTTCACGAACAGGATCGGGTCGATGATCTTCAGCGTGTACGAACCACGGGTGACCGCGCCGACCTGGGTGTTGAGGAAGCCGTCGTCCCAGTAGATTTCCGACTGGGTGCCGAAGCGGTTGTCCGGCAGTTCCTTCAGCGAAACGAAGAAGGCGGCCTGCTGCGAGCCCGGCTGGCCGCCGAACTTGAAGCGCTCCCAGCTCTGCTTGATGAAGGTGCTGACCAGGCCGTCGCCGGCGAAGATCGACTGTGAGTTCAGATCATCCGAGCGCCACTCGTAGCCACCCGGCTCGGCGACGAAGGCGGTGATCGCGCCATCCTGGAACAGCAGCAGGCCGTAGCCTTCCGGCACGACGATCTTCGAGCCGTTGCTGATGATGTTGGAGGAGCCACTGGTGTTCGAACCGCGCCCGGCATTGGTGCCCTGCGGCACTGCCGCGAACAGGGCTGCCGTGGACGGCAGGCCGGTCGGCACGGTGTAGAAGTCCTTCCATTGGTCAGCCAGCACGCCGCCGACTGCACCCTTCACCGCTTGTACCAGACCCATGACCCACTCCCTGTAGTTGCCGGACAGGCACCACGCCTGTCGTGCCCGGCTGACTATAGAGGAGGCAGGCTACGCGCCGCTAGCGGGCGGGCGAGCCCCCATTCATGTCGCGTCCCAGGCAAGGTGCGGTTGATCAGGCCGTGGCCGATCAGCGGCACCCGTTCCGTCGCAAGGCCCCGCAGCGGCTCAAGCCTGCATGGTGCTGGCAACCGGTGTTTCCTTGGCTGGTGCCGACGATTGCTCCATCGCACGTTCCAGGCCTGATGCGTCCGTATCCAGCAGGCAGGTGGCGAACAGCAGGAAGCGATAGGCATCGGTGAAATTCGATCCCAGCCCGAACGAAATCCTGACCGCACCGCAATCACCCTTTTCCAGGATCTTCTCGTCGAATGCCGTGCAGTCGAGAATCTTCCCGGTCTTGTCCAGTTCACAGTGCTCGGCGCCTGCGGTAGCGTAGGTCGCCTGCTGGACGGCGCCCAGGTTGCAGAAGCAGCCATTGCGCAGGGTGATGCCGAAGCGGTCTGCGGCGCGCTTGATGCGCGCGTGCGGCAGGATGGAGCCATGGCAGTCGAAGAAATTCAGCATCAGCGTTGCGCCCCGCTGCGCAGCGGGCGGGCCATAGATCCGGCACAGCGGCAACTCGCCACCGATGTGGTGGCGAAGCGAAGACAGCTGCGCCTGCAGCCACTCGGCCAACGCACGCGAGCGCAATGCAACCGCCTCCACGCCGCCCAGCGCGGCCACGAATTCAAAGCCTCTGGCGATGGCCGGGAAGGCCGCGTAGTTGGGCGTACCGACTTCGAATCGCTGGCCCGCATCGCGGTACAGCAGTCGATCGGTGGGTGACCACGGCCCGGAGTAGTAGCACACGCCACCACCGGCAAACGACGGCGGTTTCAGCAGGTCGAGTGCGGCCCGCCGGGCGAGCAGGCAACCCGCGCCGGTGGGATAGCCGAATATCTTGTAGAACGACGCCACCACGAAATCGGGGTGATGAAGGCCGCAGTCAAGCCGGAATTGTGGCACCAGGGCCGCAGCGTCACACAGCACCGTCGCGCCGTGCGCCTGGGCCCGCGCGATCCAGGCAAGATCGTGGCGGGCGCCGGTCGCATTGGATTGCGCGGGAAAGGCGAGCAGATGCGGCGCGCCGGGCTGCAGCCGCTGCAACGCGCGCCACATCAGCCCTTCATGCAACAGCAGCTCGTCATCCAGCGGAATGTACTTGACCTGTGCACCCTTCGCCGTGGCGTACTCGCGCAAGCCGTGTACCGAGGTGTGATTGTCCTTGGTCAGCAGTGCCTGCGACCCGGCCTGGAACGGGAATGACTCGGCCACCAAGCGGATTGCGCTGCTTGCATTGGCGGTGAACAGTATCTCGTACTCCTCCGGTGTGGTTCCGAAGAAGGCGTGGATCTGCTCGCACGCCCCATGAAGTGCGTCCTGGGATGCTTTCGATCCGCTGTGCGGATTGCCGAGAATGGTCCGCTTGAGTGCCTGGTAATCCTGCTCGAGCAGGCTGTCGGGGGGCAATGCTCCGCCCACGTGATCCAGATAGGTCACGTGTTGCTCATCCAGTCGCGCATATTCCTGCTGGCGCATGGCCTCGACCTGGTCATGGGGATAATCGGGGTGGTCGGCGAGGAACTGTGCGCGAGCGCTTTCGAAGTCGCGCATCGCCCGCGCATCCTGCTGCAGCGGCAGGTGGAACGACAGCAGGGGGGAGAAATCCGGCGCCCGGATGGCGGCCTGCGCGGGGGTGTGTGCAGCATCCACACGGCCGCGCAGCAACCAGGCTTCCACCTGGTAGCGCCGGTCTGGCACTGCTGCATGGACTGCGTCCATCATCGCGTCCAGATAGCGCTCCCTGCTGGGGGCGTCGCACTGGTTGAACTCCTCCAGAAGGATGCAGGCGTTGAACAGGAACTCGCGCGCATCGGCGTCCGCCATGGCAAACGCAAGGGGCCGCAGCTCAGCCATGCCGCCCTCGCGCGGGGAAAGTCCTTCGATCGCGAACGCGCGTGTGATCGGCGACGGGTCGGTCAGGCTCAGGGCCGCATCCATCAGCCGGGAGGGCATGCCGAAGTGCTGCCGTGACTGCTCGCGGGCCAGCTCGAACAGCTGGTTGTAGTGGAATGCCGTGGCATACACCCGTCCGCCAGGGCGGAGCACGCGCCTGAACTCGCGGGCGACGCGCGCCTTGTCCGGCGGGAACATCAGGCCGAACCCGCATACGATGACGTCGAAGCTGGCGTCGGCGAAGGGCAGCTCCGCCATGTCCACGTCGGCAAGCAGGGGCACGTTGCGCTGCAGCTCATCGCTCAGCACGCTGCGTGCCACGCTCACGGCGATCGCCGACAAATCGGTGGCGACCAACCGCAGGCCGAGGGGCCTGGTCAGGTGCTGGTAAAGGTTCGCGGTGATGACCCCGGTACCGCAGGCGACCTCCAGGACGTCGGACGCGCTGAAACCGGCCTGGATGTCGCCAGCGATCTCCTCGGCCAGCAGCTTTCCGTAGGGACCGAAAATGCGCTGGCTCAATACGCGCTCATAGAACTCCATGAACGTACTGAGGGACCATTTCCGTTCGGATACAACCTTGCACTGATGTGGCGAGACATCCTGCATGGCACGCTCCATGTGGCCGGAGGCCGGTGAATCTTCGCCGCCTTTATTGCATGGGAGTAAATGTCTTTAAGTGATATTAATCACATAAAGCAGGATTGATAATCCGTGAAGGGACGGGCAGCCATCCCTTCCCCCATTCATGGGGCAACAGCGCCATTTGGCCCTTGCATCATTCTGTTCTGGACCCTCGCTTCGCGCAGGCTCAGCGCACCGACTGCGGCACACGGCGCAGCTTGCCGGTGTCGTATCCCATTGCCTTGATGCGGGCGACCGCTTGCTGGTAATCGGCCTCGCTCACCTGCGGAGTACGCGCCATGTACCAGACGTAGTCACGCTTGCTGCGGGCCACGATGGTCTGGGTGTAGCCCTCATCCAGCCAGGCAATGAGGTACTCGGCCTGGATGGGCCAGATGAACTGCATGCCCCAGACCGCGCCATTGCCGTGTTTTTCCACCCGACCTACCGGGTGCATCGACTTCTGTGGAGACTGGAAGCTGCCCTTGCGGTAAGTGAAGGTGGTCTGGATGCGCCCATCGGCCTGCAGCGTGTAGCTTTCCACGGCATCGAAGGCTTCGCGCTCGGGCCGCGACGGAATATGGGCGATGACATACCAGTCGCCCATGAAACGGGGCACGTCGACCTTCGGCGGCAGCGGGATGGGGCGGGTGTCGTGGCTGCTGCAGCCTGCACCGAACAGGGCCACGGCCAGCAGCGTGAACAGTGGGGCGATACGCATGGTGGCAGTCTCCTTCAGCGCGGGCGGAACAGGTAGTGGGCGACCAGCCATTGCTGGCCGTCGTCGTAGCCGAACAGCTCGGCGCAGGCCATCCAGAACATGCGCCAGCGCTGCCACCAGATGCGTGCAGCGGCTTCGTCGCCATAGGTCTGCGCCAGGATCGGCAGCAGCTGCTCGCGGGCGGCATCCTGGTTGGCCAGCCAATGGTTGGCGGTACGCTGGTAGTGGGTGCCGTCCAGCAGCCAGCGCTGGTCCAGCACCAGGTCGCGCTGGAAGTGCAGCAGTGTGTCCGCTGCGGGCATCAGGCCGCCGGTGAAGAAGTGCCGGCCCATCCAGTTGTCGTCGCCCTCGGTCTCGAACGGATACATCAGCGTGCGATGGGCGAAGATGTGCACGAACAGGGCACCGTCCGGCTTCAGCCAGCGGGCAATGCGGCCCAGCAGGCGGTCGTAGTTGCGGACATGCTCGAACATCTCCACCGACACGCAGCGGTCAAATGCAGCGGCAGGGAGGTCCAGCTGGTTGACGTCGCGGGTGAGCACCTCGACGTTGCCGAATCCGCGCGCATCGCACTGCGCCAGGATATGGCTGCGCTGGCTGTGCGAGTTGGAGACGGCGGTGATGCGCGCATCCGGGTAGCGCTCGGCCATCCACAGCGTCAGCGAGCCCCAGCCGCAGCCCAGCTCAAGAATGTCCTGGCCGTCGGCCAATCCGGCGCGCTGCCCATACAGCTCCAGCATGGCCTCCTCTGCCTGGTCCAGCGTCTCGTGGCCGGTGTGGTAGTAGCAGCTGCTGTACTTCAGGCGGCGCCCCAGGCAGCCATGGAAAAAGGCGGCGGGAACCTCGTAGTGCTGGCGGTTGGCCGCATCCACATGCAGGGCCAGCGGGCTGCTGGCCAGTTCGGCGATGCGGCGGCTGAAGCGCTGCGACTGCTCCTCCATGCTGCCGGCCAACTCTTCGGCCAGGCGTTGTGCGCACAGGCGACGGATGCCCGCGCGCAGCGCCGCATCAGGCAGCCAGCCACGCTCGGCCCAGCCGGTGAGTCCGCCCTCGGTATCGGCAACCGGAGCAAGGGACGGGGTGCTGTTCATCGGAATCACTCCTTGGGGCTGCGCGGAAACCACGGGAAGAACATCGAGGTGCTGCGCTGGTAGTCACGGTAGTCATCACCGCGACTGCGCAGCGCCTGCTTCTCGGTGAAGGGAACGCCACTGAGGTAGCGCAGGAATACATACATCAGCACCGGCCCGGACCAGGCCAGCCACCACAGGGGCGACCCTGCCGCCAGCAGCACATAGGTGAACCAGTGCAGCCACTCGAAGAAGTAGTTGGGGTGGCGCGTATACCGCCACAGCCCTTCGCGGCAGGTGCGGCCCTTGTTGGCCGGGTCGGCTCGGAAGTGGGCCAGCTGGCGGTCGGCGAGTGCCTCGCCACCCACGCTGAGCAGCCACACCACAACTGCCGCTGCGATCCAGCCAGGCATGTCGCTGCGTGGGTTGCTGGCCACGGCCACGAACGGCAGTGCAAACAGCACCACCAACGCTGCCTGTGCCATGAAAAAGCCGAAGATCTTTCCCTGGTGGCCGTGCCAGTGCTCACGTAGATAGCGGTAGCGACCGTCTTCCGCCTCGCTGCGCACGCGGCGCCACAGATGCAGGGCAAGTCGGCTTCCCCACAGGCCACCCAGCAGCGCCAGCGCGATGCGGGGCTGCAGCGCGCCATCGCCCAGCCATGCAAGCAGCAGCGCGCCTGCCGCCACACCCTTTGCCCAGAGGACATCGACGATACCGATGTTCTGGTGCCTGCGCTGCCACGCCCAGCCCCACGCCATGATCAGCACGGCGTACATCAGTACCCACCACGAGCTGCTCATCAGGTTGCTCCGATCAATGGGGTGTCTTGGTTGCCCGGCGTTCCGCGACGGGCAACCGCGCACAACAGCGACAGCGCCACGCACCAGCCCAGCGCCAGTGTTGCCACGCCCTGCCAGACCGGGGGCGTGAAATGCACCGCCTGGAATCCGCGCGCTGCAGATAGATACGCCAGAGGCGCCAGCAAGCCGAGTGCCACCGGAAGCAGCCAGTGCCGCTGCAGGAATGCCATCGACGCAGTCAGCGTCATCGCAAAGGCAGCCCACAGGGCGAAAATCCACGGTGGCGGCATCCAACCCAGCGGTGCGGCGGCGTAGTGCACGCCACCGCTGGCGGCCGCGCTGCCATCCACCAGGCATGCGCATGCCAGCGCGAGCAGCAACAAGCGCAGATCCAGACGGGGCTGCGATGAGGTGAGCAGCTGGCTGCCGATGTACACAGTGGCTGACAGCATTGCCGGCCATTGCCAGCCTCGGCCGGCGCCGGAAACGGCGCACAGCCATACCAGCTGGTTGCCGATCACGTTGACCCAGGTGCGGCGCATGTCAGCCGGTCCGTTCGCCATGGGCATGCGCTTCAGGGCGGTAGCCAGGGCGTGCCAGCAGCAGGTGGGAAACGCCGATGGAGCGCTCCAGGAAGCCGCCCTCGCAGTAGGCCAGGTAGAATTCCCACAGCCTGCAGAAGCGCTCATCGAAGCCCTGCGCGCGCACCGCGGGCAACTGTGCGAGGAAGCGCTGCCGCCACGTGCGCAGAGTCAATGCATAGGAATGGCCGAAGTCCTGCTGTGCGATCAGCTGCAGGTCGCAGGCCCGGGTCTTGGCGGTCAGGATGGCGTTGATCGAGGGAATGAAGCTGCCCGGAAACACGAAGCGCTTGATGTAGTCCACGCTGCGCCGCGCCTGTTCATAGCGCTGGTCCTCGATGGTGATGGCCTGCAGCAGGGCTGCCCCATCAGGCTTCAGCAGCCGCTGCAGGGTGGCCATGTAGGTGTCCAGGTATTCGGCACCGATGGCCTCGATCATCTCGATGGACACCAGTTTGTCGAACTGTCCCTGCAGATCGCGATAGTCCTGCATCAGCAACGTCACCCGATCCTGCAGGCCCGCATCGACCACGCGCTGTGCGGCCAACGCATGCTGTTCGGCGGAGATGGTGGTGGTGGTGACATGGCAGCCGTAGTGCTGCGCGGCATGCACGGCGAAACCACCCCAGCCGGTGCCGATCTCGACCACGCGATCGCCCGGCTGCAGTCGCAGCTGCTGGCAGATGCGGTCCAGCTTGCGTCGTGACGCGCTTTCCAGCGAGTCACCGGCATCGGTGAACAGCGCCGAGGAGTACATCAGGTCCGGCGACAGGAACAGGGCGAAGAAATCATTGCCCAGGTCATAGTGGGCGGCGATGTTGCGACGGCTGCCTTCGCGGCTGTTGCGCCGCAGCCGGTTCCAGCCGCGCAGCAGCCAGCCGCCGATGCGCGCCGGCCCGCGTTCCATGCCGTCCAGCAGGTCACGGTTGCGTACCAGCAGCCGCACCAGCGCCACCAGGTCATCGCAGCGCCAATCACCGTTGATGTAGCTCTCGCCAGCGCCAACGCTGCCGTTCGCCGCCACCTTGCGGTAGAACGCCGGGTCATCGATGGTCACGGTGACCTGCAGGTCGCTTCCTGCGTTGCCCAGCTGCACTTCTCCAAACGCATCGCGCACGCACAGACGCCCGTTGTGCAGCGGCGCAAGCTGGGCCAGCAGGCGTCGGCGCAGGAACGCGTCCAGGGTGCCGGGCAGGGGCAGGGCGGCCGAGGGAGTCATTTCGTTCATCGTGGTTTCTCGGCAAGGGAAGGATGGTCGTGCACGGGGTTGCGCTTGAGCCAGAGCCGCAATGCCTGCCAGTGGATGGCGGTGACCACCTGCGCGCTCATCAGCGGGTAGCAGGCCAGTACCCGGGAAAGCCCACGGCCATCGATGGGCCGCCGCTGCATGCTCTGGGTCGCATCGAACTGGCGCTGGCCGTTGCGCCAGACCTGCATGTGCACGCGCAGGTCGTCCGCGGGCGCGGTGAAGCGCCAGTCATACGCACAATCCATCGGCATGAAGGGTGAAACGTGAAAGGCCTTGTCGAACTGCCAGCGCAGGGCGCGACCCTGCTGCACCGCGGTTGCGACCGGCAGCACGTAGGCGTGCCGCTCCTTCCAGGGGGTATTGGTGATCTCGGCGACGATGCAGTCCAGGGTTTCCCCGTCAGCCTGGTAGCAGTAGTAGAAGCTGACCGGGTTGAACACGTGGCCGCCGAAACGCAGGTGGGTCAGCAGGCGCACCGGGCCGTCGGGGCGCCGCCCGAGTACCGTGGCGGCATGATCACGCACTGCGTCGGCCAGGGAGAGGGCGGGATCACCGAAGTAGTCGCTGCGGCGGAACTCTGCCAGGTTGCGGCGCCCGACCGACCACAGCCAGCGCCCGGCAAATACCTGGTCCAGCTCGTCGAGGTCCAGCAGCAGCTGCGCGATCGGGTAGCGGAACGCGTGCGCATGCGGGTGGTACCGGCGATGCTCGACATGGCCGAAGTAGATGGCGCTGGCGCTCACGCAGGCACCTCCATCTGCTGCGCCATGCCGCTGTGGAACGAGCGCGCCTGCAGCGCGTCGACCACGCGGCGGGCACTGCGGATGCCGTCCTCGTGAAAGCCCCAGCCCCAGTAGGCACCGGCAAACCAGGTGTGCCGATGGCCCTGCACCTCGCCCCAGCGCTGCTGTGCCTGTACCGCAACATGGTCATGTATCGGATGTGCGTACTGCAGGCGGCGCAGTACCTTGGCCGGATCGATGGCCTCGCTGCGGTTGAGGGTCACCACCAACGGAGTGTCGCCGGGCAGCCCCTGCAGCAGATTCATGCAGTAGCTGACCGTGCAGGGCGCGGCGGGATCGCGCGGCACATGCGCGTTCCAGGCCGCCCAGGCCTTGCGGTTGGCGGGCAGCAGCGAGGCATCGGTGTGCAGCACCGCCTCGTTGGGCTGGTAGCGGATCGCACCGAGCACCGCCTGCTCAACCGGATCGGCGTCGGCCAGCAGCGCCAGGGCCTGGTCGCTGTGGCAGGCCAGGATCACTTCATCGAAGCCTTCAATGCCGTTGGCCGTGTGCACGCGCGCCCCCCAGGGCATGCGCTCGACTGCGTGCACGGGGCATTCCAGCCGCTCGTGTACCCGCCAGCGCGCACGCAGCGCATCGACGTAGCGGGCCGAGCCACCCTTGACAACGCGCCAGGACGCGCGTCCGGTCATCTGCAGCATCTGGTGGTTGGCCATGAACTGCACCAGGTAGCGCGCCGGAAAGTCCAGCACCTGTGCGGTCGGTGATGACCACAGCGCTGAGGCCATCGGCAGCAGATGCTCCTGCACGAACGCCTCGCCATAGCGCTGGCCGTGCAGGTACTGGCCCAGCGTAGGTCCCTGCTCCTGGCCGAGCAGCAGGGGGGCGTCACGATAGAAGCGCCGCAGGTCGGCCAGCATGCCCCAGAAGCGCGGGGACACCAGGTTTCTTCGTTGGCAGAACAGGCCGTCCAGCGAAGTGGCGTTGTACTCCACGCCGCTGCGTTCGCTGTGCATCGAGAAGCTCATCGTGGTGGGCTGCGAGGCTACGCCAAGTTCATCGAACAGGGCCGACAACAGCGGGTAGTGGTGCGGATTGAAGACGATGAATCCGGTGTCGACCGCCATCCTGCGTCTGTCCACCGTCACGTCGTGGGTGTGGGTGTGGCCGCCCAGGTAGTCGTTGGCCTCGAACAGGGTGACGTCATGCTCGCCGTCCAGCCACCACGCGCTGGCCAGGCCGGCGATGCCGGAACCGATGATCGCGATGCGCATGTCAGTGCCTCGCCTTGGCCAGCACCCAGGCCGGGATCGGCTTGAGGCCCTTCACCAGGCCCAGCGCGGCCATCACCCGCAGGCCATACCAGCTGATGTCGATCTCCCACCAGCGGAAGCCCTGGCGCGCGGTGCCGGGGAAGAAGTGATGGTTGTTGTGCCAGCCCTCGCCGAAGGTCAGCAGGGCCAGCCACAGGTTGTTGCGGCTGTCATCGCGGGTCTCGAAGCGGCGCCGGCCGAAGCGGTGCGCCAGCGAATTGATGGTGACCGTGGCATGGAACAGCACAACGGTGGAGATGAAGAAGCCCCATACCAGCAGCTGCGGGCCGCTGGTGTGCAGCGCCGGGGCCACGCGCTCCAGTACCGCACCGAGGCCGTACAGCGCAGCGGCCAGCAACACGGGCACCACGGTGTCGAACCGGTCCAGCCAGCGCAGCTCGGGGTACCGGGCCAGATCGGGAATACGCTGCAGATCGGTGGCAAAGGCGCCGCGGGTGAGGAACCATCCCATGTGGCTGCGCCAGAATCCGCCCTGGCGTGGGGAATGCGGGTCCTGCGGTTGATCCGCGTGGCGGTGGTGATGGCGGTGGTGGGCTGCCCACCAGAGGGGGCCACGCTGCACGCTGGCGGCACCGATGACGGCGAACACGAACTGCACGGTGCGCGATGCCTCGAAGGTGCGGTGAGAGAAGTAGCGGTGATAGAACGCAGTGATGGCGAACATCCTGATTGCGTACAGGAACACTGCGATCGCAACCGCCGTCCAGGACACACCCACCCAGATCACCCCGAGGCAGGCCACATGCAGCAGCGCGAAGGGCAGGGCGCGCAGCCAGTCGATGCGGTCACCCTGACCGCCGTCGGCCGCCACTTCGCTTCCGGCATCGGTATCGAACCAGCGCTGGAAGGTGCGCAACAGGCGCGAACGTCTGCGGAGTGGAGGCGCTGCGGATGCCATGGACGGAAGCCCGAGGGAGTCGATTGCCTACCTCTACGTGTTGTGGTGCCGGTTGGATGCAGACAATTGCACTCGACTACGTTTTCACTTGGCCGTAACAACGCAGCTCGATACCAGCGGTCGCTGCAGCTCGTTGCGCCAGCGCTGCTCCGGTTGTTCCGTTGCGGGTGCCGAGAAACGCACGGTCACCTGCGGATAATCGCCACGTGCATCGCGCAGATTGCTTGTACCTCGGAACTCCAGTAGACGGCGATCGGCATCGGCGTAGACGAGCGAAAGACGCGGCGCCACCGCCCCGAACCAGGTGTCAAGGCGGACATCCACCGCATGGGCGGCAAGCCCTTGCCAGCGCATCGGGCCGCGGTACTGCACCTGCACGGGATAGAAGCGCTGCCGCCCGGGCACCAGAAAAGGCAGGCTGACCGGCGTACCACCCATCAGCGTCCGCCAGTGGGCCCGTACGGCGGCATCGAAACCGGCATCTATCACGGCATCCGGCGGTAGAGGCAGCTGCTTCGTTCGTGAAGGCGCGGACCTGTCTTCTTTCCAGTCGACCTGGACACCGTCGCGGCTGACCACCACGCGGGCCGCTTGACCGCTGCGGGCGTCCTGCAGCACATAGCCCCGCGCCTGGGCCCGCACGGCGGCGGGCATCTGCTTGCGGGCGAAAGGCTGCCCAGCAGGGCACAGGTATTCCACCCAGCGCTCGCTGCCATCGCCGGCCCCGCGCTGCCAATGCACTTCGCGGTAGGCGGTGGTTCCATTGGGCAGGGTGGCAACGCCCTCCGAACGCAACAGCGGCGCCGCACCGACGGCGCAGGGGGCGACCATCAACAACCAGGCAGCACGCATCGGGACGATCCATGGGAGACTTGCCCGCCTGTACGGGCGCCGGCACCGACTGGATGCACGCTGGCGCCCATCCCGGGTGCATCCAACTGGCGCTGCTGTGCGTAGAGACAAACACTCCTCTTCACTCAACGGCTGCCCCCGCCGATGTACCGTCCACCCGCCAGCCCCTCTCTTTCCTTCGACACCGCGCGGATCGTGTCCAGTTCACAGCAGCCCAGCAACGAGCCGACGAACTGGAATGGCGAGATGGACGGTGTCGCCCGGCTGCGCGACCGTGACTGTTTCATGCGCATCTACGACCATTTCATGCCGCGCCTGTGCATCTACCTGCGCGGCCTTGGCGCACCTGCAGCGGTGGCCGAAGAGCTGGCCCAGGAGTGCCTGCTGCGCCTTTGGCTGCGTGCGTCAGAATTCGACCCTGCGCAGGGCGCGCTGAGCACCTGGCTGTACCGCATCGGCCGCAACCTGCACATCGACCGCGTGCGCCGTGAGCGCAGCTGGATGCAGGTGCAGGAGGCGGTGGAGGATGCTGCCGCTGGAGATGTCAGCGAACGCAGCAGCGCCGAGCAGTTTGCCGACCATGCCCGCCTGCGCCAGCGCATCAATGAACTGCCAGCCACGCAGGCGCGCCTGGTGCGGATGTCCTATTTCGAGGCCAAGAGCCACAGCGAGATCGCACAGGCGCTGGGCATGCCGCTGGGTACGGTCAAATCGCACCTGCGACGAGCGTTCCTGCAGTTGCAGTCGAAGGTCGGGGGTGCACCATGAATCCGCGCCACCATCTGCATGAGTCGACACTGATGAGCTACGCCGCCGGCGCCCTGCCGACGCCCTTGAGCATCGTCGCCGGTACGCATCTGGAACAGTGCCCGCACTGCCGCCAGCGCCTGCGTGAGGCCGAGGCCATCGGTGCTGCACTGCTGGAGCAGACCCAGCCGCCGGCAGCTGAGGCGCGGAGGGCAGGGCTGCGCGAGGCAATGCTTGCGCAGCTCGGTGGGGACCACGCAGGCATCGTACCGAGCCCGCCGCGATCGATGCCGCCGGAACGGCCCGAGGCCGACCCGGACCATCTGCCGAAGTCGCTGCATCCTTACTTTGGCAATTCGCTGGGTCGGCTGCACTGGCGCTGGATGGCCCCCGGTGTGCATTGCATCCGTGCCGAGCAGATGCCTTCGCTGATCATGCTGAAGATCGCGCCGGGCAAATGCCTGCCGATGCACAGCCATGGCCGCAGCGAACTCACCCAGATCCTGCGAGGTTCCTACAATGATGCGCTGGGGTTGTTCGCGCCCGGCGATGTTGCCGACCTGGATGAGGACGTCGAACACCAGCCGGTAACGGCGCCAGGCGTATCGTGCATCTGCGTGTCCGCGCTGGATGCGCCGCTGGTGTTCAGTGGTTGGCTGGCACGGAAGATCCAGCGCTTCGTGAAACTCTAGGCTTCTTCAAGGTCAACGCATGCACCAGACACGTCCGCTGCGGATTCTGCTGACCGGTGCGACCGGACTGGTCGGGCAGGGTGTTGCCCGTGCCTGCCTCGCTTCGCCACAGGTGGCGCGGACCGCAGCCCTGGTCCGCAGCCAGGCCGGGCTGGACGCGCGGATCGAGCAGATCGTGCTGGCGGATTTCCAGCATGCCCGTGATGTGCGCCCGCAGCTGGACGGATTCGACGCGTGTTTCTATTGTGCCGGCGCACCGCCGGTCGGCACCGCCGAGGACGAGTATCGGAAGGTGACGCTCGATGCCACCCTCGCCGTGGCTGCAGCATGGGCCGAAGCGAATCCGGATGGCCGGTTCCTGTATGTCTCCGGCGCCCATGCCAATCCCCACAGCCGGATCGTGCCCCTGCGCATCAAGGGTGAGACCGAGGCCGCGTTGGCGCAGCTCGCGGTGCGCACTGTCATGCTGCGTCCTGCCGGGGTGCGCCCGGTGGCGGGAACCGGCACCCGTCATGCGGCGTTGAAGCCGCTGTATCGCTTTGGCGGCCCCTTGATGGCGGTGGCGGGCCGCGTCCTTCCTTCGCTGGTGACCAGCAACGAGGCCATCGGCCGCGCGATGATCGTGCTGACGACGATGCCTGAGCCGCCAGCAGTGCTGGAATGCGCGCAGATCAATCGGCTGGGTGCCGCCGCTGCAGCCTGATGGGGGCGGTGCACATCTGCTGCACATCGCGCGCACTACAGTCGTGGCTCATCCTTCTGTGACGCATCGACGTGAACCTGCAGCCATCGTCCTCTCCGCTTCGCCCATCGCGCCCCGCGCCTGACAACGGCCGCTTTGATCTGCTGGATGTCAACGCACTGCAGGATCCCGGCAGCGGCCGCATCGTCCATCTGTATTCGCTGGTGGCGCGCTGCCTGTCCTGCGAGCTGGTGTTCAAGGCGGAGGAAGGCGATGGGCTTGTGAGCACCTCTGCCGCACGTGTGCTGCGCTGCCCCACCGGCTGCGGTGAGCAGGCCTTCAGGGGCAGCGCCCTGCGTCAGTGGCGGCCTGCGGCGCAGGGCCTTGAGGCATCGCTCGGTTAAAGCACGGCCGGATTGGCCTGCCACACTGCGTAGTTGAGCGCGCTGGCGAACGCCACCCATGCCAGGTAGGGCAGCAGCAGCCACGCCGCTGCCGGGCGCACGCGATGGAAGGCGACTGCCGTGGCCACGATCAGCACCAGCAACACCAGGATGTCAGCAAACGCCAGCGCCCCCTGTTTCCAGCCGAAGAACAGCCAGCTCCACAGCACATTGAGCGCCAGCTGCAGCAGGTAGAGCACCAGCGCAGGCGCGGCCGCACGCCATCCGCCCTGGCGCCAGACCAGCCACGCGGCCAGCGCCATCAGCGCGTACAGCAGCGTCCACACCGGGCCAAACACGCTGGCAGGCGGCGCCCATGCCGGCAACGTGAGGCCTGCGTAGAACTCCGCTGCAGAAATGGAGGCGCGCGCGCCCAGCGCGGCGGCAAGAAAAGTAACGATGGCCCAGCCCAGAAGACCAACTGCCTGCCTTCGGACGTTCATGGTGTATCTCCTCCAGCATCTGTGCGGACTGCGATAGTGCGTTGTACGCAGATGCGTCGCGACTGGATGCAGCCTTCCGGTCAGTCGGCCGCGCCACCGGCGCTGGACTGCGCAGGGGCTGGCAACAACGCAGGGCGACCGTCGAACCACTCCCGCGCGCCGGCCAGATGCCATTGCCGGCGCTGGCCATCCAGTTCGATGCCGGCGCCCAGCAGGCCCCAGCGCAGGTAGAGGTCGCCGCGCTTGCGCTGCTTCAGTAGATCCAATCGCGCACGCAGCGAAAGCCGCTCGTTTTCCGCCTGCAGTCCATCCAGCA
Organism: Stenotrophomonas sp. G106K1; assembly: GCF_037969685.1. Classification (NCBI taxonomy): domain Bacteria; kingdom Pseudomonadati; phylum Pseudomonadota; class Gammaproteobacteria; order Lysobacterales; family Lysobacteraceae; genus Stenotrophomonas; species Stenotrophomonas sp. G106K1. The sequence continues at coordinate 149,706 of NZ_JBBPFR010000004.1, read as the reverse complement.
CCAAGTGCCCGGACCGCCAGCGCAGTCGGGTGTGCGCGTCGACCTGGCCGGAATCGAGCAGGGACAACGCCCAGCGTGGGTAATCGCTGCGCTCGGCGAACAGCGCCAGCAGAGGGCCCGCATCACGCATGGCGAGATCCGCACGCGCGTCCACCTGGAAGGGGGACTGCGCATCGATGTCGCCGCGGGCGATGGTGACCCGACCCCACCATGGTTGTGGTCGCTGCTGGTCACCCACCTGGACATTGCGCAGCTCGATCACGCTCCCGCCCAGATCGAACCGGCGCTGGCTGAAATCGCCGCGTCGCAGCCTGCCATCCACGCGCGCGTCGCCCTGCAGGTCGAGCCCCGCCATCTGCAGGCGTGCGCGTTGACTGCGCAGGCGGACGATGCCGTTGCCGACCCGTCCCAGGGTATCAAGTTCAACGTCGCCGCTGACCTCGCCAGCGCCTCCCTGCAGCCGGACCTGGCCGTTGCCCAGGTAGCGGTTGTAGGCGGTGAGGTCTGGAATGCTCGCATCGTCGAAGCGCAGCTGCGCGCGCACCCCCTTGCGCAGTTCGCGCAGACGGCCGTCACCGGTGAGTGTCAGCGCCAGATCGCGACCATCGAACAAGGTGGCACCTTTGGCGCCGCCCGCACGGGCGCTGAACGTAGGAAGCGTCACCGCCAGTACGGCGCGCGTCGGCGTTCCGGCCTGCAGTTGTCCATGGGCGCTGGCCGTTCCCTGCATGTGCACGCCGGCCACCTCGGCCACCGCCCGCGCCGCCGGAATATCGACGCTGCTGCCGGCGACCAGCTCGCCGTTCTGCAGGCGCAGGTCCGCGCGCAGCACGCCGCCGCCCTGCAGCTGGAACCAGGGCTTCTGCACGAACAGCGCGGGAATCCAGTTGAGCGAGGTGAAGGTCCATTCGCCCTTGACCGTGCCAGAGGTGCGTTCCAGCACCTCGCTGGGTTCGGCAAATGGAATGTGTCGCCCGGCGATGATCAGATCCGCATCCAGTGCAGCACCGGTGCCACCGCGCTGCGGCAATCGCGCCTGCAGACGGATATCGCGAGCGGCATCCAGCTGTATCGCCAGCGTTCCACGGTCCGGTGCGCCGGCCCCTACCTGCAATGGAACCCGCCAGACGGCATGGCTGCCCGGCTGCAGCGCGCCCTGGTCCATGGTGATCAAGGCCTGCAGCTGCCCCGGTACGGCCGCGCTGGCAACCGCAGGTCGTTGCGCGTCCGTATCCAGGCGCAACCCCTGGCTGCGCGCCTGCATCTCCAGCACCGCATGCAGCAGGCCCAGTTTTTCCAGGCCTGGCGCCTGGTCGCGGTAGTGCCGTGGATAGGAGAACTGCGACTTCAACTGCATGTCGCCAAGCAGCTGGGTGCCGTCGAGGTTGACATCGGCATCAGTGAAAGCCACCTCCGAGTCCAGCAGCTCCGATGGCCCGCCGCGCAGCTGCTTGACGAAGCCGACAGTGCCGCTGCCCTGGCCGACGATCAGCAGCTTGCCGGCGCGGAAGCTGCGGATGCTGTCGCTGTGAATGGCATCGAATCGCAACGTCCAGCCGCGATCACTGCGCGGTGGTGAGGGAATGGCCTCATCCACCCGCGAGATCTCGGCGGCTACACCGGTCGCGTGCAGCGACGGCACGCGCACTTCACGCTGGAACAGTGGCAGCAACGCCAGGCGCGCACCGGCCCGGTCTGCGCGCAGCACATACACCGTGTGATTGACGTGGCCGCGCATCTGTACGTTCCAGGCGATGACATGTCCAGGCAGCAGCGTGATCGCGGGCCCGGTGGTCATCACGAACTTGTGCGGCTTGCGATTGGTGGCCTGATCGAACAGCGGCGTATTGAGAAAGACATTGCCCGCGAGCAGGTACAACAGATACAGGCCCAGCAGGACGGTCAGCAGCTTGCGGCCGTGACGGAACCATCGCTGCGGCAGGGCGAGGGAGCGGGGCATGGACCCTCGGCGTGGAATGAGATGACCATCACTATCGTGGATGCCGCTGTGGCGCGATGTGAACGTGCTGCGCACGCTGCGCCCTATAATCAGCGTGTCTCTGTTCAAGGAGGTCACGGCATGAATGCCCAGACCAGCAAGGAAGGCGCAACCCCGGATGCGCTGCGCGATGCCGCCACGGCGTCGTTCGATCCGGCTTATACCTCGGCCAACAGCGAGATCCGCGCTGCCGCCGGCGGTTACTCGGTTACGTTGAACCAGGGTGACGGCGCGTTGAAGGTGGGCGCCGAGCAGAAGCGCGCAGCGTCCAGTCTTGCATCGCAGTTCCAGGGCACGTCGCTGAACATGGCCGGCAGCCCGACAGCCGACGGTGGCAGGGACTACCTGCTGACGATGGAGTCGGTGGTCGGTGCAAGCGTGAAGGGCGCCGGCTTCCAGGACACCAGCAGCACGGGTGTACGCGGGCGCTACAGGGTCACCCTGCCCAGCGACGCGGTGGACGTCGATCCCACCCGCATCAATCCTTTCGATCCACAGACCATTCCCAACGGCGGCAGCGTCACCCTGGATGGCCAGCAGTTCACCGGCACTGCACTGGAAGGCAGTTTCCGCAACATCGCCATGCAAAGCCAGACGACCGAGGCGAGCGGTGCCAGCTACCGCGTGGATCGCCTGGATGATGGCCGGGTGCGCGTCACCACCGGGCCGAACGAGGCAGTTGAAGCCTTCAACGGCATGGGATTCAACGCAGGCAGGTTCAGCGCGATTGCCGGTCGCCAGGATGCGCTCGGTCATTCGGCTGTTCGCACTGCGACCTTCGACATCAATCAACCCGAGGGCCGCCAAGCCTATGAACAGTTCATCGACAACGGCACGCTGAACAGCCAGACCGCAGGCGTGCAGGATCTGGCCACGGTCGAGCGGCTGGGCATGAGTTCGCAGACGCGGCTGAAGGTCGGCTACGGCGACACGTTTGGTGTCGACCTGGCCGGTGCACGCAACAGCGGCGACGTGGTGCAGGTCAGCCGCGAAGACGGCAGCCGCACCGAACTGCGCAGCGTGCAGTACAACGGCAACCTGCCGGCAACCCGGGTCAGCGCTTACGGCGCCGATGGCCAAGAGGATACGGCGCAGCGCCGCTACGAATTCACCTTCGACCTGCGCGGGCATGCGCAGGGCGGGCAGATTGCCGGGATGGTCAACGCGGCGCTGTCCGGCGACCCCGCCGGCGATCGCGGGCCGATGAAGGCCGGCGAGCTGAACACCCTGAGCTTCAGCGAGGCCCAGATGCGCACGCTGATGGAGCGCACCCAGTCGATGGTCAAGGACAACCCGATGCTGGGGTCATCGTGGCAGGTGCTTGCCGAGGACGGCAGCGGCAAGCCGCAGCAGGATGTGGATGCCTTTGCCTTGGGGCTGGCGCGCAACCAGGGGCAATCCACCTACGGCATGGCCGAGCGCATGTTCCACATTGCCGCGGCGGGCGGCAAGGATCTGCAGAAGATCGACGCGGCGGTGCAGGGCGAGCACCTGCAGTCACTGGCGCCGCCGTCACCGCTGCTGCCGCGGCAGGATCCGCGGCACGCCGCCAATCCGGACCATGGCCTGTGGCTGCAGAGCCAAGGCGCGGTCAGCAGCCTCGACCAGGCGATGGGGCGCCAGCCCGATGAGATGAGTGAACGGCTGGGGATGGCGCTGCTGGTCGCGGCCAAGGACAAGGGCATGCAGCGGATCGACGAGGCCGTGCTCAGTGACGATGGCCGCTATGCATTTGCAGTGCAGGGCCAGCCGCACGCCGCGGATCGCCAGATCGCCCGCACCGAGACCGCGCAGGCGGTGGCTATGCCGGTCGAGGACCAGATACGTAAGCTGCAGGACGTACCCGGGCGGACCGACGCCACCCAGCAGGATGCGCAGCAACAGGAGCAGGCCGTACAGGAACAGACCGCGCGGGCCATGGCGCGCTGACGCGCGCACGGGGCCAGCCGCCTGCCGGGCACGGTCACCGCGCGAAGGAGCCCTGTGGCGGGCACTGGCGCTCGGCCGAATCGACGACCATGCCCAGGTAGGGTTCGCCGATGCCCTGTGCGGCCAGCAGCCGGCGTTGCCACGCTTTCGTGGCGGGCACGTCGCTGCTGAGGCAGGCATGGCGGGCTGCCGCCTCCAGGTTCCATGCAGTGGGGTACTCGGCCAGGATGTCTTCCCAGCCCTGCCGCATCAGCGGCCAGTCGACTGCCGAGTTCTGGAACAGCTGCTGCCCCGACACGCTTTCGCTGACCGAGGCGTACAGGCGTGCATACAGGCTGGCGCGGCGGCGCTTGGATGTTCGTGCGATGGCATGCCGGGCGAAGGCTTCCATCTGCTGCGCATCGCCCTGCCAGTGCGGGGTGAAACGCTGCATTGCGATCAGATACAGCGGGTCATAGTCGGGAAACAGCCTGCTGCCTTCGTCGACCAGCGCCATGAAGGCTGCTTCGTCCACCCCTTGCCGCAACGCGATCAGGAGGGACATTTCGTACCAGTCTTGCGGAAGCGCTCGGCCATGGCATCCAGGGCCTTGAAGTCGTCGGCGTCCATCAGCGGCGCTACCTGCTCGCACAGGGCCAGTGAATCGGGATCTTCCGCAGCCCGGGCGGGCGAAACGGAAAGACAGGCCACGCTCAACAGCGTGCCGACGAAGTGCATCCTGCGCATCGGGGTCATCCTTGAAGTTGGGGGGGCCGGGAGCGGCTTCAGGCTGGCTGCGGCAGGCGCAGTATCCCACTGCCCGCTATCCATCGGAAGCGCCGCCGCCTTCTGCGCTACGCTGGGCGCATGTCCCAGAGCCCCGAACTGCTGCGCCGCCTGTTGCGCGCCAAGGACCACATCGACCGGGCCAGCCACGAAGACTGGCCGGTGGCACGGCTGGCGCAGGTCAGCGCGGTCTCTACAGCCCATTTCGCGCGTTCCTTCAAGGACGCCTTCGGGATGCCGCCGCACCGCTATCTGCTCAGTCGGCGCATCGAGCGCGCGGTGGCTCTGCTGCGCGATACCGACCTGCCGATCACCGGGATCGCACTGCAGACCGGCTGGACCAGCCTGGGCACCTTCGGCCGGGTCTTCCGCGATATCACCGGCGACAGCCCCGGCGTCGTCCGCGACCGTGAGCGCGCCCATGCTCCGGTGCAGGGCCCGGTACCGGAGTGTCATGCGCGTGCTGCACAGCGCCCGGACCTGAAGATCGCAGTTTCGGAGAAGCGCCGCCGCAGCGGCCTTGTTAGCGTAGATCCCACCTGAGGGAGGATCCTATGACTGGCATGGTGAATGTGGTCGGCCTGTATGTGCACGACCAGGACGCAGCGCTCGATTTCTACGTCAACGCGCTCGGCTTCAAGGTGCACACCGACGTGGGCAACGGCGACTATCGCTGGCTTACCGTGCATTCGGGCGACGAGGGTGGCTTCCAGCTCGGGCTGTTCAAGCCGGGACCGCCGGTGCACGACGCGGCCACTGCGCTGACCCTGCAGCAGATGGTGGCCAAGGGCGCGATGCCACCGCTGGTGCTGGCGGTGGACGACTGCCGCGCCAGCTACGAACAACTGCTGGCCCGTGGCGTGGAATTCACCCAGGAGCCGGTGGAGCGTTACGGTGCGGTGGATGCCGGGCTCCGTGACCCTTCCGGCAATGGCTGGAAGATGATCGAGCGTCCCGTGAAGCCTGCCGCGAGTAAGTCTCGATGAGGGCCGGTGGCTGGGCGCGTCCCGTGCATCGCTGGACCTCGATCATCTTCACCCTGGCCGTGATCGCCAACTTCGTGGCGCGCGGGATGGGGCAGGGCGAGCCGCCGGCGTGGATCACGTACTCGCCGCTGCCGCCGTTGTTCCTGCAGCTGTTCACCGGGCTGTATCTGTTTGCGCTGCATTGCCGGTGCGGAGTGCCAGGGGCGCGCGCCGGGGCTGCGCCTTGAGATGCGCCAGCAGAGATCATCCAGGCCGAGCTGCCAGACGCGATAGGCCCGGCGGAGCGCACTCCGTCGGGCCATCGGGGGCTCAGCTCAGATCGCATCCGCTCGGCAGCGGCCAGCTGGCGCTGGGCAGCATGTTCTTCAGCGACGCCGGCGCGTTGATCGCCACATAGCTGGCGCCCAGCAGTTCTTCCAGGTCGGCGATGGTGACCAGATAGCTGTCCAGGCTGCCCAGTCCCGTTTCATTGGGAATGATCCAGCTGATGGCCTTGGCGGTACCGGTGTTCGGATCCTTGGTGATGATCGTTTTCCAGAAGAATTCCGGGGTTGGAATGCCGTGGCTGGTCAGGAAATGGTCATTGGATGCATCGCCGTAGACAACGCCGCCATAGACGTCGACCGGGGCGATGTCCCGATAGCATTCGGCCACGTTCTCGGCCTTGACCCAGATGCCTTGGTTGAAGCTGGAAACCTGCGGCACGATGTTGGTCATGTAGTTGGCGCGACGGATGTAAGTGGCGTCGGAGTCCATGTGATTGGACGTCACCAGGTGGCCGCGGTCATAGCCGGACTGCACGCTGGCATAGGAGGCCGTGCTGGTCTGGCCGAGGCACCCGGCCGGCAGCTCCGGGTCCTTGTAGAAGCTGGACGGGCGGGCAGCCGAGCCGGTGTCCGCCACCAGCGTGTATTCGTAGCGGGTCGCACTGTGGATGCTGCAGTCATAGGTCAATACAAACCCGCCCTTGTTGAGGGTCACGACCTGGGCATGTGCGACCCCGGCAAAGGTGCTGAAGACAAGGGCAAGGAAGAACGTGGCAAGGCGCATTGCGGATCTCCATGGGTATGGGCAAGGCGCAGCCGTCCACCACGGCAGGCCAGGCCTTTCCGTGTGAAGGACGATGCGGTGACAGGGACTGGGGACGCGATCCGGCCGTGGCCGGTACTGCCTGGGGTCTCGACCGCTCAAGGGCGTTACGAACGCTGTCGCGGTGTCGTTAGCGTCATTTGTTGACGCCAGCAGGTCAACGAGCAACGTGCGAAGGTGTGACTGCGCGCAAGCACTGGGCCCCTGTCAGACCAGGGCGCCCATGCATGAAAAGAAGACCTGCTAATGGCGTGGCCGTTGCGTGGGCGCTGCCCGGTTACAGGGCGTTGGCCGAGGGCAAGCGTGGCCCATGATGGGCAGCGCTGCCGCAGGGAGTGGAAGAGGCCGGGCAGGAGCGGGCTGCCTTGAGATCAACCGCCCACCCGGGAAAGCAGGCAGTGGCCGATCCGCACGCAATGGCCATCCATTCTTGACGCCGCCTTGGCGCCGGGCGTGGATACTGCCGCCGTCGTTTGCCGAGGAGGATCGAGAATGGGTAGCGCCGAGACCGTCAAGACACCACGCATCCTGCGTGTGGAGGTGATGCCGCTGGACTGCGGGGAAACCGCAGTGGTGGTGGAGCTGGCATCGGCTCCGGGCAGAGCCTGGGAGAAGGCGCTGAAACGCGTTCTCTCCGAGACCGAGGGGCTCGAATCGGCGCAGTCGCGCTGCGATGGCCGCTTCGTCTACATCATCGGTATCGAGCCCGGTGGCCGCGGCACACTTCATCGCGTGAACCAGGTGCTGGCCGCCATCCACGAACGCGTTGCGCCACGCAATGGACATTCCATGCCAGCCATGCCAGCGCGGCAGCCGCCGAACGGTGGAATGGTCAGCGCCAGCCTCTGAGCAGCAAGGGGCGATGCCGAGCAGCGCCCCCTCGGTAGGCCGGCCATGGCCGGTTGCGTGCTTCACGCCGCGGCCGACGTGTATTCACCGCACCGCTACGGTCCCGCCATCACCGTAGCGCAATGGCACTTGAATCTCATGCCCCATACTCGGGGCACCGCGTCGCCGTCGGCTGCGCAGGATGGTCGCTGCCCACCGATGTCGCCCACACGTTCGGCACGGGCGACAGCGCGCTGCAGCGTTACGCATCGCGCTTTCCGATCGTGGAGATCAACTCGTCGTTCTACCGACCACATCAGCCTGCCACCTACGCTCGCTGGGCGGCGAGCGTGCCGGACGATTTCCGCTTCTCGGTGAAAATGCCGCAGGCGATCTCCCATGTCGCACGCCTGCGCGGCGCTGCGCCGTTGCTGGACCCCTTCCTTCACGCGGTGGCGCATCTCGGTGATCGGCTGGGCGCGTTGTTGCTGCAGCTGCCACCCAGTCTGGCCTACGACGGCCGCACCGCGTCAGCCTTCTTCCGGGCCTTGCGTCGGCGTACCGCGACGCCCATGGCGTGCGAGCCCCGCCACCCCAGCTGGTTCGACGCAAAGGCCGATGCGCTGCTGGAAGAGCATGACATTGCACGGGTCGCGGCCGATCCCGCGCGGGTTGCAGGGGCTGACCAGCCGGGCGGAGCCAGGCACTGGAGCTACTGGCGTTGGCACGGGCAACCGCGGATCTACTACAGCGGGTACCAGCAGCCGGAGCTGTGCAGGCTGGCCGGCGCAGCAACACAGGCCGCCGGGTCGGGTGGGGCCTGGGTCATCCTCGACAACACGGCACACGGCCATGCCGTTCCCAACGCACTGCAACTGCAGGCCGTGCTGGAGCACGCCAATGCCTGAAGGTCCCTCCATCGTGCTGCTGCGCGAGGCCGCCGCCAGGTTCAAAGGGAAGACGGTCCGCGAGGTCAGCGGCAACAGCACGCCCTACCTGGCCTGCCTGCAGGGTCGCCGCGTACGGGCGGTGCGCAGTTGGGGTAGGGACTTCCTGCTGGAATTCAGCCACGTCACGCTGCGCTTCGACAATGGCGAACTGAATTTCTACACCTGCCCGGTAGAACTGATCGATCAGCCGCTGGACGAGGTCTACGACTGGCGCGCCGACGTGATGAGCCACCTATGGAATCCCGGGCTCGCACGTCGTCGCCTGAAGTCGATGACCGATGACCGATGACCGATGACCGATGACCGATGACCGATGACCGATGTCCTGGTCTGCGATGCCCTGCTGGACCAGACGCTGTTCTGATGTGCAGTGCACCTGCGCTTACCCGGCCTTCGTGGCTTTGGCGTTGCCGCCGCCACTGGCCAGCAGGGTCAGCTTCTGGTCGGTGGCCTTTTCTTCCTCCAGGGTTTCCAGAAGCAGGGGCACGGCGTCCTTGTATCCCAGCTGCCTGGCCAGCGCGGCAATGGTGCCGTAGGAGGCGATTTCGTAGTGCTCCACTTTCTGTGCGCCGCCGATCAGTGCCGCATCGCGCACGGGGCCCTTGTCGATGCTGTCGATGGCCTCCTTGCCTTCTTCCACCAGCCCCTCCATTGCCGCACACTTGATGCGCTTCAGGCGGATCCCCAACAGCTCGACCACCTGGTCGATACGTTCGATCTGCCCCTGAGTCTCTTCCAGGTGGGTCTCGAACGCAGCGGAGAGGTCAGGATTGTCAGCGGCGCGCGCCAGGCGGGGCAGTGCCTTGGTCAACTGCTTCTCGGCACTGTATATGTCGGAAAGTTCGTGGATGAACAGATCTTCAGCGGTCTTGATGGCCATGGTGTGCTCCGGAACGAAGTGAACCTTCACCGTAGCCGGGATGCCGTTGGGATACGGGGTAGATGCAGTGAACGGCAGATGCCCAACGGGCGTGTGGTGCATGCATCCTGCTCACATCGCCGTGCCCCATCACGGCCAGCGCTGCGTCAGCGCTCACCTGCGGCGACTGCGGGCCGCTCGGCTGCTGCGACATGCGCGCCATCGGCAAAACGCGCGTTGCTGACCGCTTGGTGGGTCCCGCATCTTCCACAGGTGAGAAGCGTGCCACCCGCCACCCGCTTCAGGTCCGCGTCGGCGCGGGACACGTGGTGGCATTGGTTGCAGCGGAAGGTGATCGAGGTGATCCGGTCGAGGCCGTCGCGTGCGTCGGCCGCGTAATCCACTGAAAAGACGTAGAAGAGTCCGGTGTCGGGCATATGGCAATCCTCTTGGGCCACCTCGAACATGCCACCGCACAGGCGTTGTTGGCGTGAATCCTGTCGGGGTCAAGTTTTCACGTCGCGGTGGATCATTCGGTCCAGGACAGTCGCGGCAGAGGCGCCTGAATCGGTGTTCTGGCAGAGGGTCGTTGGCCTATCGCAGGGACGTCCGGCGTGCCCATCTGAGCCAGGCCGGCGACCCATCTGGGTTCAGCGCTTTGCAGGAGACTCCGGCGGGGCATCGTTGCCGCTGCTGGCGCCGGTTCCTGATGCCTGGTCTTCAGAAGCGGCGGTCCCGCTGCCACCGCCGGGCACGTTGCGTGTCGGCTCGCTGCCCGTTGGTGCGGTTTGCCGAACCGCATCGGCATGCTGTGCCTTATCGGTCGGTTCACTTTGATCGCAGGCCGATAATGACATCGTCGCCACGGCACAGAGCAGCAGTAGCCGCATGGCTGGACTCCAGAGTGGGAAAGCCCATGTTTCTAGCGCTGAGGGCGTCGTTCGGGCGTGACGGAGGCGCCCGCTTGCCGGCGGAAATCTACCTCGGTTGATGCTGAAAAGCAGAGCGCTTTGCGGTTCCGCTCCCTCTCCCGCTCACCCCGCGAAGACGAGCAGGTGCGCTACAGTTTCACCCGTAGGTGCCCCCCGCGTCGCGGTCAGGGGCAGCCGAAGACGTGACGCATCAGGAGTCCACATCATGAGTGTTCCCGAGGGATTGGAAGGGAGTGGGCAAGGCCTGACGCGCAGAACCTTCCTGTTGGCGGTCGGCTCGGCTTCGCTGCTGGTTGCCTGCAGTGGCAAGGCGCCAGCGCCCGCTGCCAGTGCCGCCCCTGCGAAGCAGGCGGGCGAGCGCTTTCTGCAGCTCTCGCAGGCGCTGACGGGCAAGACCGATCTCGATCCGGTGACTGCCGGGCGTATCGAAGCCGCATTCGCCAAGCTGTATCCCGAGATGCACGCCCAGTTCCCGGCACTCGCGGCGAAGGCACAACAGGTACAAGGCCCTGAAGCACTGCTGGCGGCGGCGGGCGATGCACGGCCAGCAGCGCTGGCCGTCATCACCGCCTGGTACACCGGCAGCGTCGGCAAGGGCCCGCAGGCCATCACCGTTTCCTATCGCGATGCGCTGATGCAGCGCCCCGTGGACGACGGCCTGTTCCCGCCGACCTACGCACAAGGCGGCCCTGCATGGTGGACGGCTGAACCGCCGGCGGCGGTACGTGCGCACGGCTGAGCCTGCGCTTTCAACTTTTCCGTAATTGATCTGGATTCCCCTCATGAAAGCTCCGGTTTTCCGTGATGGCGACGCCGATGCCGATGTTGTGATCGTCGGCTCGGGCGTCGTCGGCGCATTGATCGCCCATCAGTTGGTTCGTGCCGGAAAATCGGTTCTGGTTCTTGAAGCGGGTCCGCGCCTGCATCGCTCCGACGTCGTCGAAAACTGGCGCAACGTCAGCTTCGAGCGACGCATCGGCAGCGACTTCCAGGGGCCGTATCCGCAGTCGCCGCTGGCTACCGCGCCGCTGTATTTCCCGGCCAACGATTACGTGGGCCTCACCGGCCCTGACGCCAGCAGCTTCCACCAGGGCTTCATCAAGGCCGTGGGTGGCACCACCTGGCACTGGGCCGCCTCCTGCTGGCGCCACCTGCCGGTGGATTTCAAGATGCAGTCCACCTATGGGGTAGGGCGCGACTGGCCGATCAGCTACGACGACATCGAGCCGTACTACTGCCGCGCCGAAGAAGCCATGGGCGTCTCCGGGCCGAACGACCCGGGCAAGCAGAGCCCCACCGAGCGATCCAGGCCCTACCTTGCAGACATGATCCCCTGGGGCAACGGCGACAAGGTATTCGCCGAGGTGGTCAATCCGCACGGCTACAACCTGGTGCCCATTCCGCAGGGCCGCATGGTCACGCCGTGGAATGATCGGCCGGCCTGCTGCGGCAACAACAACTGCCAGCCGATCTGCCCGATCGGCGCGATGTACAACGGCATCCATACCATCGAAGCGGCCGAGAAACTGGGTGCGCAGGTGCTGGCCGAAGCGGTGGCCTACAGGATCGACACCGACGCGCAGAACCGGGTCACGGCCATCCACTGGTATGACAACAACAAGGTCAGCCACAAGGCCACCGGGCGCAGTTTCGTGATCGCCTGCAACGCACTGGAGACGCCGCGCCTGCTGCTGCTTGCGGCCAACGAGCAGAACCCGAACGGCATCGCCAACAGTTCCGATCAGGTCGGGCGCAACATGCTCGACCATTCCGGTTTCCACTGCTCGTTCATCGCCGATCGCCCGATCTGGCTGGGACGCGGACCGGCGCAGTCCAGCTGCATGGTTGGTCCGCGCGACGGCGCCTTCCGTTCGCAGTACTCGGCCACCAAGATCATCCTCAACAACATCAGTCGCGTGGCAATCGCCACCGACCAGGCGCTGCAGAAGGGGCTTGTGGGCGACGCGCTGGATGCAGAAATCCGCCGCCGTGCGGTCTTCGGCGTCGATCTTTCGATCAGCCTGGAGCCGCTGCCGGACCCAAGCAATCGGCTGACGTTGTCGAAGACGCGAGTGGATGGCCACGGCCTGGCCTGCCCGGATATCCACTACTCGCTGGGCGACTATGCCCGCAAGGGCTATGACGAGTCCTGCAAACAGTTGCGTCACATCGGCTCGCTGTTCAACGCTGAGGAGTTCGTCATCACCACGGCACTCAACGCCAACAACCACATCATGGGCTCGACCATCATGGGCGCTGACCCGCGCGATTCGGTGGTCGATGGAGATTGCCGCGCGCACGATCATCCGAACCTGTGGCTGCCAGGCGGCGGACCGATGGTGTCGGCCAGCGTGGTCAACAGCACCCTGACCATGGCCGCGCTGGCATTGCGTGCGGCAGACGCCATCGAGCGTGCGGCATGAAGGCCGTCATTGCCGCTCTGCTGATGCTGCTGGCTGCAGCCAGCCATTCCGCGCGCGCAGACGAAGTCGCCGAACGTGGGCGCTACCTCTCGATCGCCGCCGATTGCGTGGCGTGCCACACCAGCCCCAAGCAGGGAAAGCCCTATGCCGGCGGCTACGCCATTGCGTCCCCGCTGGGTGAGATATGGGCCAGCAACATCACGCCCTCCAGAAGCCATGGCATCGGCCTCTACAGCGAAGATGACTTCGCAAAAGCAGTGCGCGAAGGCGTGCGCAAGGATGGCGCCCATCTGTATCCGGCGATGCCCTATACCTCGTATGCCAAGCTGACCGACGAGGACATCCACGCGCTGTATACCTACTTCATGAAGGAGGTGGCACCGGTCGACGAGGAAGCACACGCGACCGAGCTGCCGTTCCCCTTCAGCATCCGCCAGTCCATGGCGGTGTGGAACCTGCTGTTCCTGGACAAGGAAACGTTCAAGCCCGATGCGGGCAAGAGTGCGCAATGGAATCGCGGCGCCTATCTGGTGGAAAGCTTGGCGCATTGCTCCAGCTGCCACAGTCCGCGCGGGTTGATGATGCAGGAAGTGGGCGGCAAGGCCTTCGCCGGCGGCTCGTTGGGTGACTGGTATGCACCCAACATCACCTCCCATCCCATCAGCGGTATTGGCGGTTGGAGCGACGCCGAGCTGGCGCAGTACCTGAAGACCGGCCGCGTTGCCGGCAAGGCGCAGGCCGGTGGCGGCATGGCCGAAGCGGTGAGCAACAGCCTGTCCAAGCTGCAGGACGAGGACATCGCCGCCATCGTCGCCTACCTGCGCACGGTGCCGGCCGTGGCAGATCCTGAGGCCACCCGGCCAGCCTTCGCGTGGGGAGACGCCGCCACGGCGCCGGGCGAGCAGCCGGTACGCGGTACGGGTGCCGCATTGGCATCGGGCGGAGTGCTGTACTCGGGTCTGTGCGCAAGCTGCCATGGATCGCGGGGCGAAGGCAGCCGGAACGGCTACTACCCCTCCCTGGTGCACAACACCACCGTCGGCATGACCCGCCCACAGAACCTGATTGCCACCATCATCGGCGGCGTTGACCGCGACGTACAGGGCGAACACGCGTTGATGCCGCACTTCTCGAAAGGTTCGTTCGTACAGGACCTGAGTGACGCCGATATCGCAGCGGTGGCGACCTACGTGCGCACGCAGTTCGGGCCGGGCGACCAGGTCACCGAGGCACAGGTGGCACTGACCCGCGCCGGCGGCGAGAAGCCACTGCTGGCGAAGATCGCACGCTTGTGGCTGCCGATGCTGATCGTTGCCGTGCTGGCACTGGTCGGCGTCGTGTTGCTGGTGCGTCGTGCCTGCAAGAAGCGCGGGAACAGGAGGGCTGCAGCATGAAGCTGCTCTCCTTGAACGGCATCGGGCTGCTCCTGCTCGCGGTCAATGGCCCGGTGTCGGCCGCCGAAGCGAGTGGCACCGCCAAGCCCAAACCGGTCGACAGCATCGTGCAGACGCCGTTGAGTGCCGATTGGGCCGCGCGCGTCTGGCTGCAGGATCACGGCGTAACCCCCAGCGCACGCATCGTGATCGGCAGCGGCGTCAACAGCGATGGTTACAAGGGCAGTGGCTGGTCCACCGCCGAGCACATCGACCTGGGCGCGACGATCGATACCGGCAAAGCACTCGGCTTCGACGGTACGCTGCGCGTGGTGTTTTCCGATCGCTTCGGCAACGCCATCAACGAGCGGTCCACGGGCTCCTATATCCAGAACCAGGCCTTCTATGGCCAGGGCCAGAACCTGCGTTTCAACGAGCTCTCCTACGAGCGGCTGCTGCTGGACAAGCGGCTGAGCCTGAAGGGGGGCTTCTACTCGATGGGCAACGACTTCGGTGGTTTGCCCTACACCTGCAACTTCAACAACAACGGCCAATGCGGGCATCCGCTGGGCCCGATCTACAGCTCCGGGTGGCTGGACAACCCGACGGGCCAGTGGGGCCTGCGGGTCAAGTGGAACGATCCCTCGGGCTGGTACGCGCAGACCGGCATCTACGACGTCAACCCGACGCGCAAGCAGGCCAACAGTGGCTTCCGTGTGTCGACGAAGGGAAAGACCGGCCTGTTCCTGCCCGTCGAAGTGGGCTACAGCCATGGCAGGTCCGGCGAGGACTATGGCGGCACCTACAAGATCGGCTACTACCTGGACACCTCCAACGCCGATGACATCGGCGATCCAGCCGCACCTCGCGCCTCGCATCGCAGCGGTTCGTACGTGCAGGCTGCGCAGCGGGTGTGGAAGCCCGAGGGCGATACGGTGCGCGGCATCTCGGTGTTCGGCGTTGCCACCCGTGCCGACGCAAAGACAGGGCTGATGCGCTACTCGTGGGAAGCGGGCGTGAGCTGGCGCGGCGTGATCGCGTCGCGCGAGGATGATGTGCTCAGCCTCGCCTGGAACCGGCTCGATATCTCCGACCGGCTCGCCCGCCATCAGCGGCTGACCGGAAAGGATGTGCAGAGCAACGAGCAGTTCGTCGAGCTGAACTACGGCATGCAGGTCGCCCCGTGGCTGGTGCTGCGGCCGGCGGTGCAGTACGTGGCACGGCCCGGCGCCTATGCCAGCCGACCCGACAGCTGGGTGTTCACCCTGCAGGCGCAGGCAACGCTGTAGGCGCATTCAGGCATGCGGCGTGGGATGGCGGGCCTGCCGCCCCATGTTGCGGCGCAAGGTGTCAGCCACCATTCGCACTGGTACGGTCCAACCCGTTGCACCACCAACAACGGGGAGAGACGACGATGCGCAAGGTATTGCTGCTGTTGATCCTGCTGACCGGACTGGCGCCCACCGCCTGGGCCGCCACGGTCAAGACCACCCACCGCACCCTTCCCAGTTGGGATGGCACGGCCCTCGGGGTCTTTGTCATCGAGCCGCAGGACGCAGGTGACGGCAAGTACCCGCTGCTGGTGATGCCCAGCAGCTGGGCGGTGCCGAGCGTGGAGTACGTGGGGGTGGCACAGTCGCTGGCCAGGCGCGGCTACGTCGTCATCAGCTACAGCTCGCGAGGCTTCTGGGAGTCCGGCGGGGCGATCGATATTGCCGGGCCGGCCACGGTTGAGGATGTCAGCGCAGTGATCGACTGGGCGCTGGACAACACCCAGGCCGACCCGGCGCGGATCGGCGTCTCGGGCATCTCCTACGGCGCCGGCACCAGCCTGCTGGCGGCCGCACGCGATCCGCGCATCAAGGCGGTGGCCGCCCTCAGCGGATGGGCCGACCTGCAGGCGTCGCTGTACGCCAACGACACCCCCAGCGCACAGGGAATCGCGCTGCTGGTGGCGGCCGGGCTGATCACCGGCCGCCCCGGGTCCGAGCTGGCCACGATCAATCGCAACGTGGTGATCGGCAACTATCAGGGCGCCGTGGAATCACTGCTGCCGGTGGCCGCGATCCGCAGCCCCGCTGCGAGCATCAACGAGATCAATGCCAACCAGCCGGCAGTGTTCCTCGCCAACGCCTTCAACGACAGCCTGTTCCCGCCGGGTCAGCTGGTGGAGTTCTTCAACCAGCTGAAAGGCCCCAAGCAGCTGCAGCTGCGCCACGGCGACCACGCCCTCAACGAGGCCTTGGGCGCACTGGGCATTCCAAACGAGGTCTACGACTCGGTGGGCGACTGGTTCGACCACTACCTCAAGGGCGTGGCCAACGGCATCGACCGCGAGCCGGCGGTGCAGCTGAAGTCACAGAAGGGAAGCTGGAGCACCTACCCGAACTGGCAGGCCACCAGCAGCGGTGCAGTCAGCTACACGTTGACCGCACCCGGTGGCCTGCTTCTGCCCACCGGGGGGCTGGTTGAAAATGGGCGCAGCAATGGCTGGAACTACCGGATCGGCAGTGGCCTGGCTAGCGCCGCCAATTCCGGCGTGGCGATGGTGTCCGGCTCGCTGCAGATGATCAACCTTCCGCCGGGTGCGTACGTGCCTTTCGTCGGGCGCAACGCCGCCGGCGTCTGGCAGGGGCCGATCTACTGGAACGCACGCCGCCTGGACGGCGCGCCGGAAGTGCGTGTGACCGTCACTCCCAGCCGCGCCAACACCACGCTGTATGCCTACCTGTATGCGGAAGATATGCTGGGCAATGGCCAGCTGATCAGCCACAAACCGTACACCCTGCGCGGCGTTGCACCGGGCCAGGCGACTACCCTCGATCTGCGCCTGGAAGCGAGCAGCTGGAACATTCCAGCGGGCAGCCGGCTGACGCTGGTGGTCGATACGGTGGACCTGCGCTATGCAGGCATCAGCCAGTTGGGCGGGGCGGTGACGTTCAGTTCGCCCACGTCCGCGCCATCGGTGCTGAAGGTGCCGTTGCATTGAATCCATGCCGCGCCAGCCACCGCGGGCGCGGTGCGTGGCGCGGAATCAGTGCGGACGTGAGGCCAGCAGCTCGCCCTGCATCCGCCCGCAACGCTTGCGTGTTCTGCTTGCAGAAGAGCTTCCGCGTCAGCGGCGCTCATCAACCGGCGTCATGTCATGCAGCCCACGCAGCTTCTTCTTGTTGATCTTGCCCACGCTGGTGCGTTCCAGCGAATCAACGAAGCTGACGCGGTCGGGGATCGCGTAGCGGGAGATGTCGCCTGAGCGGCTGCGTGCTGCGACCAGTTCGATGATCTCTGCCTCGGTCACATCGCTGCCGTGCTGCAGGACCACCAACGGCAGCGGTCGCTCGCCCCATTTCGTATCGCTGATGCCGATCACGGCGACCTCGCTGACCGCCGGATGCTGGGCGATGATGTCTTCCAGGGCGAGCGAGGAGATCCACTCGCCGCCGGTCTTGATCACATCCTTGATGCGGTCGGCCACCCGCAGGTAGCCGCCGCCATCGATGTTGCCGATGTCGCCGGTATGCAGGTAACCGCCTGCCCACAAGGCCGTCGAAGCGTCCGGATTGTGCAGATAACCCTGGGTGAGCCAGGGCGTGCGTACCACCACTTCGCCGGTAGCGACGCCATCGTGGGCAACGTCGTTCATGTCTTCGTCCACGATGCGCAGGTCCACCAAGGGCACCGGGATGCCGGCCTTGGTACGCAGTGACAGCTCCTCATCCGGGTCGTCCAGAGCATGGGCATCGATCTGCGCGACGGTGAGCAGAGGGCAGGTTTCGGACATGCCGTAGCCGCCGAAGATGTCGATGCCGCGGGCCAGCGCCTGCTGTGCCAGTGCCCGCGGCAGTGCCGCACCGCCGATGATCACTTTCCAGCTGCGCAGATCGGTATCGGCGGCCGTGGCATGACCCAGCAGCATATGCAGGATGGTCGGCACGCAGTGCGAGAACGTCACCTGCTCGCGGGCGATCAGCGCCAGCAGCTTGCCCGGCAGATAGCGCCCGGGGTAGACCTGCTTGATGCCCAGCAGCGTGGCCACGTACGGCATGCCCCAGGCGTGGACATGGAACATCGGAGTGATCGGCATGTAGACATCGTCGCGGTGCAGGCGCCCCTGACTGGACGCGCTGCCGAGTGCGGCCATCGCCGCAAGCGAGTGCAGCACCAGTTGCCGATGGCTGAAATACACCCCTTTGGGCAGGCCCGTGGTGCCGGTCGTATAGAACGTCGTGGCGCGGGCGTTCTCGTCGAAATCCGGGAAGCACGTGATGGGCGTGGCCTCGCGCAGCCCGGCTTCATACTCGGTCACAAAACCCGTTGGCAGCGTGCCATCCTCATCGTCCAGCAAAATGCGCGTGCGCAGATCCGGCAACTGTTCGTCGATGGCTTCCAGCACCGGCAGGAACTCGCGGTTGGCCAGGATCACCCGCGCACCGCTGTGATTGAGCGTATAGGCAATCTGCTCGGGCGCCAGCCGGATGTTCACCGTCATCAGTACCGCTCCGATCATCGGCACGGCAAAGTAGCTCTCCAGGTAGCGGTTGCTGTCCCAGTCCATCATTGCCACGGTATCGCCGGGCTTTACCCCCAGCGAGGTCAACAGCCCGGCCAACTGGCCGATGCGCACCTGCAGGGTGCGGTAGTCGAAGCGGACCTTGTCGCCGTAGACGATTTCCTGCCGTGGACGCACGGCCAGCGGCGTCAGCAGCAACTGCTTGATCAGCAGGGGAAAGGCGTTGGCCTCGGCAGCGGGCGCGTCGGTAGTGGTGGCGGACGACATGTGGGGCTTCCTGGGGGGGCGGCGTGTCAGCGGTTGGAGATCGTCGTGACCGCGGGAATGGACAGCTGCTCGCGCAGCAGCGGGGCTTCCGCCCGTGGCGTTGGCTGGATGAGCGCGTCGTGCGGCGGTGCGTGTGCGGGATCCTCAAGGTGATCCCATACCTGGTCCATCGCCGCGAACATGTAGGGCAGCAGCGGCACGTAGCGCTTGCGGTAGTCCGGGAAGGCCAGCAGCGAGTCGAAGTGCTGTGCGTTGTTCACGCGCCAATAGGTGATCTGCGCCCCCGCCTTGCGTGCAAGTGGCACGTAGCGATCGCTGGTCATGCTGATCGGCACCAGCCCATCGTCGATGCCATGGATCACCACGATCGGCAGGCGGCGATGCGGGGCCTTGGCGGTGGCCGCGGCGATGCCGGCGCGTACCCGCCGGGCATGGCCGCTATCGCCATTGCCGAGTGCACGCAGGCAGCTCAGACCGCGCAGTGGATCAGCTTCCGCCCCGGCTGCATTGCCATCCACCAGCACCACGCCGTTGCCCGGCGGAATGCCGCTGCCCTCGCTCCACCAGGTTGCCCGAGCCTCGGCGGTGGCCGCGCCGGGCCTGCCATCTGCCCCAGCGGCGGAGAAGCTGTACGCGCAGGGATGTTCGCCAGCACCGTAGCGTCCATAGGCTGACGAATAAGTGACCGCGATGGCGCGCCACAGATCGAACCCGGTCGAGAACGCGCCGGCACGAAGTGCGTCGGCACTCAAGCCAGCGTCGAGCAGTTGCTGCCGTGCCGACCGTGCCTGTGCCGTAGTGTCATCACCTTGCACCAACCCGGCGGATTTCAGCGTGGCACATCGCTGGGTCCACACCGGCACGGCCTGCGCCCGCATCGGCGGTTGCGGCAGTTTGTCTTCTGCCAGCAGGGCACAGGGCATCAGCAACGCGGCCTGGGTGACGAAGTCGTACAGCGGCGGTGCGCCTGCCACCGACACATTCGGTTCGCCGGCCACCATCGCATCGAACCAGTCGCCTTCGATCTCCGCCGCGCGCAGCACGGCGCCACCGCCATTGGATACACCCACGCCCAGCGTACGGGTGTTGGCCGCCGTGAACGGGGCGGATTCGGGGTAGGCGCGGTCCAGTACCTGCAGGCCGAACTGCAGCGCCTGCAGCAGATGGCGGCCCCAGTCTGCTTCCGGGTTGTCACCCGAATGGGCATGCTTGAAGGCAATTCCCTGTGTGGCTGCCGCACCCGCAGGAACGAAGGCCAACGCCCCTTGTGAGGCGGGCGTGCCGTCTGCCTGGAAGCCGGCCTTGGCGGCCAGGTCGTAGTAGTCACTGCCGGCGCCCTTGTCGGTGTAGGCGATGGCGCAGCCGTGGGCCAGGCCCCAGCTGCCGGCAACCGCAATCGCGCCATAGATGCCACGCGAGCCGGAAGACGCGGCGACGACCAGGCAGCGTCGCGAAGCGTCGAAGGTGTCGGGCACCTGCACCAGTACGCGGTGGGGTTGGCGTGCGCCATCGATGCGCGCATAGGCCGAGAATTCGCGGCCGGGCACTGCCTGCAGGCTGCCGTAGACATCGCCGAAACCACCACCGGGAGTCAGGTCGGCAATACCACGCCAACTGCTCCAGATCGCACGGCGTCGGGCCTCGTCTGCGGTGGGCCGGGCCGGGTTGGCGAACTGGGGCGCGCTGGTCGAGCGCAGGGCGTCGATGTCCAGTCCCGCCGTCAGCAGTTCATCGTTGCCGCGATGCAGGGTTTCCCGCCACTGCTCGAACACCGGAACAGCGGTGCTGGGGCGTGGCGTGGCGGCATCGGCGACGGAGATGCCGCCCGGCAACAGGGCCAGCGCGGCGCACAGCGGAGCAAGGGAGCGATGGATGTTCATTGCTCCACCCTAACGATCCGGGCGGCGCACGCCAGCGTACCTTGGTACCCGTGCCCAACCGCAGGCGATTTGCTAACCTCGGCTGGACATGCCGACCCTGCTCATCGCCGATGACCACCCCTTGTTCCGCGCCGCGCTGCATCGCGCGGCCGAGGAGGCAGTGGCTGATCTGCAGATCAGCGAGGCCGATTCGCTGCACAGCGTGCTGGAAGCGATCGAGAGCCAGCAGATCGACCTGATGCTGCTGGACCTGCATATGCCAGGCAACCATGGTCTTGCCGGGCTGGCGACCATCCGTGCACTGCAACCGGGGCTGGCGATCATCATCGTCTCGGCCAATGAAGAGCCGCACGTGATCCGCCGTGCCATCGATCTGGGCGCGGCCGGCTATCTGCCCAAGAGTTCAGGGCTGACCGACCTGCAGTCCGCGCTGCAGACCGTGCTGGAAGGTGAACGCTGGATTCCGGCGTTGCTGCGCGAGCCGGTGGCGCGGGTCGCGCCCTTCAACAAGGACGCCGATCTTGCCGCGCGCTTGTCCAGCCTGTCCGCACATCAGTACAGGGTGCTGAGCCTGGTGGCGGAAGGACTCCTCAACAAGCAGATCGCCGACCGGCTGGGCGTGCAGTTGCGTACGGTCAAGGCGCACATGACCCGCATCATGGGCCGGCTGGGCGTGCGCAATCGTGCGCAGGCCATCCGTGTGCTGCACGAGATGGGGTTGACCGATCCCTCGCGGCAGATCGAAGAGACGCAGGACGCCTGACCCTTGGTCAGGGCGTTGCCGTAGCGGCCGTTGCCAGCAGATGGTTGATCGCCCAGCGCAGTGCCAGCGGTTTGAACGGTTTGTTGAGCAGCGACAGGCCCACGCTGCGCACCGCCTCGCGGGTTTCGCTGCCGGTGTCGGCGCTGAGAATCACCGTCGGCCGCGTCCCGTGGACGGCGACAAGGCGCTTCCACAGCGCGACACCGGTATCGCCATCATCAAGGTGGTAGTCGAACAACCACAGTGCCGCCTCCTGTGCTGAAGCACCCAGCGCATTGACATCGCGCGCCGCGATGACATCGCAGCCCCAGGAAAGCAGCATCTGTCGCATTGCCTCCAGCGCCTGCGGATCGTTGTCGACCACCAGCACGCGGATACCCTTGATGCTGCTGTTGCCAGCGACGGGTTCAGTGCGCGGGGCTGCAGGGGGTGCTGCCCGCGCCACGGTGATGGAGAAGGTCGAGCCGCGATCGAGCGCGCTCTGCAGTTGCAGCGGCGCGTGCAGCAGGTCGGCAATGCGGCTCGCAATGGTCAGGCCCAGACCAAGGCCCTGGCCGTTGCTGCGATCACCACGATGGAATTCCTCGAACACAACCGCCTGCTGCTCCGGCGCGATGCCGGGTCCGCTGTCATGCACGCTGATGGACAGCGCCTGGCCATGTCGACGCACGCCCAGCAGCACGCCGCCATGGCGGGTGTAGCGGATGGCATTGGCCAGGAAGTTCTGCAGCACCCGGCGCAGCAGCAACGGATCGCTGTGCACCCACGCGCGGGTCCGCACATGGCGGAACTGCAGGCCGCGCGCCGCTGCCAGCACAGCGAACTCCTGTGCAAGCGGGTCCAGTACGGTCGACAGCGCGAACGGGCGCGGATCGGCCACCAGTCCACCGGCTTCCAGCCGCGAAATATCGAGCAGGCCCGACAGCAGGTCATCGGTGGAATCCAGCGCACCACGAATCTGCCGCAGGAAGCTGTCCAGGAACTCCGATTCGATGTGCTGCGACATGGCATCGGTCAGCAGCTGCGCCGCATGCAGGGGCTGGATCAGGTCGTGGCCGACGGCGGTGAGGAAGCGTGTCTTGGCCACGTTGGCCCGCTCGGCTTCATGCACGGCCTGCTCCAGCCGGGCGGTGCGGTCCTGCACCCGGCGCTCCAGGGTTTCGTTGCTGCGCTTGAGCGCGTCCTCTGCCCGCCGGAAAGCGGTGACATCGGTGAAGGTGGCCACGTAGCCGCCACCGGGCATCGGGTTGCCGCGGATTTCAACGATGGTGTTGTCCGGGAAGATCCGCTCCGACAGATGCGGAGTGCCGCGCCGCATATGTACCACCCGCCGTTGCAACGCCTTGTCGCGCGAGTCGCCGGGGGTGTCGCCGATCTTCAGCTGACCCAACGCCCACGCCGTCAGGTTCGACACCGGCTGTCCCACCTGCAGCAGCTCCGGCGGGAACTTGAACAGTGCGGCATAACGGCTGTTCCAGGCCACCAGCTGCAGCTGCGCATCGACCACGCTGATGCCCTGGCTCATGTTTTCCAAGGCGGCTTCCAGCAGGCGCTGGTTGAAGCGCAGCACCTGGGTGGCTTCGCCGACCGCACGGGTAACCGCGTCCAGCGGTGCAGCGCCACCATCGCGGGCCGCCTCCACCAGCAGGCGTGCCATGCCCGCACCGACCACGGCAGTCAGCTCCCGCTCGATGGCGGTGACCCGCTCGTCATCCAGCATCTGCCCGGCATGCCCGTCCATCAGCTGGCGTGCCCGTTCCTGGCCGAGGAAGCGGCCGGCGGTCTTGCGCAACGATGCCGCGGCCACCGCGTCGCGCTGCCGTGGCAGCGAGGGACGCACCGCACGCGACACCAGCACAACGGTCGCCAGGTTGGCCGCCAGGCTCGCACCCATGCTGATGGCGATATGGCCCGGCTGCATGCGTAGCGAGAACATCGCCAGCCAGTGCAATCCGTCGGGGCTGGCTGCCGCTGGCGGGGCGGGGATCACCATCGGCAGCAGCACCAGCCACAGCCAGACCAGTGAACCCAGCACGATCCCGGCGATGATGGCCGGGGAGGGCGTGCGCGGGCGGTACACCGCCAGCAGTACCGCCGGTGCCAGTTGGGAGAGCGCGGTGAACGACATCAGGCCGAAATCGCTGAGCGCCTCGGTGCCGCTCATCGCGCGGCTGTACAGCCACGACATCAGGAACACGGCGAGGATGCCAGCGCGACGGAAGGCCAGCACGCGCGGTCGCAGATCGGCGCCACTGCTGAAGCCATTGACCCCGCTCAGCAGGCGTGAACCCACGCCGTGGTTGCCGAGCATGATCGACAGGGTCAGCCCGGACAGGATCATCATGCCGGTGGCCGCGCTCAGACTGCCCAGGTAGGCCAGCAGCGCCAGCAGGTGGTGGCCGCGCTCCTGCGGCAGCGCCAGTACATACAGGTCGGGCGACACCGAAGACGGCAACTGTGCGGCACCGGCCAGTGCCATCGGCACCGACGGCAGGCCGATCAACAGCAGGTACACCGGGAACAGCCAGCGCGCCGTCTTCAGGTCCGACGACTGCCGCAGTTCAACCACGCCCACGTGGAACTGATGGGGCAGGGTGAACGCGGCCATCGCACCGAGCGCCACCATGGTCAGGTAATCCGGCACCACTGCCGGCGGTGGCAGGTGCGCCATCTTCTCAAGCAGCGGCACGCCAGCCTTGTGCACCGAGAGCGCGGCGTACAGACCAATGGCCAGCAGTGCCGTCAGCTTCAACAGCGACTCCAGGCCCAGCGCGACCACGATGCCGCGGTTGTGTTCGGTGGCCGACGCCTTGCGTGCACCGAACAGCGTGGTGAACGCCGCCATCGTCAGCGCGAACCAGAACGACATGTCCAGTTGCCAGCCAACGGGCGCGAACTGATCACCGAGCAGGGCAGCAAGCCCCTGGCTGACCGCTTTCAGCTGCAGTGCGATGTAGGGAATGATGCCGAACAGCGCGACCAGGGTAATGGTGATGCCCAGCCCTTGATCGGCACGCAGGCGCGCCACCACCAGGTCGGCGATGGTGGCACTGTTGTGCTGCTTGGCCAGTCGCCCCAGCCGCACCAGGAAGGGCAGGCCGAAGGCAAAAATGAGGGCCATGCCGACCAGTGTCGGCGGGATCGGGAAGCCCCACTGCACGCCCTGCGAGGCGGCCCCGTAATAGGTCCACGCCGTGCAGTGCACACCCAGCGACAGCGCGTAGATGGCCGGCCAGACCTTCGACAGCCGGTGCCCCTGGCGTTCCCCCCACAGGGCGACGCCGAACAGCAGCACGGTCCACGCGATGCAGGCGAACAGGACGATGGCGGGCGTCAACATCGCTCCAGTGTAGAGAGAACCGCGGCCGGCGGGCAGCCGGCCGGCGCTAGTCGGCGAGCACGATCAGCGACAGCTGTTCGGCGACCACGGCCACGTCACCGGTGGGGATTACTTCCACCGTCTTGTGCTGGGTCAGCAGCCACTGCCCGGGCCTGCGCTCCTCCAGTGACAGCAGCTGCGAGCGCACCCGCACTTCGGATCCGCTGGGTACCGGCGCCAGGAAGCGGACCTTGTTCAAACCGTAGTTGAGTACGTGGGCGATGCCGGGAAAACCGGCCAGGGCCGCCACATCGTCTTCGACGGTGAGCGAGAGCAGAAGAAAACCATGCGCGATGGTCTGCCCGCCCTGCAGGCCGGTCTGCGCGCGGGCCGGATCGGTGTGGATCCAGTTGTGGTCGCCAGTGGCGTCGGCGAAGGCATCGATGCGCGATTGCGTGATGCGCGTGCTGCCGCTCAGTCGCTCGCCTGCCGCCCATTGCCGCAGGGCATGCAGGGCGGGGGGCAGCTCATCGATCGAGACGTTGCAACTCATCGCACGCGCTCCAACAGGGCCAGGATCGCATCGCGCGCCTCGGGCTCGGACAGCATCGGCGCATGGCCCACCTCCGGCACTTCAACGAGGCGGGCGTTGGGCGATGTGGCCGCCATCTGCCGCGCGACGTCGGCAGGCAGGATGTCCGACAGCGCCCCGCGCACCACCAGCACCGGTACCCGCGAGGTAAGGCCACGCACCGCACGCCACAGCACCGGGCGCAGCAGCCACAGCAGCCACGGCCGCGTGGTACGGATCACCGCCGGGTCGTAATCCAGCACCATCAGGCCATCGCTGCGCTGGCGGAAGGTGCGCACGGCCATCGCCCGCCAATCGTCGATGGTAAAGCGCGGGAACGCGGCCTTGCCGATGGATTCCACATAGGTCGTGGCCTTTGCCAGGTCCATCGGTGGCACCGGCTTGCCGGCGTACTTGCCAATCCGTGCCAGGGCTTCGCGCGGCACCTTGGGGCCGGCATCGTTCAGGACCGCCGCGGCGATCAGCCCGGGTGCACGCGAGGCGAGGGTGATGGTGACCAGCACCCCCAGCGAGGTGCCGACGAACACCGCCTTGTCGACGTTCTGTGACCGCAGCAGCGCCACCATGTCATCGGCATAGGCGCGCGGGTTGTAACTGGACGGGTCCGGCGCACGTTCAGAACCCGCACGTCCACGCAGGTCTACCGCGATCACCCGCCAGCCGACGGCAGTCAGTGACTGCGCAAGGGCATCGAAGTCGGCACCGTTGCGGGTCAAGCCCGGGATGCAGACCACCGTGCCGCGGGGTGGTTGTCCCGCGCCCGGTGCATGATCGCGCGCATGCAGGCGCAGGCCATCGTCACTTTTCCAGTACAGATCATCGTAAGACGGTGTCATGCAGACGTTTCCTAGAAATCGTAACGGACGCTGAGGCTATATTGGCGCGGCGGCCCATAGAAACCAATCAGCGTGCCGACCGCCGGAATGTTGTAACCGGTGGTGCGGTATTCCTTGTCGGCCAGGTTGGTGCCTTGCAACGAGAAGGTCCAGGCATCGTCGAGCTTCCAGATCACGCCGGCATTGACCAGCCCGTAGCCATCCTGGCGGATCACCGGGCTCAGGTCGGTGGTTGGCCACACTTCGCTCTGGTAGCTGTAGCTCACCCGAGCGGACAGGTTGCTGCCATTGGCCAGGTCGGTGCGGTACTCCACGTTCAGTGCACCCGAGAAGTCCGGTGCGTTGGTGAACTTCATCTGCTTGGCCACGTTGACGCCCCGGTCCATGTACTCGTCATACTTGGCATCCAGCCAGGCCAGGTTGCCGGAGATCAGCCAGTGCTGGCTGGGCAGGTACTGGTACTCGATCTCCAGGCCGTTGATGGTGCCGGCGCCGGCATTGGTGAAGTCGCCGAAGAAGGAATCGTCGACGCCGTCGCCGTTGGTATCGATGCCGGTGAACACGGAAAGCTGGATGTCCTTGTACTTGTTGTGGAACGCCGACAGGTTCAGGAACAGGCGCTGGTCGAGGAAAGCCATCTTGCTGCCGATCTCGAAGCTGTCCACGGTCTCGTCATCGAACGGCTCAGCCGAGCGTGGCACCGCCACGGCATTGGCGCGGATGTTGTAGCCCCCGGACTTGAAGCCTCGCGTGGCCAGGCCGTAGACCATGATGTCCGGGGTGATCTGGTAGTCCAGCGACACCTTGGGCGAGACGTTCTTGAAGTTGGTCTTCTTGTCGAAATCGGCGGCGATGGCGATCGGGCGCGTGAACGTCGCATCCAAGTAGAAGCGGTTCAACACGATCGCGCGCTTGTCCTCGTCGGTGTAGCGGGCGCCGACGTCCAGCTTCAGCTTGCTGGTCAAGTCGAAGGTCCAATCGGCATACAGCGCGATGCTGTCGGTCAGTACCTTGCCGCGGGTATCGCCGAACTGCAGGTTGAAGAAGTTGTTGCGGATCTGGCCGCCGGCTTCGCCACTGAACTGGTACAGGCCAACCACGCCGCGCACGCGTCCGCCGGCATCGTAGTTCAGCTGCACCTCGTTGCTGACCTGGTCGTCGTGGTAAGTGCCACCCACATCGGCCAGTTTGACCGGCGTGCTGTCGAAATCGATGTTCGCATCGCTGTCCGATTCGCGCTTGGCCACCACGTACTTCAGTGCAACATCCTCGCTGGGCCGCCAGTTCACCGTGGCCGAGGCGCCCTTGGTCTCCACGCTGTTGAGGTTGCGCATGCCCGAGCGGATATCGTAGCGGTCATCCATCGGCGGGTAGGCGCGCACGAACGGGTTGGGCGCCAGCATCTTCGAACCGCGCATGCCTGACTGGTCATCGATCCAGTCCAGGGCGAACTGCACGTCGAAATCATCGCCCGCATACGCACCCAGGTTGAAGCGCGCCGCATTGATCTGCTTGTCACTCACCGGTTGGTCGGTGAAGGTGTTCTCGCCGAAGCCGTCACGATTCATGCTGGCCACCGCCAGGCGCGCGCGCAGACCGCTGTCGGCGCCGCCGATCGGGCCGCCGATCGCCGCCTTGGCATCCAGTTGGCTGTAGTTGCCCACGGTGATCTGGGCGAAGCCTTCGGTCTGGGTCGGCAGGCCGCGCGAGACGTACTTGATCGCACCGCCGATGGTGTTCTTGCCGTACAGCGTGCCCTGCGGGCCGCGCAGCACCTCGATGCGCGAGACGTCGAACACATCCAGCAACGCGCCCTGCGGGCGGGCAATATAGACGTCGTCCAGGTAGATGCCTACGCCCGGGTCAGCGCCCCAGGTGGGGTCGGACTGGCCAACGCCGCGGATGTAGGCCGTGACCGTGCTGCTGGCCCCTCGCGCCGCGTAGATGGTCAGGTTGGGCACCTGTCCATCCAGGTCGCTGATGTCCTGGACGTTCATCTTGTCCAGGGCTTCGGAGGTAAAGGCAGTGACGGCAACCGGCACTTCCTGCAGGGTCTCCTCGCGCTTGCGTGCGGTCACCGTGATGCTGTCCAGGTTTGTGGCCGAAGCGGTCCTGCCTGCCGTCGGCGTGCCCTGCGGTACTTCCTGCGCCAGAACCGGCCCGGTGGCCAACAGCGTGCCGATCATCAGGCTCAAGCAATTCCGTTTCATTCGGTCCTCCCCCAAGGCAGATGGCCCATTGCCACCCATGCTGCCTAGGCTAGCGGCCGCAAGGGGCACCGGCGAGTGGACCTAGGTCCAGTCGGCAGCGATCGCCAGATCCGGATACTGGGCGCGTCCCCACCTGGAAGCGCCGTATGTCGTTACTGATCGTACTTGCAGCGCTGGCCTTCCTGATCCTGGTGGCCTACCGCGGTTACAGCGTGATCCTGTTCGCGCCCATCGCCGCTCTCGGCGCTGTGCTGCTGACCGATCCCTCGCTGGTGGCGCCGATGTTCACCGGTTTGTTCATGGACAAGATGGTCGGCTTCCTCAAGCTCTACTTTCCGGTGTTCCTGCTGGGCGCAGTGTTCGGCAAGCTGATCGAACTGTCCGGCTTCTCCCGATCCATCGTGGGTGCTGCGATCCGGTTGTTCGGACCACAGCGGGCAATGCTGTCGATCGTGCTGGTGTCGGGCCTGCTCACCTATGGCGGCGTGTCATTGTTCGTGGTGGTGTTCGCGGTGTATCCGTTCGCGGCCGAAATGTTCCGCCAGAGCAACATCCCCAAGCGCCTGATTCCGGCCACGCTGGGGGTGGGCGGCTTCAGCTTCACCATGGACGCGTTGCCGGGTACACCGCAGATCCAGAACATCATTCCAACCACGTTCTTCGGCACCGATACCTGGGCGGCACCCGTGCTGGGCACGCTTGGCGGCATTTTCGTGTTGGCGGTTGGCATGGCCTACCTCGAGTGGCGCCGTCGCGTTGCGCTGCGCAACGGCGAAGGCTACGGCGATCCGGCCACCTTGGTGAACGAACCCACACCGTTCGCCGGCACTCATCTGGCACATGCGGGCATTGCCGTGCTGCCGCTGCTGCTGGTGTTTGTGTCCAACAAGCTGTTCACCCTGGGCATGCCGCACTGGTACGGCGCCGAGCACAGCTTCGTACCGTCGATCATGGGCAGCGCCGCACCGGTGGTGCAGGACGTGGCGAAGATCACCGCGATCTGGGCCGTGTTGGGGGCGCTGCTGGTTGGCATTCTGTCGGTGCTGGCGCTGGCCTGGCGCCCGGTGCTCACCCGCTTTGCCGAGGGCAGCAAGGCGGCGATCGGCGGTGCGGTGCTGGCCGCCATGAACACCGCTTCGGAATATGGCTTCGGCGCGGTCATCGCCGCGTTGCCGGGCTTCATGGTGGTGGCCAATGCGCTGGGGGCGATCAAGGACCCCCTGCTGCACGAAGCGGTCACCGTAACCGGTCTGGCTGGGGTTACCGGCTCTGCATCGGGCGGCATGAGCATCGCCCTGGCGGCAATGTCGGAAACCTTCATCGCCAACGCGCAGGCCGCCGGCATCCCGATGGAGGTGCTGCACCGTGTTGCGGCGATGGCATCGGGCGGCATGGACAGCCTGCCGCACAACGGTGCGGTCATCACCCTGCTGATGGTCACCGGGCTGACCCATCGCCAGGCCTACAGGGACATCTTCGCAGTGACCATCATCAAGACCCTCGCGGTGTTCGTGGTGATCGGCATTTACTACGCCACCGGCTGGGTTTGACAGCGGCGTCGCAGCACCCTCTGGAAGGTCGGTCCATGGGGATTTCCGGTACCACTTCATCCACGACTCACGCATGAGGATCTGGTCATGAAATCTGGAATCGATTCAATCAAGGCGCTGGTGCTGCTGCTGTGCACCTGGCTGGCCACGACGGGTACCGCAGTTGCGGCAGACCCACCCGGGCATTGGGATGTTGGCCTGTACGGCAATCTGTTCGGCGCGCGCGAGTACCAGGTGTGGGTGCCGGCGGGTTACGACGAAACGCAGCCGCTGCCCCTGTTGCTGGTGCTGCACGGCTGCGTGACCGGGCCGAACCTGATGGGCGAGGCCTCCGGCTTCAACGAGGTGGCCGACACTGAAGGCTTCATCGTGGTCTACCCGCGGCAGAACGTAACCTCCAATCCGGCACGCTGCTGGAACTGGCAGTTGCCGATCAACCAGGCGCGCGACAGTGGCGAGGCCTCGATCCTGGCGGGCATCGTTGACAAGGTGAAGGCGGGCTACAGCATCGATCCGCATCGTGTGTACGTCACCGGTATTTCCGCCGGCGGGGCGATGACCTCGATCATGCTGGCCTGTTATTCGGACGTGTTCGCTGCGGGCGCGATCCATTCCGGTGGCATGTACAAGGGCGCGACCACGATCTCCGGCAGCGCCTACGCGCTGTTGGCCGGCAGCATCTACTCGCCGGACAGCAACGGGCGGCTGGCCTGGCAGTGCTCGGGCTCGCCGTCGCCGCGACCGATCCCGGTGCTGGTGTTCCATGGCACCGCCGACGCCACGGTGAACCCGGTGAACGGACAGCAGGCCGTGCGCCAGTTCCTGCAGACCAATGACCTGGCCGACGATGGCCTGGACAACGACTCGGTGAAGTATGTGCCTACCAACACTTTCCACGGACAGGTGCCGGGTGGGCGCGCCTACACAGTCGACAGCTACACCTACGGTGGCAGGACGCTGGTCCGGCATTACGTGGTGCAGGGGATGGGGCATGCCTGGAGCGGCAGCCAGACCGGATTGCCGTTCACCGATCCCGAGGGGCCGGACGCCACGCTGATCACGTGGCTGTTCCTGAAGGATCAGCAGCGCTGAGTATCGGGGCACCCGGGTAGGGGGGCGGCGCCAGTGCGGGAGTGGAGGGCTCCCGCACTGGCGCGCGGCCTTTGCTTCGCGGAGCGGAGCGTGTTCGACAGGATGCCCCGGCCTGCTCAGCCCTGGCCCAGAAGCTCCTCGCGGATGATCTGTGCGCCTGCGCTGAGCGCGCGCAGCTTGCCTCTTGCCACCTCACGCGCCAGCGGTGCCATGCCGCAGTTGGTGCTGGGGTAGAGCTTGTCGGCATCCACGAACTGCAGCGCCTTGCGCAGGGTGTTGGCCACTTCTTCCGGCGTCTCCACTACGCTGGACGCCACATCGATGGCACCGACCATCACCTTCTTGCCGCGCACCAGCTCGATCAGGTCAATCGGCACGTGCGAGTTGTGGCACTCCAGCGAGATGATGTCGATGCTGGAGGTCTGCAGCTTCGGGAACGATTCTTCATATTGGCGCCATTCCGAACCCAGCGTCTGCTTCCAGTCGGTGTTGGCCTTGATGCCATAGCCATAGCAGATATGCACCGCCGTTTCGCACTTGAGCCCTTCGACCGCGCGCTCCAGCGCGGCCACGCCCCAGTCGTTCACTTCGTCGAAGAACACGTTGAACGCCGGCTCATCGAACTGGATGATGTCCACGCCAGCCGCCTCCAGCTGCTTGGCTTCCTCATTGAGGATCTTCGCAAACTCCCATGCCAGGTTCTCGCGGCTCTTGTAGTGCGCGTCATACAGCGTGTCGATCATGGTCATCGGGCCCGGCAGCGCCCATTTGATCGGCTGCGTGGTTTGCCTGCGCAGGAACTTCGCGTCTTCCACAAACACCGGCTTCGGGCGGCTGACAGCGCTCACCACGGTGGGCACACTGGCGTCGTAGCGGTCGCGGATGCGGATGGTTTCACGCTTCTGGAAATCGACGCCACTGAGGTGTTCGATGAAGGTAGTGACGAAATGCTGCCGCGTCTGTTCGCCGTCGCTGACGATGTCGATACCGGCGTGCTGCTGTTCCTGCAGGGACAGGCGCAGGGCATCCTGCTTGCCTTCAATCAGGCCGTCATCCTGCAGCCTCCAGGGCGACCAGAGCTTTTCCGGCTCGGCCAACCAGGAGGGCTTGGGCAGGCTGCCTGCGGTGGAGGTGGGGAGCAGTTTCTTCGTCGACATTGCGTCTTGTGTCCTGGGGGGCGAATGGAAAAGCGGTGGATCAGCGGGCGGCCCACTGCTCAAGCACGGCGCGGTACGGCTTGATGAAGTGTTCTTCGGTGAACTTGCCCTGCTTGACGGCCAGCTGGCTGCGCTCCTCGCGGTCGTAGACGATGCGGGTGGAGGAGTAGTCCTGGTGCTTCAGGCTGGGCTGGTAGACCTTGCCGGCCACGGAATTGGCGTTGTAGATCTCCGGGCGGTAGATCTTCTGGAAGGCTTCCATCGTGCTGATGGTGCCGATCAGTTCCAGGTTCGAGTAGTCGCCCAGCAGGTCGCCCTGGAAGTAGAACGCCAGCGGCGCAACGCTGCCTGGCGGCATGAAATAGCGCACCCGCAGCCCCATCTTGTCGAAATACTGGTCGGTGGGGGAGAACTCGCCTTGCCGGTATTCCACGCCGAGGATGGGGTGGTGGTTCTCGGTGCGGTGGTAGGTCCTGCTGCTGGAAACGCTGATGCAGATCACAGGCCCCTTGCTGAAATTGGCGTGGTAGGCGTCCGACTCCAGGAAGTGCTTGAACAGCTTGCCGTGCAGGTCACCGAAGCCTTCGGGAATGCCGAACGTGGCCTTGCCTTCGTTGCTGGCCGGCAGTACGACGCTGAAATCGTAGTCGCGCACATACGACGAGAAGTTGTTGCCGACAATGCCTTCGATGCGCGCACCGGTGAGGGTGTCGACGATGGTCGGCCGCAGCACCTCGATCAACGGGAACGCATCCTCGCCGTCGCCGCCGGCGATGTGCATCTCCACCGAGATGATGTCCAGCTCGACCGCGTAGCGATCCGCGCTCGGGTTGTCCCAGTGCGCGAGGTCATTGAAGCGGTTGTTGATCATGCTGATAGTGTTGCGCAGGTTTTCCCGGCGGGATTCGCCGCGGGCCAGGTTGGCGAAGTTGGTGGTGATGCGCGTGCCGTCAGCGGGCTGGTAATCCTCGTTGAAAGGAATACGGGTGATGCTGAAGGTGAAGGTGTTGGTCGTCATGGGCGGCGTTCCGGTTTGCGGGGTGACATCCGAATGCAGGTCGATGGCATTCGGCTTTCAGAAAGCGGTAGCGGCCACAAGCGGAGCAGGGGCTGCGCGAGGGGAGAGGACAAGCAACGGCATGGCCCGCTGTACCGCCAGGCGCGCCCGCTGGATCAGCGCTTCGTCGTGTACACGGCCGTCGGCGAAATCACGGTCGGTCGCGTAGACGCCCAAGGGCAGGGTGCGGGCCTGGAAGAAGCTGAAGAGCGGTCGCAGCTGGTGGTCGATCACCAGCGCGTGGCGCTCGCTGCCGCCGGTGGCGGCCAGCAGGATCGGGGTATCGACCAGCGCGTCCTGGTCGATGAAATCGAAGAAGTGCTTGAACAGGCCGGTGTACGAACCGCGGTAGACCGGCGTGGCCACCACCAGTACATCGGCCTGCTCGACAGCGGCCAACTGCCGCTCCACGGTCTCGGGCAACTGCGAGCGCCAGAGCGCACCGGCCAACTGCGGCGCCAGTTCACCCAGTTCAATCAGGTGCTGATCGCAGGGCAGGCCTTCGCCGATCAGGTCCAGCAGGTGCTCGGCCAGGGCCGCGGCCCTTGAGGGTCGTTGCAGCCCGCCGGAAACGGCGACGATACGGAGGGGGCGGGTCATCTCTTCGCTTTCAGCAGGGGAGGGGCTCCTTCGGGATGATCTGCAGAGGCGCAGTCCTGCAGGCCGGCGGGGTGACCGGGCTGGCAGGTAACCGAAGGCATGAGCCGATGCTAGCCAGCGCTTCCCATGACGTAAAATGGTATTACTTCACCAATCCATGAGTGAGATTCATCGTCATGTTGGAGCGGATCCATCTCAGCATCGTGCAGCAGGTCGAACAGCAGGGGTCACTCACTGCCGCTGCCGGCGTGCTCAACCTGACCCAGTCGGCCCTGAGCCACAGCATGAAGAAGCTGGAGCTGCAGCTCGGCACCGATGTCTGGCTGCGCGAAGGCCGCAGCCTGCGGCTGACCCAGGCCGGGCAATACCTGCTTGCGGTCGCCAACCGGGTGCTGCCGCAGCTGGACCTGGCCGAGGAGCGGTTGGGCCAGTTCGCACAGGGCGAGCGCGGCGCGCTGCGCATCGGCATGGAATGCCACCCCTGCTACCAGTGGCTGCTGAAGATCGTCTCGCCCTATCTGGCCGCTTGGCCGGACGTGGATGTGGACGTCAAGCAGAAGTTCCAGTTCGGGGGGATCGGCGCGCTGTTCGGCTACGAGATCGACCTGCTGGTCACGCCCGACCCGCTGCTGAAGCCGGGCCTGAAATTCGTCCCCGTCTTCGATTACGAGCAGGTGCTGGTGGTGGCCAAGGGCCACGCGCTGGCCAAGGTGGACTACGTAAAGCCGCGCCAGCTCAGCCAGGAAGTGCTGATCAGCTACCCGGTGCCGTTCGAGCGGCTGGACATCTACAACCAGTTCCTGCTGCCGGCCGGCATCACGCCACGGCGGCACAAGGCCATTGAAACCACCGACATCATGATGCAGATGGTGGCCAGTGGCCGTGGCGTGGCCGCCATGCCGCGCTGGCTGGTGGAAGAGTACGCCGCCCGCATGGACGTCGTGCCGGTACGGCTGGGCGCCAAAGGCATTCCCAAGCAGATCTATCTGGGTGCGCGCGAGGCGGATACCGGCATCGATTACCTGCAGGCGTTTGTCGAGCTGGCACGGAACAGCTCCACCAGCGCCGGCAACCTGCGCGGAGCCGGCTGATGCCGGGGGCTGTCGACCGCCGGGCTCCGATTCTGACGGGCACTGCCGACCGCGCGCAGCGGGCGCAGGCCTTCATCGGCGCCGTTTCCCTTGAAGTCAGCGCGAAGGCCATTCCGGCGCTATGCGCGGAGGCAGCCCGCATAGCCCCCGGTACGACGATTTCCATTCCCTACCTGGCCAGCGAGGACGACGATGCGCGACTGGCTGCGGTACGCACGGTGCGCGAACTGGGTTTCGAGCCGATGCCAGACCTTTCCGCACGCCGCATCGTCTCGCGGGCGGCGCTTGATCGTTTCATGGAGCGCGCGCGCAGCGAGGCCGGCGTCGAGCGCTGTCTGCTGATTGCGGGGGATCTATCCACACCTGCCGGGCCGTTCGCCGACAGTGCATCGATCATCGAGAGCGGTGTCCTCGAGCGCGCCGGCATCAAGGTTGTCGCTGTGGGCGGGCATCCGCAAGGCCATCCGGTAATGACCAGCGTCGATCGGTGGCGCGTACTTGAACACAAGTGCCAGCGCATCGAAGCGCGGGGCATGGCACCGTTGATCATCACCCAGTTCGCATTCGATGCCGATAGCGTGCTGATCTGGTTGCATGAACTGCGCGGCCGGCGCATCACCCCTCCAGTGCTGGTCGGCGTTCCCGGGCCCGCCAGCGTCGCGCAACTTGTACGCTACGCGGCGATGTGCGGCGTAGCTGCAAGCACCTCGATGCTGTCCCGCTACGGCGTCTCGATCGGCCGCCTGCTGGGAACGGCCGGGCCCGATGTGTTCGTGGATCGCCTGGTGGACGGGTTGACCGAAGCCCATGGCCAGGTCAGCCCGCATCTGTTTCCCTTCGGCGGTATCGCACAATCCATGGAATGGGTGAAGCACTACCGGATGCATGCGGGCGATGGTTGATTGGCCTGCCCACTGTTTCCCCATGAACTGCTGTAAGAGCGCACGGGCCTGTGGTGGCCGGTCACCCCACTGTTATTCCGCAACCAGCCATTTGCAGAACGCCTCCACATCGGGACGATCCTGAGCCACTTCCCGGCAGATCAACCAGAATGCGTAATGGTTCTCCAGCTCCAGGCTGAAGGGTTTCACCAGCTTGCCTTGCCGAAGATCATCTTCCACCAGCGGCGCTACGCCGAGCGCCACGCCGTGGCCCGCCACCGCTGCTTCCTGTGCAAGATAGATGCTGGAAAAAACGGGCCCGGCGCTGGCGTTGACATTGGTAGCGCCCGCAGCCGTCAGCCAGTGTGACCATGCGGGTACGCCAGGGCGGCCCGTGGCACTTTCATCGTGCAGCAAAGTGTAGTGGCGCAGATCATCTGGCTGCTGCAGCCTGCACGCGCTGTCAGCCAACAGCGTTGGCGAGCACACCGGAAACACTGGCGCCTTCATCAGCAGTTCTGCGTGTACGCCGGTGTAGCTGCCCGCGCCGTAGCGGATGCCTACATCGAATCCCCCGCGCAGGAAGTCAGCATGTTCATCGCCGGTGTCGATGCGCACCCGGACGTTGGGGTGCGCATGGTGAAACAGGTGCAGCCTTGCGGCCAGCCATTTCGCGGCAAACGATTCCATGGTTGTCACCCGCAGCTCGAGCGGTGCTCGCGTCCTGGCGCGGTCCAGCGCCAGGTCCAACTGCCCAAGCAACTCGCCGACCGTTGTTGCCAGCGCCGCACCCTCCGAAGTGAGTGCGACGGCGCGGTGAGTGCGCTGGAACAGGCTTACACCCAGATAGGCCTCGAGATGTTTGACCTGGTGGCTGACCGCAGCCGGGGTGACGAACAACTCGCGTGCCGCCCGATTGAAGCTGAGGTGGCGGGCAGCAGCTTCGAACGTGCGCAGCGCATTCAGTGGAGCAGTGGGGCGGGCTTTCACAAGCGCCTTCCAAGGCAGGGGTACTGCCATCGTATCGCATGAATTTTTCTAACGCGAAGCGCAGAAATACTCGTTTGTCGGGCGCTGCATGGGCTGGCGATGATGCACATCCTCCCACCGTGAAAGGCCGCCGTGCGTATTCAGGAGCTCGCCCCAGATGTGCTGATGTTCGTCGGTGACGAGGTTGAATCGGTCGCTACCGCATTCGTAAACGGTGACCAGGTGCTGCTGGTGGATGCGCTGGGCAGCGAGGAGGATGCCACCTGGTTGAGAGAGGTGCTGCAGGGGCAGATGGGCAAAAGGGTGCGGCTGGTTGCAGCCACCCATTTCATGAGCGACCACATCTGCGGCATGACGCTCTTTCCGGAGGCGCTGACCCTGGCGCACCGCCATCATCGGCACGCCCTTCTTTCGCAGAACCGACCGGTGGCATCGTTCTACCGCGATCCGGATATCGTGTTCGACAACTTCGTCATGCGCTGGGGGCGCCACCAGTTGCGCTTCCTGTACAACCCAGGCAAAACGATGGACCACATGACCGTGGATGTACCGACCGCCGATCTGGTCTGCGTGGGCGACAACATCGTCGGCAACATCGTCTATCTCTCACGATCGGACCCGGCACTGCAGCGCGCCGCCATCGGCCGTATCCAGCAGTTCGGGCGCGGCAGGGTGGTCGGTGGGCATATCGGTGTCTTCGATGCGCCGGTGCTGGGCAATGCACTCCACTACCTGCGGCGAATGCAGGAGATCGTCGTGGACATCCGGCTGCGAGCCGCACCAGCGGAAGCCACGCCACTGATAGCAACCATCAGGCTGGAGGATTGCATTGCGCCGGGGG
Organism: Stenotrophomonas sp. G106K1; assembly: GCF_037969685.1. Lineage (NCBI taxonomy): Bacteria > Pseudomonadati > Pseudomonadota > Gammaproteobacteria > Lysobacterales > Lysobacteraceae > Stenotrophomonas > Stenotrophomonas sp. G106K1. Next base: position 111,937 of record NZ_JBBPFR010000004.1, on the reverse strand, counting down.
TAGCGCCGACGGCATTCGAACGAGAATGGCATGGACACAACCTCACGGCGATCGTCGCGCAGTCGATCTTCTCCCTGGATGCCGCGTTGGCAGCAAGGGAGCAGGCCGTATGAAAAACGATCCGCTCAACGCGCCTGCGCTGGGTAGTCGCAGACGCTTCCTTGCCAGTTGCGCCGGTGTGGCCGCTGCAGCGCTGGTCCCTGCCGGCGCCGCAGCCACACCGGCGGCACTGCGCACCCTGAGCGCTCAGCGATTGGCGTGGGCCGGGGTGCGGCTGCAGTTGCCGGAAGGCACGCTGCTGATTGATCCGCTGGTGAATCCCGCAACGTGGGGCAAGGCGCTGCCGGACCGGCTGGTGCCGGTGAACGATGTGCTGGGCGAAAGCCACGTGCTGGTCACCCACACCCACTCCGATCACTTCGATGCAGATGCGGTTGCGGCGGCGCTCAGCAAAGGCGGAACACTCGCCTATCCAGCTGGCCTGCAGCCCATGCCGCTGCCCGCAGCCGCACGGGCACGGCCAAGTGTGCTGTGGGAGCCTCAACTGCTGGGCGACTTCACTGCAACGCCGGTACCAGCATCGGATGGCTACGGCGATACGCAGGTGTCCTGGGTGGTAACAGCGGGCGGCCGACGCATCTTCCATGGCGGCGACACCCAATGGCACGGCCACTGGTGGCGCATAGGCCGCCAGTTCGGACCGTTCGATGCGGCCTTCCTCCCCATCAATGGCGCCACGTTCGGCTGGCGCGAACCCGCAAGTGGACAGCCTGGCGTACTGACGCCGGAGCAGGCGGTGGCAGCGGCGGCAATCCTCGGCGCACGCACGCTGGTGCCCATTCACTATGGCATCAGCGGAATGGACAAGTATGTGGAAGTGGACGACCCGCTGGGGCGCCTTCGCAAGGCTGCCCGTGACCGCGTAGTCGCCGTGCAGGTCGTCGAACCGGGCGCGTGGCTGACGTGGCCGACGTAGGCCGATACCCGCGCGTGAATCATTCCTGGCCCTGGGAGAACCCATGAATCGAGCAAGCCGCATTGCGATCGTCATCGCGCTTTCTTCCCTTTCCGTGACCTCCCGGGCAGCGGAAACGATCAGTCCCAAACGCCCTTCGGTCGAGCAGCTGCAGAAGCTGATCGTCAGCACCACGCCGCAGACCCGCGTGGAGGCCCCTGACAAAGAGCGCATCACGGCCCGCCGGATCGACATCGTCGACGAGAACGGCGTGATCCGAATGACGCTCTCAGGCCAGACGCCGCCACCCATCATCGACGGCATCCAGTACAAGCGAGCCTTCAATGTCGCGGGCATGGTGCTGTACGACCACGAGGGGAGTGAGCGTGGTGGCTTCGGAACCGCCGACGTGAAGGGCGGCATGGCGGTACTGGCGCTTGACCACCCGGCCATGGATGCCATTGGCTGGCGCGTGTCGCCTGACGGGAACGTGCGGTTCTCTATCAACCAGGCCCCGCCGCTGACGCGCGAGCCGCGGTTGGACAATCGCCTGATTCCCGGCGTGCAGACCCCAACCCGCATTGAGATGGCTGTGGCGGCCGATGGCACCCCCGCGATTGCGCTGAACGATCAACAGGATCGCGCCAGACTGCGCCTGACCGTGACGCCGGAAGGCTACGGGGCAATCGAGTTCCTGGACGCACAGGGTAGAGTGATCCATACGCTGGCGCCCGAAGCACATCGGGAGTGATGGTAGGTTCTCACTGATACAGCAATTCGCTATGGAGCCCGCATGGACACTGAAATACGGCAACTCGAAGAAGCGCTACGTATCGCGATGCTCAGCAGCGACGCGGAAGCGCTGGACGCCTTGATTGCAGACGACCTGATCTTTGTGGGCCCCTCGGGCGAGGTCTTTGGCAAGCAGGACGATCTGGCGCTGCATCGTTCCGGCCGCCAGAAATTGAGCGTGGCCGACTGGCACTCTGTGGAAATCGCAATGCATGATCAGACGGCCGTTGCGCTCACCACTGCAGATCTGGCCGGTACCTTCGACGGCGCAGCATTCTCCGGCCGCTTCAAGTACTGCCGCTTCTGGGGGAAGACGGCCGGTGTCTGGCAGGTGCTGGGCGGCTCCGTTGTTGCTCTGCCCCCGGCAATGGAGGCAATCGCCTAGAGTGGCGACGGCTGCTCATGGCCCAGGATGGGCGCTGTCTTGCGCATCCTCCATCCCCGGGCTGACCCTGCGGCCGATGTCCTTCAGCCGGGCCAGCTGGTCGACCATTGACGGCGCATCGTCCAGGCTGCCGACAAAGGCCCACAGGTAGGTCATCACCGCGTATACATGCCCCGGGGTCACGCCATCAGCGCTGGCCAGGCGGGCAATGGTCAAGGCGAACAGTACCGCCGCTGCCACGCCCACCACCACGAAGGCACCGGCCTCGCGATCGGACAGCAGGATGCGCAGCCGCGACAACGTGCTGTAGTGGCGGCGCAGTACCGATGGGCTGACCCGGTCCACCAGCCGGATTTCATGCTCCAGCCGGTTGTTCAAACGACCGTGCAACTGTTCGTTGCGTCGCGCGAACGAGGGCAGCAACAGCAGGGCGCCCAGCAGCGCCACCAGGCTGGCCGCGCCAACCAGGGGCTCGATCACCAGCAGCATCACCGCCGCACCGAACATCGATACCAGCGCAGTGGCGATGATCGGCACGTGCTTCTCGAAGAAGTCGACGAACTCGCGCGCCAGCACCACGCGCGCCGCCGAGGTGGAGGTGGCTTGGCCCATGCGTCGCTGCGCCTGCACCACATTCACTGCCAGGTCGGCATAGATGCGGGTGAACGTGCGCGTATCCACTGCGCGACGGGCGGCACCCACAAGCCAGAACAACAGCACCACGCCGGCGTAGGAAATGGCATGGCCGACGTTGCCACGGATGATCGCATCCACCGCGAAACCGGCGAACAGCGGATAGGCCAGCAGCAGCGCATTCTCCAGCGCCACCAGCGAGAAGGTGCCGGTGAGCTGCCAGGGATAGGTGCGCAGGATCGCTTTCAACGTGGCGGCCGCGTTCTGCTGGCCGATGCTGCCGGCTGCAGCAGCCGGATCGTGTGGGTGCTTCATGGGAACCTGGGTGGAGCGAGACTGGGCAGGGGATGGACGAAGGCTTCTCCCCGGCCGCACCCAGTATCGGCAGCGCCTTGGAGCGAGGATGGAGGAACGATGGAGATCGCGTGGAGAAACCGGCGGCGTTCAGCGACGGGCGTGCACCGGCCAGCGGATCTCGAACACGGTGCCGCCACGCCCGCTCGGCCGGCACTGTGCCGTTCCGTGATGGGCTGCGGCGATCGCGCGCACCACGGCCAGGCCGAGTCCGGAACCGCCACTCTGCCGCGACCGCGACACATCGGTGCGCTGGAAGGCCTCGAAGATGCTGTCGCGCAGTTCATCCGGCACGCCGGGCCCGCCGTCGTCCACGGTCACAGTGCAGTGTCCCTCGGCCAGCTTCACATATACCCGCAGCGGACAAGGGGTAGCGTGCCGGCGCGCGTTCTCCAGCAAGGCCAGTACCGCCTGGCGGATGCGTGCCGGATCGCAGTCCGCCAGCGCGGCGCGCGCCTCCAGCGTCACTGAAAAGCCACTCTCGGCCAGGGCAACGGACATCGCCTCTACTACCGCAGCCACCTGCACGCTGACATCGCTGCGCTGCAGCCGCAGGTCCAGATGACCACTTTCGGCCAGGCTCACCACCCGCAGGTCTTCGATGATGCGGGTCAGGCCTTCCAGCTGGGTCAGCATGCTGGTGAACTGCTCCAGCCGTGGCTCGAACACACCGTCGGCGATGCCCTGCAGACGACCGCGCAGAATGGTCATCGGCGTGCGCAGTTCGTGCGCGATGGCCGCGTTCCAGAACACCCGGTTCTGCGACATCCGGCTCAGCCGCTCGGCCATGGAATTGAAGTCGCTCACCAGCGTGGCCGCTTCGGTCATCGAGGTGTGGTCGCCGCGTGCACGTGCATCCAGATCGCCGCTGGCCACGCGGCGCAGGCTTTCGGCCACCGAGTTCAAGGGGGTGATGATGCGCCAGGTCAGGCGCGATGCGATCAGCGAAGCCAATACGATGACCACGGTGGCAGTGAGTCCGATCCACAGCCATTCCAGCCCCGACGGCAACATCGTCTGCGGCGTGTCGTACCAGCGCGGGTAGAAGACTTCCATCAGGTAATAGAACAGATAGAAGCCGGCGATCGACAGTACTGTCGAACACAGCGATGCCACCACGATCGAAAGCGTGATCTGGCGGCCGATGCTTTTGCCTTTGGTGGTCATCCGTCAGCCCAGCAGCCGGTAGCCAACGCCGCGGATGGTGGCCGGAATGCCGCGCACGCCCACGTCCTCCAGCTTGCGGCGCAGCTTGCTCACGTGGCTGTCCACCGTGCGCTCCTGGGCATCGCCCTCGGGCAGGCAGGCGTGCAGAAGATCGGCACGCGCATGTACCTGGCGCGGCGCACGGGCCATGTGCACCAGTAGGCGGAATTCAGTGAGGGTGACAGTCAACGCATGTCCTTGGCCTTCGACATGGACCGTCACATCGTGGCTGCTCAGATCGATCTCGAATGGCCCCTGGCGGATCACGCCGTTGGTCACATCGGCCCCGGAAGGGGCGCTACGGCGCAGCACCGCCTGGATGCGCGCGATGATCTCGGCCGGGTTGAACGGCTTGGCCACATAGTCGTCGGCGCCCACGCGCAGGCCGGTCAGCTTGTCCAGGTCCTGGTCGAGTGCCGTAAGCATGATGACCGGGGTATTGCCGCGCCGGCGCAGTTCGCTCAGCACCTGCCAGCCGTCCTTCTTGGGCATCTGTACATCCAGCAGCACCAGGTCGGGGCGCAGCTGGTGGTGGCTCGCCAGCGCCGCCTCGCCATCGCTGGCCCTGACACTGCGCATTCCGGAACGCACAAGGTAAGCGCCAAGGATATCGGCGATTTCGCCTTCATCTTCGGCAATCAGGATCAAAGGCATCTGCTGGGTGCGGATATCGCGCTTCATTGCAGGCAGGGGGCGGATGACCCCAGCGAGGCTAGCGTTGCTTGATGGAGACCCGGTCGAGATTGTGTCGAGATTGTGTGGACCCGCGCCGACGGGTTCAGCGGCGGGTGGTGCACCTGAACGCAGGCCCCGGCTCCATGCGATCTCCACACGGGCTCCAGGAAACGTCCAACCCAGGCCCCCAGACTGAGGGCTTGGTGGTCGCGATGGGTGACCGCAAGCAGTCGGGCATCCAGATGAAAACCCGCAAGACTCTGATCATCGCCGCCGCCGTGGCCACCCTTGCGGGCAGTGCCGGCTGGTGGGTGTTCGCCGATGGCGATGATGGCGCCCTGATCACTGCGCCGGCAAGGGTGGCTGATCTGGAGAAGACCGTGCAGGCGGTAGGCCGGGTCAATCCGAAGGCGCTGGTGGCGGTGGGCGCGCAGGTGTCCGGACAGGTCAAACGTTTGCACGTGGTGCTGGGCCAGCGCGTGCAGGCCGGTGACCTGATCGCCGAGGTCGACTCGCAACCGCAGCGCATCGCCCTGCGCAGTGCTGAAGCATCCGCCAACGCACTGCGCGCGCAGCACGCCGCCAGCCAGGCTCGCTATGCGCAGGCCAGTCGCATGCTTGATCGCCAGTCACAGCTGGTGGCATCGCGGCTGGTCTCGCAGGAGGGCTTCGAGGCCGCGCGGGTGGCCCGCGATGCGGCACGCTCGGAGGCGGCTGCATTGCAGGCGCAGATCGACCAGGCGGTGACCCAGGTGGAAACGGCCCGGATCAACCTGGGCTATACCCGCATTCTCTCGCCGACCGACGGCTACATCGTCGCCATCGTCACCAAGGCCGGGCAGACGCTGAACTCCATGCAGACCACGCCGACCATCGTGATGCTGGCGCAGATGGACACGATGACCGTACGTGCCGAGATCGCCGAGGCCGACGTGGGACTGATCGCGCCTGGCCAGCCGTTGTGGTTCTCGACGCTGGGGCCGAGTGGACGGCGCTACGAGTCTCACCTGCAGCAGCTGGAGCCCGCGCCATCCTCGATTGCCGACGTCGCCGCCGGCAGCACAGGCAGTTCAACACAGACACCGAAGGCGGTGTACTACGCAGGCCTGTTCGATGTGGCCAACCCTGGCCTGAAGCTGAAACCTTCGATGACCGTGAAGGTGACGCTGCAGCTGGCCCGGGCCAGCAACGCACTGCAGGTGCCGTTGACCGCACTGACCGCGTCGGACAGTGGCGACGACAATCGCGGCAGCGTGCGCGTGGTTGATGCCAAGGGGCGTGCCCACGAGCGCGCGGTGACCACCGGCCTGCGCACCGCCACCGCCGTGCAGATCCTGTCCGGCCTGCGGGTTGGCGAGAACGTGGTGGTCGGCCAGGCCTCCAGTGGCGGCGAGCCGCAGGCCACCAGCCTGCTGGGGATGTGAGCATGACCCACGCGCTGCTTGAATTGCACGGCGTATCGCGCGCCTACAGCACTGCCGCCGGTGACGTGGTGGTGCTGAAGGATGTATCGCTGCGCATCGATGCCGGCGAGTTCATCGCCATCATCGGCCCATCGGGCTCGGGCAAGTCAACGCTGATGAACATCCTCGGCTGCCTGGACCGCCCCACCCAAGGCAGTTACCGCGTAGACGGTGCGGCCACAGAACAGATGCCTCCGGACGAGCTGGCCCGCCTGCGCCGCGAACATTTCGGGTTCATCTTCCAGCGCTATAACCTGATGGAGAATCTGAGTGCCACCGAGAACGTAGCGCTGCCAGCGATCTACGCAGGCGTTGATGCCCCGGCGCGCACGGCGCGAGCGCGCGTGCTGCTGGAATCGCTGGGGCTGGGCGAGCGTGCCGGCAACCGACCGAGCCAGCTGTCCGGCGGCCAGCAGCAGCGCGTGTCCATCGCCCGTGCGTTGATGAACGGCGGTGCCATCGTGCTGGCCGACGAACCCACCGGAGCGCTGGACCATGCCAGTGGCCAACAGGTGATGGCCGAGTTGAAGCGCCTGCATGCGCAGGGCCACACGGTCATCCTGGTGACCCACGATGCATCGGTTGCCGCCCACGCGGCGCGGGTAATCGAGATCGCCGACGGGCGCGCCGTGGCCGATCGCGGTGCGGGCGGTCGTGCGGCTGCGTGCGCCAGATCCGCGTCCGAGGCCGAACAGTCATCGCGTACCGAGCGGCGTGCTCGATTGGATGGCGTGCGCGAGGTCGCGCACATGGCAGTGCGCTCGATGCTGGCCCATCGCCTGCGCACGTTGCTGACCATGCTCGGCATCATCATCGGCGTGGCCGCCGTGGTCACCGTGGTGGCGTTGGGCAAAGGCGCACAGGCGCAGGTGGAATCCCAGATCAACGAGCTCGGTGCCAGTACACTGGAGATCTTCCCGGGCGCCGACTTCGGTGACCCGCGTTCGGCAGAAATCGAAACGCTGGTGGTCGCGGATGCCGACCATCTGGCCGCACTCAGCTACGTGGACAGCGTCAGCCCGTCCTTGAGCGGTTCGGTGGCTGCGCTGCAGGGCAGCCGGCGTGCCAACACCCAGGTGATGGGCGTTGGCGCAGATATGCCGCGCGTACGCGGCCTGCGCCTGAGGGCCGGGCGCTTCTTCACCGAGCACGAAGTGGAGGCGTATCGTGCGGTGGGCGTGGTCGATCAGAAAGCGGCCACGGCGCTGTTCGGCGGCGACCCGATCGGCAGCACCGTACTGCTGGGCGGCATGCCGGTAGAGGTGATCGGCGTGGTCGGCGCCAGCGCCTTTGCCGGCGGTGCAACGCCCACTGTCTATGTGCCGTATACCTCGGCATCATCGCGCCTGATGGGCAGCCAACGGCTGGAGAGCATCATCGTGCGCGTGCGCGACAACGTGTCGACCAAGGCAGCCGAAGCCTTGCTGGGCACCGAACTGCAGCGCCGGCACGGCAGCCGCGATTTCTTCATCTACAACGCCGACCAGATCCGCAAGGCGGTGATGAAGTCCAGCCAGACCATGGCCGCACTGGTGTCGGCCATCGCCGCCGTGGCCTTGATTGTGGGCGGGGTAGGGGTGATGAACATCATGCTGGTATCGGTGAAAGAGCGCGTGCGCGAGATTGGCGTGCGCCTGGCCGTGGGCGCGCGGCAAGGCGACATCCTGCGCCAGTTCCTGATCGAAGCGGTGCTGATCTGCCTCTTCGGCGGCGTACTCGGCGTGCTGCTGGCCTTCAGTGCGGGTGCGCTGTCCAGCCTGTTGTCGCTGGGCGTACCGTTCCTGTTTACCGCCGCGCCGGTACTGGTCGCACTGGCGTGTTCGTCGGCCATCGGCCTGGCCTTTGGTTACTTCCCCGCGCGCAGTGCCGCGCAGCTGGACCCGATCCAAGCCTTGGCGGCGGAGTAGGTGGCGGGCTTGGCCAGCCGTGAGAACAGGCACAGGCGCGGACCTTGGCCATCGGCTATCTTAAGGCCCCATTCCGTACCTACCTTCAAGCAGCGACGCATGCACGCGACTTCGATGAGTGTCCGAAACAGGCGATGGCTCAGCTGCCTCTTGGCGTCCGCCGCGCTGTTGGTTGCAGGCTGCGCCAGCGAGAAGGTTCCAGCGAAGGATCTGGGTGCGGAGATCGACGACGTTGCCGCGACGCTGGTCCAGCAGCCGTTGCTTCATTCGACCTCGATCGGCGTCGTGTACCGGGGTGAGGAATTCATCCGTCATCGCGGCGACATGGAAACCGGGAAGCCAGGCCCTCCAACCGATGCGACACTCTACGAGATCGGTTCGTTGAGCAAGACCCTGGCCGGCACCCTGATGGCCAATGCCATCCTGGAACACAAGGTGCGTCTGGACGACGATATCCGACAGTACCTGCAGGGAGACTACCCGAACCTGCAGTACAAGGGCGAGCCCATCCGCATCCGCCACCTGCTGTCGCACACCAGCGGCCTGCCGAACATGTTGCCGGAACGCGCAAACACGGTGCTGGCAGACTTCACCGATCATCGTACGCCCGGCGAACTCAACGCCATCTACGCGCGCTATGGCAAGGCTGACTTCTTCAAGGACCTGCACATCGTCGAGATCGGCCGGGCGCCCGGCAAGGATTACGCGTACTCGAGTGCCGGGACGGAGCTGACGGCGCATATCCTGGAAACCGTCTACAAGCGTGACTACGCGTCGCTGCTGCGCGGATTTCTCGGCGATTCCGCAGCAATGACCGGCGTCAGGATCCAGCTGGGCGACGCCGAAGCGGCCCGGCTTGCAGTCGGCTATCACAGTGACAACCCGGTTCCAACCACACCGATGCCGCCGTTGCCATGGGGCGCCTCCGGAAACGTGAAGGCGACCGTCCCGGAAATGGTGAAGTACCTCAGGTTCCAGCTGGACAATGGGCCCGTGGTAAAGGAATCGCATCGCCCCTTGGTCCAGTTCGATTCCGAGTTCAGCATCGGCTACTTCTGGAACATCGTCGCCGGCGATCGCCTGAAGGGCATCTACTATGCCCATCATGGTGGCGTACCGCGTTCGCAGTGCTACATCTACATCGTGCCCAAGTATGATCTTGGCATCTTCGTCATCACCAACCAGAGCGGCGACCAGACGGCGCGCGCCATGGAGACGGCGATCGATACGCTGGTCGAGACGATTGCCGCGCGGGAGGCTCCCGCTGGTGGTGGGATTTCCCGTTAGCGACCCCGTGCTTTCCGTCTGTCGGTGTAGTGCCGAGCGGTCTTGGCACCCCCAGGCAGGAGTATTTCGTCTTGATCATCCGTAAGTTGAACGTGGTCCTGCTGCTCGCAGGCCTGGGGCTTGCCGTGGCGCCCGCCGCGCCAGCGGCAGAATCGATCCGCAAGACCGCTCCCAAACAGGAAGACATCGATCGAGCGCTGGCGCTCGTGTCCTGCAAGGCCGATCGCACGGCATTCCGGACCTTGGCCTATCAGTTGCGTGACATCGCAACCAGCGGAAAGCCGTCGGCTGGCTGGCAACCAATCGCCGGCAAGGCCGGGGGCTACAGCAACGCACTGGGCGATATCCCCGGTGTTGTTGCGGAAATGCAGCTTCCCGCCCCGGTTCTCGTCTTCGGCCATCCATCCACGCGGTTGATACTGTCGCGTAGTTCCGTGGTGGCCGTCTTCGATGAAGCCCTTGCTGCGGACCTCAGCAAGGCCCTGTCCCTCGACACGTCGGGGGCGCAGGGTGCCCCTGCAGGAATGCGCGTGGTGCGGTCAGCGCCGGAGGCCCACGGCGACGGCATCGAAGTGGTGGCACTGGTGGCCCAGCGCATCGAGGCCGACCCAGTGCCGATCGCCGTAGCCGGGTGCCTGTACGTCACACGGTGAGGTCCGGAGTCCTATCGGAACCGATCAGGTAACCGGCGAAGGGCAGTGCAGATCCACGTGCAGCGACATGTCAGAGTGCGCGGGATCCGCCGTCCGGTGCACTCATCGGGTCGCCATTCTCGGGCCTGTTTCACCCTGTCTGGCCCCGGGGGATCAACAAGACGCGGGCGTGGCGTTCAAGCGCTTCTGCGCTTCAGTCGTCGTTTCCATCCTTTCATCAGTCCCCACCGGGTCTGGTCGCACATCCATCGCCGGTGTTGATGCGTTCGGCTAGGCTTGCGCAGATGACGACAAGGATGAACGATGAACCGCTGGCTCTTTCTGCTATTTGCCGCACTCCCGCTCGCCGCCGGGGCGGTCGTCATCCGCGATGACGTTGACGATGCCCGATACCGGATCGACGGAACGGAGTTTCCTGCTCTGGCCGACATGCCGGGCGAGGGGCATGGCGTTCTGATCGCTCCCAGATGGGTATTGACGGCGGCGCATGCGGCACCGATGGAAGGGATGGGAGCAACAATCACCATCAATGGAAGGGGCTACGGCGTGGAGCGCGTGTTCCTGCATTCCGGCTACAGGAGAATGCCGGAGGCCTTGGGTAAGGAGGCGCTGGCGACGGGAAGTCCCTCCAGGATTCACGCGTTCCTGGCCGAAACGGATGACATCGCACTGATCAGGCTTCAGGCACCCGTGAATGATGTACAGGCCGTGCCGCTCTATCGAGGCACCGCTGAGGTCACACAGATCGCAGCGCTGATTGGGAAGGGCGCCACCGGCAATGGCGCCGTTGGGCTGGTGCCGGGCGGGCCGCATCGCACGACGCTGCGGCGTGCGTACAACGCCATTACTGGCGGTAACGATCGGTATCTCTGGTACCGTTTCGATGCTCCTCCGCATGGTCTGCCGCTTGAAGGCGTGCTGGGTAACGGCGACAGCGGCGGCCCTCTGATCATCAATAATCACGGAATCTTGCAGCTGGTGGGCCTCGGGTCCTGGATCACTGCCGTTCCCGAGCACGCGCTTGAAGCGGGCTTCTATGGCCAGGTTGTCTACAACGTACGTGTATCGCGTTACATCGACTGGATAGAGAGCGTAATGCGCACCAGCGATGATGCGTCACGCTGATCCTCCGTTCGCCTCGATCTTTGGCGGGTAGGCGTGGTTGGACGCTCAGCGCATCGCGCATGTTGTCGAGGTGGACCGCGGGGCGGGAACCCGCCAGACCTGTTCACCCTCCTCGTCATCGCCGACGTAGAACGCGATGCGCCCATCCTCCTCGTAGCGGAGAGCAGGGCTGAAGGTAATGGTGTCGAGTTCGCCGCCCTTGCCGATGAAGCGCATCTCACCGCCGCAGACAAAATTCGAACCGGGCTCCTCTGCCAGCGCGCCACAGTTCAGTGGCGAGGATTCGGCGCGGACCAACCGCTTCACCCGAGGCTGGATGCGCCCCTGGTCGGCCAGCTCGCAGAAGTAGTCGGCGATGGTATTGCGCATCTCGGCCTGTGAGGGCATCCATGCGGGGCAACGGGACGCGTCGCCCTGGCAGCTGCTGGCCGGGGCGGTGGAAGCGGGCTGCGTGGACGGTGCTGCGATCGTTCCGGAAAGCGGCAGCAGGGAAGCCGCGATGGCAAGCAACAGGCGAGTGGAGACGAGCATGCGTATCTCTGGTCAGTTGAGCCCGGCATCGTAACGCAGGGAGCCACCCCTCATGCCTCTGGCGTCCTCGGCGGCAGCCTGTCGTCACGCTGGTGCCAGGCCGGCAGCTCCAGCGCATGGTGTTTGAGCATCGCCTGGATGCACGCGTGCGCCTGTTCCCTTTCCGCAGGCTCGCATTGGTCCAGGATCTCCGCAGCCAGCGTTTCAAACTGAGGCCAGAACTGCGCCGGATGCCGCACCTGCGCCAACCAGTGCACCAGCATCTCGGCCAGCGCATCAAGCTGCACCTGTATTTCGGGGCGAACGTTCATTCCGGGGCCGCACCCAGGTCAAGCGCAACACGATAGTGATGCCCGTCATCCCGAAGCTGGACGGTAAGGTCCGGCTGCAGCATGCCATCCACACGCAACGTTGCCTGGCCCTGCGCAGTGCGGGTCACCACGAATTCGTAGAAGCTGCGACCGAAGCGGTAGCTCAGTTCGAATGATGGCCAGTGATCGGGCAGGCAAGGCGCAAGCGATAGACGATCGCCCTCGCGACGTATGCCAAGCAGGGATTCGACCAGCAGGCGATACATCCAGCCGGCCGAACCGGTGTACCACGTCCAGCCGCCGCGCCCGACGTGCGGTGGCACGGCGTATACATCCGCTGCCAACACATAGGGTTCGACACGGTAGGTCTGCACCGCCTCCGGGTCCAGCGCGTGATTGAGCGGGTTGATCATGCCGGCCAGCTCCCAGGCACGCACCGCGTCTCCCTGCTGTGCGAATGCCATCGCCGCCCATACGGCCGCGTGGGTGTACTGGCCGCCATTCTCGCGCACCCCAGGTACGTAACCACGGATGTAGCCGGGGTCTTCCGTGGTCTGGTCGAAGGGCGGATCGAGCAGCTGGATCAGCTGGGCGTCCTTTCGCACCAGATGCGTGTAGAGCGAATCCAGGGCTTGCGTGGCGCGCTCAGGCGCGGCAACGCCCGACAGCACCGACCAGCTCTGGGAGATCGAGTCGATGCGGCATTCCTGGTTCTGTGACGAGCCCAGCGGGGTGCCGTTGTCGAACCAGGCGCGGCGATACCATTCCCCATCCCAGGCATGCTGTTCCAGGTTCTGGCGCAGGCTCTCGGCCTGCTGTTGGCACCATTGCGCACGGGCAGCATCGCCACGCGCGTTGGCCAACCCGATGAAGCGGTGCAGCGTGTCATGCAGGAAGAAACCGAGCCACACACTTTCACCGCGCTGCTGGTCGCCGACACGGTTCATGCCGTCGTTCCAATCACCACTGCCCATCAACGGCAGGCCGCGCTCGCCGAGCAGCCGGCAACCGCGCTCGAGCGCGAGGACGCAGTGCGCATACAGGGTGTCACGCTGCGTCGAAGGTGTAGGCGTGTCGTAGTACCCTTCCTCTTCCACGGTCACCGCGCGCCCCTCGATGAAGCCGACCACTTCCTCCAGCACGCTGGCGTCGCCGGTGACCTCCAGATAGCGGCATGCGCCCTGGGCCAACCACAGATAGTCGTCGGAGCAGCGAGTGCGAACCCCTCGACCTTGCGGTGGGTGCCACCAGTGCATCACATCGCCATCGGTGAACTGGTGTGCAGCGCACAGCAGCAGGTGCTCGCGGGTCAGCTCGGGGCGAGCGTGTACGAGGGCGAGCGCGTCCTGCAGCTGGTCGCGGAAGCCGAACGCTCCGCCTGACTGATAGTAGCCACTGCGCGCCAGGTAGCGGCAGCCCAGGGTCTGGTAGACCAGCCAGCCATTGGCCAGTGCGTCCAACGCCGGGTCCGGCGTACGCACCTGCACCGTGGCCAGCACATTGCGCCAGTGGATGCGCACCGCGTCCAGTGCGTCGATGGCCTCCTGGGCGCCCTGACGGCTTCGTGCCAACGCCAGCGTTTCCTCGCGGTCGCGCCCCGCGCCAAGGCGGAACGTGGTTTCACTACGATCGCCCGGCGCCAGCTCCAGCGGCACCTGGATCGCCGCACAGGGATCCAGGCCCGCACCCATCCTTCCATCCAGCCGTTCGCGCCGCAGCGCCGCCGGTGCGTGCAGGCTGCCGTTGCGGCCGATGAACTCCAGGCGATCACAGGTCCAGCCGCAGCCGTCGGCATCGGTGTCGAAGAAGGCCATTCGGCCGCCGAAGTCGGTGCTGTAGGCGTTGCGCGCCAACAGCGCCCCAGTCTGTGGGTCGCGCTCGGTGACCACGTGCATGCGCGACTTCGCGCGCAGGTCACCCATCACCCACTCAACGTAGCCGATGGCCGACAGCCGCCGTGTCCTGCCCGACAGGTTGTGCAGGCGCAGTACCGAGAACTTCAGCGGCGCGGCGACGTCGACAAATACCCACAACTCACTGGCGATGTCGTCCTCGACATGCTCGTAGACGGTGTAGCCGAATCCATGGCGCGTGCGGTAGGCCCCGGTGCCCCTGCGCGGCAGCGGCATCGGCGACCAGACACGACCGGTTTCTTCGTCGCGCAGGTAGAACGCCTCGCCGCCCGTGTCCGAGACCGGGTCATTGAGCCAGGGCGTCAAGCGGAACTCGTGCGCATTCTCGAACCACGTATAGCCCGGCGCACTTTCGCTGACGACCGTGCCCAGACGGGCGTTCGCGATCACGTTGGCCCATGGCGCCGGCGTCGGCGCATCTTCGCGCACCACCACGACGTACTCGCGGCCGTCCTCGCTGAAACAGCCGGTGCCGTTGTCGAACTGGCCAGCGCCGCGGTAGGGAAGGAACGGCCACGGGTCGTCCATCTCGTCGTCGTGCTCGGTGTCCGGGGGCAAGCCGGCGTCGGGTCCGGCGTCGGCGATGATGGGCAGCGCCGGCGTCGCTTCCGACGACAGCGCCAGCTCCTGCTGCACTGCCTGCTGCACTGCCTGCGGCACCAGGGGCGCGATCCGTCGCGGAGGCAGCGGTTGGCGGCCCACCTGCGCGGCAAGGGTGCCGTCCTCGTCGCTGATCACCGCCCGCGCCACCGCCTGCAGCAGGACGCGGTCCTCGTGGGTCATGTTCTGCACCGGCCGCACGAAGATGCCGCCAGGGCGATCAAGCAGGCCGGTCTCCGAACTGGCGGCCACCATGCCCAGGATCTGGTCCTGCAGTTCCTGCCGATAGCCGGCCTTGCTGTCGTTCCAGATGACCAGGTCGGTATTGAGTCCCTTCTGGCGCCAATAGGCGTGCGCCTGCACCAGTTGCCTGACCAGTTCCACGTTGTCCGCATCGGTGACCTTGAGAAGCACGATGGGCAGGTCACCCGAGATGGCATGGCTCCACAGCCCGGATTGTCCGCGCTGGTTCTGCAGGAGGACCCCGGCACCCGCGCGCAGCAGTGGCCCGGCATACAGCACGTGGGCGGCCAGGCGTTCGTACAGCGCCGCCTCGGCCTGGCTGGCGTTGATCTGCCGGCGCACCACCTGGCTGTGCGTCCACGCCAGGTCGAAGACGCGGTCGGCCAGGCGGCGGTCACGGTATTTGTCCACCAGCACTTCGCAACCGGGGCGGTCGGCGCCGACGCCGTACACCATGTCCAGCTGCACGGTCTGCTCGGGCTCAAGCACTACGCGGACGCGGATCGCCACGATCGGGTCGAGCACCGAACCATCCGTGCCGGAAAGGTTGGTATCGGCGGTCAATGCCTGCGGCGTCCGCGGCGTATTGCCACGACCGAGGAAGCGCGCACGGTCGGTTTCGTAGGAGATCGCCACCACCTCCGCGTCATGCACCGCAACCAGATGGAACATCCACGGCGGCACCTCGTCGTGCGAACGGGGCCGACGCGTGCACAGTACCGCCTGCTTGGCAGCGAGGATCTCGCTCTGCACGAACAGGTTGCTGAAGGCCGGATGCGCATCGTCGGCCGCGGCGGGTGCCAGCACCACTTCGGCATAGGTGGTGATCTCCACCGTGCGCGGGCGACGGCTGCGATTGGTCAGGCGCAGGCGCCTGAGCTCGATGTCGTCCTCGGCGGAGATGGCGACCTGCAGATGGCTCTCGCAACCGCGGCGCGTACCACGGAATTCCGCCTTGGCGTCCGAGAAGATCGCCTCGTAATTGTCCACCGCCACGCAGGTGGGCTGGTACGCGGCAGACCAGAACTCGCCGCTGTCCACATCACGCAGATAGCAGAACGACCCCCAGGCATCGGTGGTGCCGTCCTCGCGCCAGCGGGTCAGCGACAGATCGCCGTGGCGGCTGTAGCCGCCGCCGGCATGGGTCAACATGCCGTGGTAGCGTCCGTTGGACAGCAGCTGCACTTCCGGGCGCGGGCCACCCGGGTCCCGCAGCACGCGCAGGGACGTCTCGTCTTCGGCCATGGCCGAGTGCTCGCCCAGCGCTTCCACCTCATGTGGGTGGAAGACGCCGATGCGCGGAATGCGCTCCTGCAGCAACAGCAAGGTGGCCTGGAACTCGACGTCGGCAAGGAAGCGGCGCTGCATCGGCTGGTCGCGCAACAGGTAATCCAGCGACAGCAGGCCCATGCCCTGGTGGTGGGCCATGAACGAACGCAACAGCACGTGATCCTGCCCCGGCGGCAGCCGGGCAGGGGTGTAGTCGATCGCCTCGTACATGCCAAAGCGCCCTGCAAACCCCAATCCCTCAAGCACCTGCAGGTTCTGGCACGCCGCTTCCGGCGCCACCATCAGCGCCATCATGCTGGCATAGGGCGCGATGACCCGATCCTGGCCCAGGCCGCGCTTGAGCCCCAACCCCGGCACGCCGAAAGCCCGGTACTGGTAGTTCAGGCGGGCATCGACGGCGTTGTAGCCGGACTCGGACACGCCCCACGGCAGGTTCAGGGTGCGGCCGTAGACGATCTGCGCCTCGACCGCATGCCGTGCGGTCTGGTCCAGCAGCGTGTCCGGATAGCTGGGCATCACCAACTGCGGCATGAGGTACTCGAACATCGAGCCACTCCATGAAAGGAGCGTCGGCGTGCCGTTGACCTCGGTGAGCATCCGGCCGAGCGCAAACCAGCTCTCCTGCGCCAACTGGCCCTGGGCAATGGCGACGAAGGCGCATAGCCGCGCTTCGGAGGCCAACAGATCGTAGAAGCTGTTGTCGAGGCGATGGTCGTCGACGTTGTAGCCGATCGAGAGCAGGTTGCGGGTGCGGTAGAACAGGAACCCGTATTCCATCAGCGAGAACTGCCCGGCTCGGTGCGCCAGGGCCTGCAA
This sequence comes from Stenotrophomonas sp. G106K1, assembly GCF_037969685.1. Taxonomy (NCBI): domain Bacteria; kingdom Pseudomonadati; phylum Pseudomonadota; class Gammaproteobacteria; order Lysobacterales; family Lysobacteraceae; genus Stenotrophomonas; species Stenotrophomonas sp. G106K1. The sequence continues at coordinate 94,798 of NZ_JBBPFR010000004.1, read as the reverse complement.
TTGCTGGATGCGCGCGCGTGCGTCCGCACCGATGGTACCGGCCAGCGCGGCCAGCTGGCGCAGGCTTGGCACCGGCGCTTCGTGGTCCGCGTTGGCAGCGGCCGGGAGGTCGGCAAGCGACGTAAGGGCAGCGTGGCATTCGGCGGCGAACAGGGCCGGCCAGTGCAGCTCGCCTTCCTCGGGCGATGGCGGCGCGGGCCACTGCACCAACACGGCGTCGGCCAGGCCGGCCAGTTCCTGCAGGCGGGCGAGAATCTCCGCCGTTCCGACAGGGCGGTCCACACGCGTTGAGGCCAGACGCTGGCGCAGATGGTTGAGCGCCTCGACCAGCGCTGCATCGTCGCGGCGATGGCGCTGCCGTTCCTCTTCCAGCACGCCAAGCGTATCGGCCAGGCCATCGAACGTGTGCGGCGCCAGCACCGGCGCATCCACCAGCGCAAGCAGGCCTTGGCGCAGGGTAAGCAGGTGGCCGGCCAGGTTGCCGCTGTCCACGGTGGAAACATAGCGCGGCGGCAGCGGCGCCAGGGTTTCGGTGTCGTACCAGTTCAGGAAGTGGCCACGATGGCGCGGCAGCTGGTCCAGCGTATCGAAGGTGAGGGCGGTACGTTCTGCGACCGCGCCCAGCTGCAGATAGCCGAAATCCCACGCCGACAGATTGGCCAGCAGGGACAGGCCGATGTTGGTTGGCGAGGTGCGACGTGCCACCACCAGCGACGGATGCTCCTGGATGTTGTCCGGTGGCAACCAATGATCCTGCTCGCGCACCCAGGCCTGGAAGAAGGACCAGGTGCGACGCGCCAGCCGGCCCAGGAACGCCCGCTGCGTTACGGAAAGCTCCGCCACGCTCGCGGCCGGCGGCCGGCCCAGCCACGCCATCAACGCGGGGGCGAAGGCCCAGGCCAACAGCAAGGGCAGGGCGAACGGCAGCGCCTGCGGACGCACGCTGGCCACCACAACCACCAAAGCGATCGCCAGCAGTGAGGCCGGCGCCATCACCCGCCATTCCGCGCCGCGGTCGCTGCCCAGGTGGCGCTCGACTTCGCTGGAGGGGTTCCACTGCAGCAGGTGGCGGCGCGTGACGGCCATGCGCCAGAGCGTGCGCAGCACCGCGTCGCTCGCCAGCAATGCCTCGAAGGGCAGGCACGCGACCTGGGTGGACGCGCGCAGCAACGATTGCAGCGTACCGCGCCCGACCTTGATGTAATGCGCTTCCAGCGGCGTGTCGTCCGGAACGCTCAGGGCATCGCGCAGCATGCCTATCAGCGGCGGCGCGTACCACAGCGCCAGCACCCACGCGGTCCATGCAGCAGGGTTTGCGGCATACAGCCAGCCCACCACCAGCAAGGCCAGCGCCGCGATCGGCACCAGGCTGCGGCGCAGGTTGTCCAGCAATTTGCCGCGTGACAGCAGACTGAGCCGGTTGCGTTCCCATCCCGGGCCCGGGCGCGGCGTCCACGGCATCAACCACGGCAACAGCTGCCAGTCACCGCGGATCCAGCGCGCACGGCGCTTGGCGTCGGCGGCGTAGCGCTCGGGGTAGTCCTCGTACAGGCGCACATCGCTGACCAGGCCCGCACGTGCATAGCAACCTTCCAGCAGGTCGTGGCTGAGGATGCGGTTCTCGGGCAGGCGACCCTCCAGTGCATGCTCGAAGGCGTCGACGTCATAGATGCCCTTGCCGACGAATGAGCCTTCGTCGAACAGGTCCTGGTAGACGTCCGAGACCATGCGCGTGTACGGATCGATGCCGGGCTCGCTGCCGAACATCCGGGCAAAACGCGAGGTGCGGCGCCGGCCCAGGCTGGTGCCGACGCTGGGCTGCAGGATGCCGTATCCCTCCACCACGCGTTGCAGCGCCGGATCGAAGCGCGGGCGGTTGAGCGGGTGCGCCAACGTGGCGACGAACGCGCGGGCCGCATCGCGCGGAAGTTGTGTATCCGAATCCAGGGTGATGACGTAACGGACGCCGATCAGCGCAGCTGCGTCACCGACGATGCGCATGAACGCGGCCGCATCGCCCAGGCGGAGCAGGGCATTGAGCGCTGCCAGCTTACCGCGCTTGCGCTCGTGCCCCATCCACACGCCTTCGCCCGGGTTCCATTGCCTGGGGCGGTGCAGCAGGTAGAAGCGGTCGCCGCGCTCGGGCGCATAACGCCTGTTCAACTCCTCGATCCGTGCCGTGGCGTGCGCAAGCAGGGTGTCGTCCGTCGCCGCCGTGGCCTCCGCCGCGTCGAGGAAGTCCGTCAGCAGCACGAAGCGCAGCTGAGGATCACGGTTGGCCAGGAAGCGCACCTCCAGCGCTTCGACCAGCACGTCGATTCCTTCGACGCTGGACAACATCGAGGGGACCGCGACCACGGTGGCGCAGGCGGTAGGGATGCCTTCGCTGAAATCCAGCTTGGGCAGCGGCCTGGGGGCGACCAGCACCGTTGCGGTCCAGTTCACCAGCACGATGCCCAGCTCGCTGAACACCAGCAGTGCGAGCAGCGCGGTCAGCCAGAGCGGTACCGAACCACTGCCGGTTGCCAGCAGGCCCGCGGTGGCCAGCACCGCCAGCAGGGCGATCGGCAGCAGGTACAGCGCAAGCGGCACGCGATGCGCCAGCCGCCGTGCCTTGCGGTGACGCGGTGCTGCCTCGGCCACCGCTTCCACGGTGGCGTGCAGGCCATCGCCAACCAGCCAGTAACCCACGTGCGTGCGCGGCCCATCCGGCAGCGTCGCCGTCCGTGCCAGGTCCAGCGCGATGGTGGCAACGCGCTCCTCTGCCATGCGGCTGCCGCGGGCGATCTTCTCCACCACGTGGCGATAGGCGTCGCGGGTGGCGAAGTCCATCTGCGCATAGACGGCCATCGGGTCTTCGCGCAGCCGCTGCTCCACCACACTCATCTCTTCAACAAACGTGCGCCAATCCATGGTGGACAGAAAGCGCAGGCTGCCGATGCTGTTGCTGATCGAGACCTGGTCGGCCGCCTGCTGCTGCCCCTCGGCGGCGACCAGTTCATCGATGCGCTGCCCGGCCGCTGCCGCCCACTGTTCCAGCCAGGCGACGGGCATGGCCCACGCACCGCCGCGCCCATGCAGTGAGCGCGTCAGCTCGGCGATGAACGCGCCGGTCAAGGGCGGCGCGGATCGTGCCATGTCGGCAACCACCAGGACCACATCGGTCGGGGTCTCGGAAGCGGCTTGATTGAGGTTGTCAGCCCATTGCGAAGCGAGGCGACGGTCGGTTCCGTCGCGCATCACCCGCGCCGCCATGCGCCGCAGGTTCTCCAGCAGGGCCAGGCGTAGCATGATCGGAACGGCCCACAGCTCGCCCAGGCTCAGCGGCGCGAGCGACTGGTACGAGGCGATGAAGCGGCCCAGCGTGTCGGCGTCAATGCGGCCGTCACCGTGCGCGATGGCCTGCATCGACAGTTCATACACCCGCGGCAACCCGGCTGAGGGACCCGAGACAAGCGACGGCAGCTGCCGGCTGTAGCCGCGCGGCAGGTGGCGTCGCGCGGTCTGGATCTGTTCCTCAACCAGGTAGTAGTTGTCGAGCAGCCATTCCCCAGCCGGGGTTACCGGCCGCTGTTCGCGTACCACGCTGCTGAGCAGCGTATTGGCGTCTTCCAGCACCCGCTCGTTGGCCTGCAGGCGTTCGAGCAGGCGCTCCGGGCCGGGTCGCATGCGCACGCGGTGCTGGCGCGCTAGCGCGCGGCCGTACACCTCCATCTGTTCAACGCTGTACAGCGCGGCACGCAGTGGGCCCTCGGTGGCCTCGATGGCCGGGACCGAGGCCTGGTGTTCACGCCAGCGCCAACGCACACGACGACGCAGGCGCAGCCAGCGGCCAAATAGACGACGAAGGTGGGGCATGGGCTACCAAGGGGGAGGGTGCGTCCTGCATGGTTGCATTGCAGGTGCCGTGGTAGCTGTGAAGGCCGGGTTCCCGGTCCTTGCTGGCGGAGTCGAACCCCCGGGGCGGAACTCCCTCGCTCCATTCACCCCGCAGCAGCGAGAATGTGTCACCGGGCACGCGCTGAGGCGTGCCGCTTACTGCCTGCAGGATCGCGAAGATGTCCAACACCCCCTTTGGCGAATCGTCATGTGCTGCCGCCGCCAGCGGCTGCGTCGAGGTGCGCGGCGCGCGCGAGCACAACCTCAAGAATGTCGATGTCTCCATTCCGCGCAACGCACTGGTGGTGTTCTCTGGGGTATCGGGTTCCGGAAAGTCGTCGCTGGCCTTTGGCACTGTCTTCGCCGAGGCGCAGCGGCGCTACTTCGAATCCGTAGCGCCGTACGCACGACGCCTGATCGACCAGGCGGGCGTGCCCGACGTGGATGCCATCGACGGCCTGCCGCCGGCGGTCGCCCTGCAGCAGCAGCGCGGCGCAAGCAATGCACGTTCATCGGTGGGCAGTGTCACCACGCTGTCCAGCCTGGTGCGGATGATGTACTCGCGCGCAGGCGCATACCCGGCCAATCAGCCCATGCTGTACGCCGAGGACTTCTCCCCCAATACACCGCAGGGCGCCTGCAGCACCTGCCACGGTCTTGGACATGTCTATGAGGTGACCGAAGCGTTGATGGTTCCGGATCCGTCGCTGAGCATCCGTGAACGCGCCATCGCCTCCTGGCCGCCGGCATGGCATGGCCAGAATCTGCGCGACATCCTGGTGACGCTTGGCTACGACATCGACATACCCTGGAAGAAGCTGCCGAAGAAGGACAGGGAGTGGATCCTGTTCACCGAGGAGACGCCGACCGTGCCGGTCTATGCCGGCTTCACGCCCGCCGAAACCCGTGCCGCGCTCAAGCGCAAGCTGGAGCCCAGCTACATGGGCACCTACACAGGCGCCCGCCGCTACGTGCTGCACACGTTTGCCAATACCCAGAGCGCACTGATGCGCAAGCGGGTCTCCCGCTACATGGAAGGTAAGCTGTGCCCGGCCTGTCACGGAAAGCGCCTGAAGCCGGAAGCGCTCTCGGTCAAGTTCGCGGGCGTGGACATCGGCGAGTTCATGCGGTTGCCGCTGGATCAACTGGCGGAGCTGCTCGAGCCCATCGCGCACGGCGATTTCAGCGCGCACAGCCGGGGGGGACGCACCAGCAGAAGCGCCACGCGCCGCGACCGCACCCAGCGCGCGGCCAGTGGTCGCGCCGTGCATGCCGCGGCCCCAGATGTGCGACTGACGTTGGCACTGTCGGAAGAGAAGCGTCTGGCCGCACAGCGGCTCGCAGGCGGGGTGATGGCGCGTGTGAGGCAACTGCGTGAGCTCGGCCTGGGGTATCTCTCGCTGGATCGCACGACGCCGACGCTGTCAGCTGGCGAACTACAGCGTCTGCGGCTGGCCACCCAGCTCAGCTCGTTGCTGTTTGGTGTGCTGTACGTGCTCGACGAGCCATCGGCTGGCCTGCACCCGGCCGACAGCCATGCGCTGTACGACGCGCTGGACCGGCTGCGCGACGGCGGCAACTCGGTCTTCGTTGTCGAGCATGATCTGGAGTTGATGCGCCGCGCGCAGTGGCTGGTGGATGTCGGCCCTGAGGCGGGCGAGCATGGCGGGCGCGTGCTCTACAGCGGCGAGCCCGATGGGCTCCGGCACGTGCAGGATTCACGCACGGCCCGGTACCTGTTCGACCAGGTGCCTGCGGCCGCGAGCCGGCAGCGCAGCGCCAACAGCTGGCTGGAGTTGAAGGGCATCCACCGCCACAACCTGCGGGGTGTGGATGCGCAGCTGCCTTTGGGGCTGCTGACCGCAGTGACCGGCATTTCGGGCTCCGGCAAGTCCAGCCTGATGGCGCAGGCACTGCCTGAGCTGATGCTGCTGCACCTGGGGCATGAGCCCGCAGACGATGGAGTGGAGGGCACGCCTACGGAAGGGCCGACCGTGATCGAGACGACGCGAGGTCAGCTTGCAGGTGATGTGGACGCCATCCAGCGGGTAGTGCAGGTGGACCAGAAGCCCATCGGCCGCACGCCTCGATCCAACCTGGCCACCTATACCGGGCTGTTCGACCACGTGCGCAAGTTGTTCGCGGCGACGACTGCCGCACGCCGTCGGCGTTTCGATGCGGGCCGCTTTTCGTTCAACGTGGCCAAAGGCAGATGCGAGACCTGCGAGGGCGAAGGCTTCGTCAGCGTCGAGCTGCTGTTCATGCCCAGCGTCTATGCGCCTTGCCCCACCTGCCACGGCGCCCGCTACAACGAGGCCACGCTGGCGGTGCTGTGGAATGACCGCAACATCGCCGAGGTCCTGCAGATGACGGTTGAGCAGGCGCATGCGTTCTTCATCGAGGAAGATGCCATCGCCCGCCCGCTGCAGTTGCTGCAGGAAATCGGCCTGGGGTACCTGAGGCTGGGCCAGCCGGCCACGGAACTGTCAGGCGGTGAAGCACAACGCATCAAGCTGGCGACCGAGCTGCAGCGCAGCCAGCGTGGGCGCACGCTTTACGTGTTGGACGAGCCCACCACCGGCCTGCATGCGTCGGACGTGGACAGGCTGCTGGTCCAGTTGCAGCGGCTGGTTGAGGCCGGAAATACGGTGGTGATGATCGAGCACGACATGCGCGCCGTCGCGCAGGCGGACTGGGTGATCGACCTCGGGCCTGGCGCGGGCGGTGCGGGTGGCACCATTGTGGCGAAGGGAACGCCGCAACAGGTGGCCCGCGACAAAGGAGGCAGGACGGCGCCTTTCCTTGCGCGGGAGCTGGGGCAGGGCGGCTGATCGAGGGGCGGATGCATTGAAAGAAGACGCCGGGCGCGACCGAGGAGTCGGCGCCCGATGTCCTGCTGCCGGGGCCTACTTTGTCGAGCTGATCGCTTCCTTGGCCGCTTGGTCGATCGTGTGGGCGACCACCTTGGGTTGCGTCATGAAGACCGCATGGCTTGCCGACACCTTGGTGATGCGGGCGTTGATGCGCTCGGCCATGTGGATGAGCATGGCCTGGTCGAATGCCTGGTCTTCGGTGGCAATGACGGCCCAGCTGGGTTTCGTCCGCCAGGCGGCCTGTGTCAGCTTCGTGGCGAATGCCGACATGTTGATGGGCACCTGCGAGTCGCTCAGGAATGCGGCGTCAGCGTCCGTGGTGTCGTGTGCGAAGCCGGCCTTGAACGCGGTCTGGCTGATGAAGCCGAAGCCGTCGCTCCCGGTTTCAATGACGAACCTGGGGGTGGGAGCGAACCCTTCGTACTGCTGCGCGGTGGTCTCACCTGCATCCGGTGCCAGCGCGGACACATAGACCAGGCCTGCCACCTTGCCGTGCACGCCGGCTTCGGTGATCACGGTACCGCCCCAGGAATGGCCGACCAGGATGGTGGGACCATCCTGACGGTCGAGCACGCGCTGGGTGGCCTTGACGTCATCGGCGAGCGAGGTCAGCGGGTTCTGCACGATGGATACACGATAGCCGAGCGCGGTCAGCTCGTTGTAGACCGGGCGCCAGCCCGCGCCATCGGCAAAGGCGCCATGGACCAGGACGACGTTCTTCACCCGGCCGGCATCGCCAGCGGCGGCGACATCGGCGGCGTGTGTGGACGGGCTGAAGCCGGCCGCCAGGGCGGCGGCGAGCACGGCGGGAATGAGCTTGAACATGTGTGTTATCCCACGTGGTGGTGATGGTCGGGAAGGCCACTTTGCGCGTCATTACAGGACCATTGGGCGCATATCGTCCTGATAATTTGATCAAGCGTACTGATTGCTGGGGGCGGCCGCGATCAGCGGCCGGCCGGAAGCCTGCCTACGCCGTCGGCACCGTTCCGCCGTCGATGATGTGCTCCGATCCCGAGATGGAGGCCCCACGGGGCGAGACCAGGAACGCGATGAGATCGGCCACTTCGCTCGGTTTGGCCGGGCGCCCCAACGGAATCCCGCCCAGCGCATCCATGACCATCTGCCTGGCACCTTCGTAGTCGGTGCCGGCATTGGCGGCGATGCCGCCGAGGAAATCGACCGCAGCTTCCGTCTCGACCCAGCCCGGCGAGACACGGACCACGCGCACGCCCTTGGGGGTGACTTCCTTGGACAGGGCCTTGCTGTAGGTGGACAACGCCGCTTTGGCTGCGGCGTAGGCGATCGTGGCGTCATGCAGCGGCAGCATGCGCTGGATCGACGATACATGCAGGATCACCCCGGTCCCCTGCGCGATCATCGCAGGGAGCAATGCACGATCCATCCGCACGGCCGACATCAGGTTCAGATCGAGCGCCCTGGCCCACTCGGCATCGTCCAGCCTGGCAAAGCCACCAGCGGGCGCCGACGAGCCACCGGCCACGTTGATGAGGATGTCGATTCCATGGAGCTTTTCCTGCGCCGCCTCGACGGCTTCGCGTACCCCGTGCGCCGTCGCGAGATCGGCCGCCACGTAGTGAACGCCCTCGACAGGCTGCTTCGGAATCGAGCGTGCCGTCGCGACGACCCGGGCATCAAGCTGGGACAGCAGTTCGACGACAGCCGCGCCGACGCCTCGCGTGCCGCCCGTTACCAGGATGCGCTTTCCCGCCAGTTGGAGATCGAAATTCATGGCGCGACCTCCAGTGAGGCGATCTTGCCGCGCTCCAGCACGAAGACGTAACGCAGGTCCAGCGGGCTGCCGGGAAAGTTGCCCGACACACGGCAGGTAACGACGTGGGAGCGCCCTTGGGTTTCCAGAGTGTGAGGTTGGGTCGTATAGGTGTACCTGGCAGATGCCTCGTTCTTCCAGGCTTCGATCGCGGCCGCGCCGGAATGGGTGTTGCCCTCATCAAGGACAACACCCTCCCTGGTGAAGCAGGAGGCAACCGCTTGACCGTTCTGGTGGTCGGCGGCGAAGTAGGCTGCGATCGGCGCGGGCAGGTCCAGATCTTTCATTGCAATGCTCCGTTTGGGGTGTGCGGAGCTAGATTGATTGGTTTCCTGCGGTTAGAGAATCACCTATTATCCGATCAGGTCATGTAGGAATCAGTGCACAATGCGCGGCTCCGAATTTGCGGAACTCAAGGCCTTCGTCGCCGTGGTCGAGCGCGGCAGCTTCGCGCGGGCTGCCGATCATCTGGGCCTGTCACGGTCGGCCCTCAGTCAGATCATCCGCCAGTTGGAAGCCCGGCTGCGCGTGCGCCTGTTGAACCGCACCACACGCAGCGTCTCGCCGACCGAGCCCGGTCGGCGGCTGCATGAGCGCATGGCCCCCATGCTTCGCGAGATGGACGAAGCCGTGGCGCAGGCAATGGGCGCGAGTGCGCGTGCGGCGGGAACCCTGCGTATCAACACCCTGAGCATGGGCGCCAAGCGCGTGCTCGCACCACGGTTGGGACGTTTCGCACAGGCCAACCCCGATGTCGTTCTCGATATCGTGATAGATGATGGCCTCAGCGACATCGCGGGAGAGGGATTCGATGCCGGCATACGGGTAGGTGGGCGGCTGCAGAATGACATGGTGGCGGTCCGGCTGACTCCAGATTTCGAGCTGCTTGCCGTAGCTTCGCCCGAATATCTTGCCCGGCATGGCACACCCAGGACGCCGGCGGATCTGAGCCGCCACGCCTGTATCAACTGGCGCTTTCCGGGCAGCGGCAAGGTCGCGGGCTGGCCGTTCAAGAAGAAGGACAAGGCGATCGAGTTCTTCGGTGATGGAAAGGTGATCTCGAACCATCAGGACATCATCGTGCCCGCCGCGCTGCAGGGTCTTGGAATCCTGTACGCCTACAACGACAGTGAGATTGCGGACGCCCTGCGCGACGGACGGCTCAAACGCGTGCTTGCCGACTGGTCGCCGACGGTGCCCGGCCTCTTCCTCTACTATTCCAGCCGGCGTCACATGCTGCCGGCGCTGCGTGCTTTCATTGATTGCCTGCTTGATCAGGACGTTGGTAGCGAAGCGCCCACCAAGCCAGGCCTTTCCCGCTGATCGTCCCGCTGGCGGTCCAGATCCTCGATGTCTGCTTTCGAACCAGAGCGATCTCCCATGGCAGGGGCACGCTTCACCTTGTTGGAGACCACGATGCCTGATGTCGTCGCGCCTGCAGAGATCGGACAGCGCCTGTTGCTCCGCACCAGTCTCAGCGTTGCATCGATCGTGCTGATGTTCGTGGTGCCATCGGCCCCCGCGCAGGAGGTGTCACCTGCAATCCAGTCCCGGATTGCCCGGGTGGAGCAGGGTCTTTCCAGTCGCGTAATCGTCAAGGGCGCCACCGGCCAAAAGGCGTCGATTGCCACACGCATGGCCTTCCACGATGTTCCAGCGGTCAGCATTGCGCTCATCAACGATGGGCATGTCGAATGGACGCGGAGCTACGGCGTGCTCGATACCACCAGTCAACGCGCGGTCACACCTGCAAGCCTGTTTCAGGCTGGCTCAATCAGCAAGCCTGTCAGTGCACTGGGCGCGCTGCACCTGGTCGAGCAGGGCAAGCTGTCGCTGGACGCTCCTGCGAACGGCCAGCTCAGCAACTGGAAGATTCCGGAGAACGCCTTCACCCGGCAAAGCCCCGTCACGCTACGCGGTCTGCTCAACCACAGTGCCGGCATCAACGTCCATGGCTTCTACGGCTACGCACAGGGCCAACGGGTACCGTCGCTGCTGCAGGTGCTGGATGGTGTGGCGCCAGCGAACTCCGAGGCGGTTCGTGTGGAGGCCACGCCCGGCACCGGTTGGAAGTACTCCGGAGGTGGCTACAGCATTGTCCAGCTGATGATGACCGAATCCGGCGGGAAGCCATTTCCCGAGTTGATGCAGGCGTTGGTGCTCGGCCCGCTGGACATGGACGACAGTACGTTCGCCATGACACTGCCGCCAGCATGGCAGGCGCGGGCAGCAACGGGCCATGAAAGCAACGGAACGCCCCTCGCCGGCTGTTGGCACGTCTATCCGCAGTCGGCAGCAGCCGCCCTCTGGAGCACTCCGACGGATCTGGCCAAGGTGGTCGTCGACATCCAGCAGGCGCAGCCCGGAAAGCCCGGAAAGGTGCTGTCCAGTGCGATGACCTCCACAATGCTGAGCCGGGGTCTGGGTGAGTACGGCCTCGGGCTGTACGTTGAGACGCTTGGCAGGGGCAGCAGCTTTTCCCACTCGGGAGGTACGGATGGGTTCCGCTCGCAGCTGTATGGCTACACCCACACCGGGCAGGGCGTGGTGGTCATGACCAATAGCGATAACGGCGCTGCTCTGATCGATGAGATTCTTGTCAGCGTGGCGGCAGAGTATGGCTGGCCGGAGTTCCAGATCATCGAGAAAGCTGCGTTGGCAGCCGACCCAACGGCCAACGCGACGTATGCAGGCGACTACACTCTGGTGGGCAAGCCTGCGCAGATCATTGCCGAAGGAGACCGCCTGTATCTCCAGAGCGAACTGCTCAGCAAGCGGCGGATGCAGCTGTTTGCGGAGTCAAGGACCCGGTTCTTCATGACCGCACAGGACATGACGGTCGAATTCCAGCAGGCCGGCAGCAAGAGGCCAGGCAGCTTTTCGCTGAAGCGCGGGAACAGCACCTACGTCGCCATGCGGGCGCATTAGGTGCCAAGCCAGCCAGTTCCGGCCCTGCTCGGTGGCAGCCTCAACGATGGTTGAGGCATTGTCTTGAGCGGGTCCATGCTGCCCGTTGCGCCGCTGGTCGACTACAGTAGGCGCGGCTGTACGTTGTCAGGTCGAGACAGGGGCGGGCGCTGCCGCGCCGGGGTGATGACGTTTCCACCGGGATGGATGGGATGACCAGAAAGACAGCGTCTTCCGACTGGGTGCAGCACGCTGCGCAACCGGGAAGAATTGAGCGCATCGAGGCCTATTTTGGCGGGCATGGCTACAGTCCGCATCGGCACGACACCTATGCTATTGGTCTTACTCTGGCAGGCGTGCAGAGTTTCCAGTATCGCCGCGCCCAGCGGCATAGCCTGCCGGGCACGGTGATGGTGTTGCATCCCGATGAGCTCCATGACGGGGAGGCAGGCACGGCGGCAGGGTTCCATTACCGGATGGCGTACATCGAACCCTCGCTGATCCAGCAGATTCTTGGGGGCAGGCCACTGCCATTCATCGAAGGCGGGCTGTCGGCCGACTCCCGCATCCAGGCAGCATTGACCCCTCTGCTCCAGAACATTGCTACCCGGATCGACCTGATGGAAGAAGACGATGCGCTGCATGACCTGGCGCATGCCCTGCTTGGTGCCGCTGGTGAACGGCCCATCCGGCGCCGCCCCGATTTCGTCGCACTGGAACGTGCCCGGGCCCATATCCATGACTCGCTGGACTCTGCCATCACGATTGACGCGTTGGCCGAGTCCAGTGGTCTGGACCGCTGGCAACTCAGTCGGGATTTTCGCGCGCTCTATGGCACCAGCCCCTATCGCTACCTCACCATGCGCCGTCTGGACGTGGTGCGCCGGTTGATGCTGGCTGGACAGAGCATCAACCAGTCAGCACTGATGGCCGGCTTCTTTGATCAGAGCCACATGGCGCGCCACTTCATCTCTACGTATGGCGCACCTCCGGCGCGGTGGCTGAAGCGGATGCGGATCTCACCGTAGGCACGCCGCGGGGTGTTGCACGATCGTGCAAGACGGGGAGGCAAGGGCGCTTCAACATGCGGATTCCCACCACGACACGGTCCCAACATGCTGCAGCTCTCGCCCTCCAATCCCCGCAATGCCATCAATATTGAAGAGAAGTTCAGCCTCCTCAGCGAACAGTGGGCGCCCAGAGTGGTTGCCGAGATGAACGACTACCAGTTCAAGATCGTTCGCTTGCAGGGAGACTTCATCTGGCACACCCATGCAGATTCGGACGAGGCGTTCTTCGTTGTTGAGGGCGAGCTGCGAATCGACTTTCGCGAGGGCAGCGTCCGACTGCGGCAAGGTGAGCTGTACGTCGTGGCCAAAGGCGTAGAGCACAAACCTTACGCCGAGCATGAGGTGAGGTTGATGCTCATCGAGCCGCGAGGTGTTCTCAATACGGGTGAAGCGCTTGGGGAAAGAACCGCCCGGAATGATGTGTGGATCTAGAAGTACGTCGCCATCAGCTACGGGATTCGCCTGCCTTGGTCAAAGCCTACGGTAACTCGACAACAACCTTGCCCTTTGCCCGGCCGCTTTCCACGTAGGCCAACGCGCCCTGGGTCTCATGGAACGGAAACACCCGATCAATCACCGGGCGGATCGCACCGGACTCGACCAGCGGGGTGATCCCGCGCAACTGCTGCCCGTCGGCGCGCATGAAGACAAAGGTATATGTCACCCCCTTCTTCTTGACCTTGCTGCGGATGCCACGGCTGAGCAGGCGCATGACCTGCTTGAGTGGCCAGGCCAACCCGCGCGTCGCCGCAAATGCGGGCGTGGGTGGACCCGAAATGGAGATGAGATGTCCGCCCGGCTTGAGGATCTGCAGCGAGCGCTCCAGTTCATCCTTGCCCAGGCTGTTGAGCACCACATCGTAGTCGCGGAGTTCCGAGGCGAAGTCCTGCTGCCTGTAATCGATGACGACATCCGCGCCCAGCGCCTCCACCCACGCGACGTTGGCCGTGCTGGTCGTGGTCGCCACGAAGGCTCCCAGATGCTTGGCCAATTGGATGGCCACGGTGCCGACGCCGCCGGAGCCCGCCTGGATGAAGACCTTCTGTCCTGGCTTCAGCTGTGCGGTTTCCACAAGCGTCTGCCACGCGGTCAGTGCGACCAGCGGCAGCGAGGCGGCCTCCACCATGTTGAGGTTGCGGGGTTTGGGTGCCACAGAGCCCGCGTTGACAGCGATGAACTCGGCGAACGTGCCGATGCGATCATCGTCGGGACGTGCATATACCTCATCGCCCGGTTTGAACTGGGAAACGCCCGCGCCCACACGCTCCACCGTACCGGCCAGGTCGTTGCCCAGAATGAGCGGCAGGCGATACGGCAGGATCACCTTGAACTCGCCACGCCGGATCTTCGTGTCCAGCGCGTTGACGCTGGCCGCGTGCACGCGGATGAGCACATCGCCGTCGCGCAGCGGCGGCGTTGGTACATCACCGATGCGTCCCGTTTCCTTCTTGCCATACCGGTCGATGAGGAGGGCTTTCATGCGCGGTAACGCTCCGCCGCCTGCGCCTGGCGGAGATCCGAGAGCAGGCCCTGGCGCGATGCCTCCAGCGTGTTCCAGCGTTCGGCCACATGCAGCGGCGGAATGGTCACCGGTTCGCGGCGATCAAAGCCGATCAGCGCGGCATCGACCAGTTCGCCAACGTCCATCACTTCGGGCAGCGTGTTGATGTCGATGCCGGCACGCTCCCAGATCTCGGTGCGGGTGGCCGCCGGCAGGACGGCCTGCACGTAGACGCCCTTGGGCGACAGTTCCAGGCTGAGGCCCTGCGAGAGGAACAGCACGAAGGCCTTGGTCGCGCCGTAGACGGTCATGCCAAGCTCCGGTGCCAGGCCGACCACCGAGCCGATGTTGACGATCGCGCCTTCGCCGGCGGTGGCCAATCGCGGTGCAATGGCAGCGGCCAGGCGCGTCAGGGCGAGGGTGTTCAGTGTCACCAGTTGGTCGATGCTGTCGGCCGATTGCGCGGTGAAGCCACCGGACTGGGCGATGCCTGCGTTGTTGATCAGGATGCCTATACGCGCATCGTCACGCAGGCGTGCTTCCACGGCGGCCAGATCGGTGCGCTGGGTCAGGTCGGCAGGCAGGACGTCTACGGCGACCCCGGTGTCCTGGCGCAGGCGCGCGGCCAGTGTTTCCAGGCGCGTCCTGTCGCGCGCAACCAGCACCAGGTCGTGGCCGCGGCGTGCGAAGCGTTCGGCGTAAACGGTGCCGATGCCGCTGGAGGCGCCGGTGATGAGGACGGTGGGAAGCTGGCTCATGGTGTGTCTCTTGGAATTGGAAGGGGCGAACGGGGTGTGCAGCGTGGCGGTGTCGGACGGGTTACTGCGGCGCCGTATCGGTCAATGCGGGGTAGTCGGTGTAACCCTCCGCACCGCCGCCGTACAACGTCGCTGGATTCAATGCGTTCAACGGCGCGCCGGTTTTCAGGCGTTCGACCAGATCGGGATTGCTGATGAAGGCACGGCCAAACGCGATCAGGTCTGCCTTGCCAGCGGCAAGCCGTGCGTTGGCCAGTTCGAGGTCGTAGCCATTGTTGGCCAGGTAGGTGCCGGTGAAACGTCGGCGCAGGCTGTCAAAGTCGAACGGTGCTACGTCGCGCGGGCCGCCGGTAGCACCTTCCACCACGTGCAGGTAAACGATGCCCTGTGCGCTGAGCTGATCAACGATGTAGTCGTACTGTGGCTGCGGATCGCTGACGGTGGAAATCGCGTTGGCCGGAGAAACCGGCGAGATGCGCACACCGGTGCGATCGGCGCCGATCTCCTGTGCCACGGCGGCGGTGACGTCCAGCAGCAGGCGCGCGCGGTTCTCGATCGAACCGCCGTACGCATCGGTGCGCTGGTTGGCGCCGTCCTTGATGAACTGTTCCAGCAGGTAGCCGTTCGCACCGTGGATTTCGACCCCATCAAAGCCGGCGGCGATGGCATTGGCGGCGGCCTGGCGGAAGTCGTTGACGATGCTGGGCAGCTCGTCGATCTCCAATGCGCGCGGCTCGGACACATCAACAAAGCCGTTGTGCACGAACGTCTTGGTCTGCGCACGGATGGCCGAAGCGGAGACGGGCGCGGCGTGGCCGGGCTGCAGATCCACGTGCGAGATGCGGCCCACGTGCCAGAGCTGCACGAAGATGTGCCCGCCACGTGCGTGCACGGCGTCGGTGACCTGGCGCCAGCCGTCGATCTGATCCTGCGTGTAGAGCCCCGGCGTGTCCTGGTAGCCCTGGGCCTGGGCCGAGATCTGGGTGGCTTCGGTGATGATCAGGCCGGCCGAGGCCCGCTGGGCGTAGTAGGTGGCCGCCAGCGGGCTGGGCACCAGGCCGGCATCGGCGCGGTTGCGTGTCAGCGGCGCCATCACGATACGGTTGGCCAGCGTCAACGGGCCAAGGGGGTAGGGCTGGAAGAGTGTCGTGGTCGTCATCTGATGTGGGGCTGGCGGTCGTTGCCACAATGATGATGACCATAATCCACGATGTCAATGATTTGATGATGAACGTAATCAATGTGTGCTAGACTGCCGCCCTTCCGCAGCACAGCTCCCTCGGGCATCGGGTCATGAAGGTCACCAAGGCACAAGCGCAGGCCAACCGGGCGCATATTGTCGAAACCGCATCCACGCTCTTCAGGGAGCGGGGCTACGACGGTGTGGGCGTCGCAGACCTGATGGCGGCTGCAGGCTTTACCCACGGTGGCTTCTACAAGCATTTCGGCTCCAAGACCGACCTCATGGCCGAAGCCTCCATCTGCGGCCTGGCGCAATCTGCCGACGCTGCGGCGGGCATGGATCTGGCGGGATTTCTTGGCTACTACCTTTCCCGGGAGCATCGGGATGACCCAGGCCACGGCTGCACGATGGCCGCGTTGAGTGCAGACGCCGCGCGCCAGCCGGCAACGGTCAAGGCAGCCTTTGCCGCCGGCATTGAAGCCCAGGTAGGGCGCCCTGCCGGCGAGGATGATCCGTCGAGCGAGCACGCCAACCCGGAGGCGCGCGCGCGTCGGATAGCCCTGATGGCCATGGCCGTGGGCGCGGTGGTGCTGTCCAGGTCGTGTCCGGATGATTCGCCGCTGGCTGATGAAATTCTGGCCGCATGCCGGGCGGCCGTCATGGCGCGCCTGTCGGATGCACCCGATCCCTGAGTCGCGCCTGCGCGCGTGCGTCCGGGCCGTGAGCCGGCGCGCGCGATGCAGGCCGCCGTGCTTCGGTCCGACCTGGCGTCGCCGCGGACCTTAAGCGTCCCGCTTCAGCCAGCCCACCAGCGCCGAAAATGCCGGCGAGGGCTGCCGGCGGTTCGGGTAGTACAGGTGATAGCCCGGAAAAGGCACACACCATTTGTCGAGCACGGCAAGCAGCCGCCCCTCGGCAATGTGATCGGCCACCATCGGCTCGGGCGCATACGCCAGGCCCAGTCCGTCCAGGGCGGCATTGATCACGTGGATCATGCTGTTGAACACCAGTGGCCCGTCGCCGCGCACGGTGAACTCCTTGCCTTTCTCCTCGAACTCCCACGCATAGATGGCGCCATTCGGACGATGCCGGATGTGCACGCAGCGATGTTGCGTGATATCGGCGGGCTTCCTTGGCTTGGCATGCTTCTGGAAGTAGTCGGGCGATCCAACCACCACCAGCCGCCAATCCGGCCCGACCCTGACCGCGATCATGTCCTTGCTGAGCGCCTCGCCCAGCCGGATGCCGGCGTCGAAGCGCTGTTCCACCACGTTGGTGAAGCCGTAATCGACGTAGAACTCCAGTGTGATGTCCGGATACTCGGCGAGGAATCCGGCAAGGCGAGGGCGGATGATGGTCTCCATCGAATCGTCCGTGCAGGAGATCCGCAGGGTTCCGGCCGGGCGATCGCGCAGATCCCCCAATGCCTCCACACTGGCGCCGATGGCTTCGAAGTGCGGTGCGATCGAGCGCATCAGGCGCTCGCCCGCCTCGGTCGGGGAGACGTTGCGCGTGGTCCGGGCCAGCAGCCGGATGCCCAGGCGCTCCTCCAGCAGCCGCATGGAGTGGCTGAGCGCAGAGGGTGTCACCCCCAGGCGAACAGCCGCCTTGGTGAAGCTCTGCTCCTGTGCCACCACCAGGAAGGCCTGCAGGTCGTTGGTCTTCACGCTGCCCATGGGTCAATTGTGAGCTCAACTCAGTAATGCATCAACTTTCAGCCGGCTTATCGCGGTAGCAGGCGCCGCCTATCGTGGCGACCTGAGTTCCCACTGAGGCCGTCCGCACATGAAACCCACCACGCTGCTGCTGGCACTGATTGCCAGCCATTTCGTTCCGCAGTCGGCCGTGGCCGCCGAGGCACCGGTCGCCGCAAGAACCGCCACCGCCGGCGCCGACAATTTCTACAGAAGCGCCAGCGTAAAAGGCGAGCGCGTCAGCTTCCGTAACCAGTACCAGATGGAGGTGGTCGGAACGCTGTACCGGCCTCAGGGCCAGGTGCGGGGTGCCCGCGCGCCAGCCGTGGTAGTCGGTCATCCGATGGGCGCAGTGAAGGAGCAGAGTTCACAGTTGTACGCGCAGAAGCTGGCTGAGCAGGGCTTCGTTACGCTGGCGATCGACCTGTCCTTCTGGGGTGAAAGCGCCGGTACGCCTCGGCACCTGGTGTCGCCGGAAATCTATTCGGATGACGTCAGCGCGGCGGTGGACTTCCTGAGTGCGCAGTCGTTCGTGGACCCGGAACGAATTGGCGGCTTGGGTATCTGCGGCAGTGGCAGTTTCGTGATCAGCGCTGCGAAGATCGATCCACGCATCAAGGCAATCGCGACGGTCAGCATGTATGACATGGGCGCCGCTGTGCGCCAGGGGTTGAACAACACGCAGTCGCTTCAACAGCGCAAAGCGATGATCCAAGCGGCGACGAAGCAGCGCCTGGTTGAGTTCAACGGTGGGCAGGCCGCCTATGTGCCAGGCACCGTGAATACGCTGGATGCCGATACGCCGGACGTGCAGCGTGAGTTCTTCGATTTTTACCGTACGCCGCGCGGTGCCTATGCGGCTGCAGGCGAGCAGCCCGAACGAACCACCCAGCCGCTGTTCAGCAGCCTGGTCAAGTTCGTCAATTTCTATCCTTTCAACGATATCGAGACCATCTCGCCGCGGCCGATGTTGTTCATCTCGGGTGACCATGCACATTCCCGTGAGTTCAGCGAGGATGCGTACCGCAGGGCAGCCCAGCCGAAGGAACTCTACTGGGTGAAAGATGCCGGCCACGTAGACCTGTATGACCGCACCGACCTGATTCCCTTCGCCAGGGTGGCGACGTTCTTCCAGCAGGGCCTGGCTGGGAAATGAGCAGTAGCGACGCGACGGCCGAACGGGCCAACTGGGGCGGTGTGCTCGCGATGACGCTATGCGTGTTCGCACTGATCGCTTCCGAATTCATGCCGGTGAGCCTGCTCACGCCCTTGGCAGCTGACCTCGGTGTGTCCGAAGGGCTGGCCGGGTATGGAATTGCCATTTCCGGCGCCTTCGCAGTGCTGACCAGCCTGTCGATCTCCCGGTTGGCCGGCAGCATCAACCGGAAGGCGCTGCTGCTGACGCTCACCGCAGTGATGGCGGTGTCGGGCGTGGTGGTGGCGATGGCTCCCAGCTACCCGGTGTACATGATGGGCCGGGCGCTGATCGGCGTGGTGATCGGTGGGTTCTGGTCGTTGTCTGCGGCCACGGCCATGCGACTGGTGCCTGCAGCGCAGGTGCCGCGAGCACTGGCGATCTTCAATGGCGGCAACGCGCTGGCGACGGTAGTGGCCGCGCCACTGGGCAGTTACCTTGGCGGCGTGATTGGATGGCGCGGCGCGTTCCTGTGCCTTCTGCCTGTGGCTGCCATCGCGCTGGCATGGCAGTGGCGGTGCCTTCCTTCCATGCCCGCAGAAGGAAGGCCATCCCACGGCGGGGTACTGGCCCTGTTGCGGCGGCGGGTGGTGATGCTGGGCATGGCGGCGTGCGGAACCTTCTTCATGGGGCAGTTTGCCGTGTTCACCTATGTGCGCCCGTTCCTGGAAAAGGTCACGGGTGCAGGGGAATCCGCGGTTCCGCTGGTGCTGCTGGCCATTGGTGCAAGCGGCTTTGTGGGCACGCTCGCCATCGGGGCACTCATCAGGCATGGCCTTTACCGCACGCTGGTGGCTGTTCCGATCCTGATGGCGGTGATTGCCGCGGCGCTCGTGGCGCTGGGTACTCAGCTCTGGCCGACGGCCGCACTGTTTTCGGTATGGGGTCTGCTGGCCACGGCTGCACCGGTGGGCTGGTGGAGCTGGCTGGCGCGCACGTTCACCAGCAACGCTGAGGCGGGCGGCGGGCTGATGGTAGCGGTGGTGCAGTGCTCGATCGCGTCGGGTTCCACTCTCGGTGGCCTGCTGTTGGACAGCGCTGGTTTCGCCAGTACGTTCCTGGCCGGCGCAGGCCTGCTGTTGCTCGCGGCCTTGCTTGCCCATGTCACGGCCGCCGATGCTGCATCCGCGTCCGGCTCGGCGGTTGCCGCGGAAGCCCGAGGCTGATGGGACGCGCGGCGGGGATCATTGCGCAGCTGCTTTTGCCTTGCCTTGCATTCGCGGCGGTGTCTGCATGCTCTGCCGAGCAGAATCAACATGCCGTTGCGCTCATGAAAACGGCACCCAACCCGAAGCTTCCTGCAATGAAGATCCGGCTGATCATCAACGACCAGACGCTGTCGGCCACGTTGGAGGACAGCGTTCCCGCACGCGACTTCGCCGCCCAGTTGCCGATTACCCTTCAGCTTGAGGACCATGCTGCTACGGAGAAGATCGCGCAGCTCCCGCGCCGCCTCAACATTGCCGACGAACCGGACGGGATCACGCCAGTGGCCGGCGATATCGCCTTCTACGCGCCGTGGGGGAATCTGGCGATCTTCCACAGACCGTTCGGCTACTCGAAGGGTCTGGTGCTGCTGGGACGTATCGAGGGAGGTCTGCAGGCCCTTCGTGCCGAGGGGCCGCTGGTGGTTCGCCTGGAAGTCGAGTAGCAGTTTGGCTGCCGCGCTCACTCCGAACCGTTTCTCTGTTGGCGACAGGGCCTGGCACCCGCTTGTGCGATCGGGATGACCACGCCGGCTGGCGGCTTGCGCCGCCAGCCTACGGACGCGGGAGGGGGCCCGCCCGGTGCTTTAGAAGTAGTAGGCAGCTGAAAAAGCCACGATGTCTGAGCCGACGTCGTACTTGCCCTGCAGGCTGCTGCCCGTAGCCGAGGTCACCGACACTTCCGGCTTGTCCAGGAAGAGATGCGTGTAGCCGACGCTGTACTCAGCCGACTCAGAGGCTCGGTACGTAGCGCCCAGGGATAGCCACTTGCGGTTGCTGTCTGGCACGCGGACATCACGGATATCGTCTGTCACAGGGCTCTGATCGGTCGCGATACCCGCGCGGAGCGTCAGCTTCTGGCTGTAGCGATACTCCGTGCCGATGGAAGCAAACGTTGTATCCCGGTAGCTGAAGTCCAGAGCCCGGGTGGGCTGAGCAGAGTGGAAGTCCAGCCTGATTTCGGCGAACTTGGACCACGCCGTGCGTGTTACATCGGCCATGACCGACCAGCGGTCATTGACCTGGTGGCTGATGCTGCCGGTCAGCGTGGCGGGAAGATTGAGCGCAGTGCTTGCGTTGGTGTCGACAAACCAGCCTGGACGTGCCGCTGCCAACAATGGTGCGGCGGCCGCTGGAACCCCGAAGCGTACCTCTGCGTCGTTGAGCTTGTGTTCCACCCTGGACCGATATGCGATGCCGATGTTGGTTCCCTCTACCGGCGTGAAGAGTCCGCCGAGGGTGAAGCCAACCGCGTCATCCTTGGCATCAATGTGCGTGTAGCCATCTGCACTTCCCGG
This sequence comes from Stenotrophomonas sp. G106K1, assembly GCF_037969685.1. Classification (NCBI taxonomy): domain Bacteria; kingdom Pseudomonadati; phylum Pseudomonadota; class Gammaproteobacteria; order Lysobacterales; family Lysobacteraceae; genus Stenotrophomonas; species Stenotrophomonas sp. G106K1. Next base: position 73,443 of record NZ_JBBPFR010000004.1, on the reverse strand, counting down.
AGAATAGCCTGGTGCCCGCGCGCCGGCGAGCACGGCACCGAAATCGACCGCATCATGAAGCTCAGCTTCCACACGCTCGACAAAGACAGAGGCGCCGAAGGAGACATAGGGGTTTACGTCGTAAGAAAGCGACAAACCAAGGTCAACCGATTTGATCTCCGTCTTGATCCCGTTGTAGCGACCGACCCAGTCGCTCTCGTACTCAGTCTTGAAGCCAAATGGCGCCGTCAATGAAAGCCCCAGGTGGGCCTTCTCACCCAATGGGGTGTGGAAATAGAGGGCAGGGATGGGGCTGGTGTCACCCGCGTCCCCGCCATCACCTCCAGAGAGCGGACGTCCCAGGGCATCGCGGCCTTCGCCTTTGAAGTCCACGGTGTAGTTCACAACACTTGCATCGGCTTGAAACAGCCGCCCATCGAGGAGACGCATGGCAGCCGGATTGTCCGCTATCACCGATGCGTCGCCTGGCGCACTGATCGACCCCGCAAAGCCGCGGCCCAGGCCCTTTGCACTTTTCTCCTTCAACTGGAATGCAGCAGCCTGCGCATTGCCAGTCGCGCCTGCCAATGCACTCAGCAGGGCCAGCGCAAGTATCGTTTTTGTGGTCATTGCTTGCCCTCCACAGGCAACTGTCGATGCGGCGGTTCGCATGGGGAGATTCTTGATTCAGAAGGCGCTCCTCACGGCATGAGACGGCTCGGCCTTGGTGCGCAGCGCGCATCCCGGCTGCGGAGTCATCGCCCAGCTGAGCCGCCCCGAGTATTGGGCGTGTGACCAACGACGTCAGCAGTCACTATGGGGCCGGTAGTGGACCGATACCCGATCGGTCACCATTTGCCCGCGTTAGCACGCGGCGCTACCCTTGCCCGATGTCCACTTCAACCTCTGCAGCACTCGACGCCGGACGCGGCCCCGCCGAGCACGACGTGCGCACCCAGATCATCGAGGCTGCCACCGCGCATTTCAGCCACTACGGCTATGACAAGACCACGGTGTCCGACCTCGCCAAGGCCATCGGCTTCTCGAAGGCCTACGTCTACAAGTTCTTTTCCTCCAAGCAGGCCATTGGCGAGGTGATCTGCGCCAATTGCCTCAGTCAGATCGAAAGCGAGGTTCATCAGGCCCTGCAAGGCGTGCAAGCGCCTGCCGAGAGGCTGCGGTTGTTGTTCACCGTCATTGTGGAGGCCGGTCTTCGCCTGTTTCTGCAGGATCGGCGCCTGTATGAAATTGCCGTTGCGGCCGCGACGGATCAATGGCCTTCAGCGCAGGCATATGAAGGGCGCATCAGGCAGCTTGTTGAAGACATCATCAAGGATGGACGCGCTTCCGGCGCATTTGAGCGCACGACGCCGCTTGAGGACACCAGCCGTGCGGTCTACCAGGTCCTGCTTCCTTATCTGAATCCGGTGACGCTGCCGCACCTGGTGGCCCTGCACAAAGAAGCGCCAAGTGCCTTGCAGGAGCTGGTCCTCCGGAGCCTTGAGTCACGCCCGCAGTGACTATTGACTATATTGGTCACTAGGAACAGAATCCCTCCGGATACCCCACTCCGGAAGGCCGCATGCGTCGCCGTTTTGTAGTCACAGCCCTCTCCTGTGTTGCTCCGTTGTTCCTTGTGGCCTGCGGAAGGTCGGATGACGTCGATCCCCGGACCGCTCCGCCCATCGTCCGGATTGCCCAAGTGCAACCGGGGGCGGCAGGTGCGCGCACGTTCACAGGAACCGTCGCCGCACGCGTACAGAGTGATCTGGCCTTTCGGGTGGGTGGCAAGGTCACCGAGCGCCTGGTTGAGACGGGGCAGACGGTCAAACGCGGCGACGTGCTCTATCGGATTGATCCCGTCGATCTGAACCTGGCAGCGGCGTCCCAGCTGCAGGCCGTCATCGCGGCCCGAGCGCAAAGCGTGCAAGCCAACGCTGACGAAGCGCGATACCGCGATCTGGCAGCCAAGGGCGTCGTTTCCCGGTCGGCCTACGATCAGATCAAAGCGGCGGCGGACGCAGCATCGGCACAGCTCAAGGCGGCCGACGCGCAAGCCCGGGTTGCGCGTAATGCCAGTCAATACACGGCGCTCGTCGCCGATGCCGATGGGGTGGTCATGACCATCTCCGCTGAGCACGGTCAGGTCGTGGCGGCGGGGCAGATCGTCGCCCGGCTTGCCCGCGCAGGCAGTCGGGAGGCCGTGGTCCAGTTACCCGAGACGCTACGACCCCAGATCGGCTCCGTGGCCTCAGCGTCCCCGTTCGGGGCAAGCGGCAAGATCCCCGCACGGTTGCGCGTGCTCTCTGAATCGGCAGACCCTGCCACCCGGACCTTCGAAGCCCGTTACACGCTGGAAGAAGGCAGCACGGTGCTGCCGCTGGGTTCCACGGTGGCGGTCGAACTTGCAGGCGCAGCACCTGCCGGTACGTCGGCCGGCGTTGAGGTTCCGTTGGGCGCATTGTTCGATCCTGGCACCGGTCCCGGCGTCTGGGTGATCGGTGGTGAACCGCTCAAGGCCCATTGGACGCCGGTCGCCGTCAAGCAGTTGGGTGATGACCGGGTCATGGTTGAGGGGGCCCTGAAAGCATCGGATCGCGTGGCCGCCCTCGGCGCCCATCTACTCCGCGAAGGGCAGGTGGTTCGCATCGCTGACACCGCCAGGAACGCTGTTGCAGACGGAGCCCACCAGTGAGTGGGTTCAATCTGTCAGCGCTTGCGGTGCGCGAGCGTGCCATCACGGTTTTCCTGATCTTTCTGGTCTCCGTTGCCGGCATCGTTTCGTTCTTCCAGCTCGGCCGCGCTGAGGACCCCGCGTTCACCGTCAAGGTCATGACCATCGTGACGGCCTGGCCGGGCGCTACGCCAACAGAAATGCAGGACCAGGTCGCCGAGAAGCTGGAAAAGCGCCTGCAGGAGCTGCGCTGGTATGACCGCAGCGAAACCTACACCCGGCCTGGCCTGTCCTTCATTACGCTGACATTGCAGGACGGCACGCCACCGTCGGAGGTGCAGGAGGAGTTCTACCAGGCGCGCAAGAAGATGGCTGACGAAGCCGCAAATCTGCCCACGGGCGTGATCGGCCCGATGGTCAACGACGAGTACGCCGATGTCACGTTTGCTCTTTTCGCACTGAAAGCGAAGGGTGAACCGTTCCGCCTGCTTGCGCGTGATGCCGAGACGCTGCGTCAGCGATTGCTGCACGTTCCTGGCGTGAAGAAGGTCAACATCATTGGTGAGCAATCCGAGCGCATCTATGTGGAGCTGTCGCACGAACGCCTGTCGAACCTCGGCATCACGCCACAGGAGGTGTTCGGGGCGCTGAACGGGCAGAACGCCCTGACGCCGGCAGGCTCGGTCGAGGCCAAAGGCCCGCAGATATTCATTCGCCTCGATGGCGCGCTGGACCAGCTGGACAAGATCCGCGATACACCCATCGTTGCACAGGGCAGGACCCTCAAATTGCAGGATATTGCCACCGTCAAGCGTGGCTATGAGGACCCGTCGACCTTCATGATCCGCAACGGTGGCGAGCCAGCCATGCTGCTGGGCATCGTCATGCGCGACGGCTGGAATGGCCTGGATCTCGGCGCCTCACTCGACGCGGAAGTCAGGAAGATCAATGACGGGCTTCCTGTCGGGATGGCGCTGGACAAGGTCACCGATCAGGCCGTGAACATCAGCTCGTCGGTCGACGAGTTCATGATGAAGTTCTTTGCCGCGCTGCTGGTGGTGATGCTGGTCTGCTTTGTCAGCATGGGCTGGCGGGTGGGTGTCGTGGTGGCTGCGGCCGTGCCACTGACCCTGGCTGCCGTGTTCATGGTGATGGCTGCGACCGGCAAGAACTTTGACCGCATCACGCTCGGCTCGCTGATCCTGGCGCTTGGTCTGCTGGTGGACGACGCCATCATTGCCATCGAAATGATGGTGGTGAAGATGGAAGAGGGCTATAGCCGGGTCAAGGCATCGGCCTACGCGTGGAGCCATACGGCAGCGCCCATGCTGGCTGGCACCCTGGTCACTGCGGTGGGCTTCATGCCCAACGGTTTCGCCCGGTCCACTGCGGGCGAATACACCAGCAACATGTTCTGGATCGTGGGCATTGCGCTGATCGTGTCGTGGGTAGTCGCGGTGTTCTTTACGCCTTATCTCGGGGTGAAGCTCCTCCCTGAACTCAAGACCGTGGAAGGCGGACACAGCAGCCTCTACGACACGCCGCGCTACAACCGTTTTCGTTCAATCCTGGCGCGCGTGATTGCGCGTAAGTGGCTTGCAGCAGGTTCGGTGATCGGCCTGTTTGTGCTTGCTGTGGTGGGCATGGGGCTGGTGAAAAAGCAGTTCTTCCCCATCTCCGACCGCCCGGAAGTGCTGGTCGAAGTGCAGATGCCCTACGGCACCGCCATCGAACAGACCAACCAGGCCACCCGGAAGGTCGAGAAGTGGCTCTCGGAGCAGGAAGAATCGAAGATCGTCACGGCCTATATTGGTGAGGGCGCTCCCCGGTTCTATCTTGCCATCTCGCCGGAACTACCGGATCCGGCATTCGCCAAGATCGTGGTGCGTACCGACAGCCAGGAACAGCGCGATGCCTTGAAAGCGAGGCTCCGCCAGGCCGTTGCGGAAGGCTTGGTGCCCGAGGCGCGCGTGCGCGTGACACAGCTGGTGTTCGGGCCTTACTCGCCCTACCCGGTGGCCTACCGTGTCAGCGGTCCGGATACGGACGTCATCCGTAGCATTGCGGCCAAGGTGGAGCAGACCATGCACGCCAGCCCGATGATGCGCACGGTCAACACCGATTGGGGCGTGCGCACGCCAACGTTGCATTTCACGCTCGATCAGGACCGCTTGCAGGCCATGGGCATGACCTCGGCGTCCGTCTCGCAGCAGTTGCAGTTCTTCCTGAGCGGCGTACCGGTCACTGCCGTCCGTGAGGACATCCGCACCGTTGAGGTTGTCGCTCGATCTGGTGGGGAAACGCGTTTGGATCCTGCGCGCATCGCAGACTTCACCCTGGTCGGTGCTGCTGGCCAGCGTGTGCCGCTGTCCCAGATCGGCTCGGTCGAGGTTCGGATGGAAGAGCCGGTGCTGCGCCGCCGTGATCGGGTACCCACCATCACCGTGCGCGGTGACATTGACGATGCACTGCAACCACCGGATGTATCCACCGCGATCAGCAAGCAGCTTGAGCCGCTCATTGCCTCGCTGCCCGAGGGCTACGCGATTACCCAGGCCGGTTCCATCGAGGAGTCGGGGAAGGCGATGAGCGCGATGCTGCCGCTGTTTCCAATCATGCTGGCGGCAACCCTGCTGATCATCATCCTGCAGGTACGCTCCATCTCCGCGATGATCATGGTCTTCATGACCAGTCCGTTGGGGTTGATCGGCGTGGTGCCGACCCTGCTGCTGTTCCAGCAGCCGTTTGGCATCAACGCGCTGGTTGGATTGATCGCATTGTCGGGCATCCTGATGCGCAACACGCTCATCCTTATCGGCCAGATTCACGAGAACGAAGACGCGGGGATGGAAACCTTCCACGCCATCATCGAGGCGACGGTTCACCGGGCGCGCCCGGTGATCCTGACCTCGTTGGCTGCGGTCCTTGCCTTCATTCCGCTGACCCATTCGGTGTTCTGGGGAACGCTTGCCTACACGCTGATCGGCGGCACCATTGCCGGCACCGTGATGACACTGGTGTTCCTGCCGGCGATGTATGCCATCTGGTTCAAGGTGCGAGCGGACAAGACCCCCGTCGCCTGATGGTGGCCCGGACCTCCTCTATATGGGAAGTGAGCTATGAGTACTGCCGACAGAGATCGCATTGTGGTGACCGGAATGGGCGTGGTCAGTCCACTCGGCTGCGGGGTTGAAACCGTCTGGTCGCGCCTCCTGGCGGGACGCTCCGGGATCGGGTCGTTGGGGGCCGAGCTTGCGGCGGGAACCGGTTGTGAGGTCGGTGGCCGCGTGCCTGACCGGATTCAGGATCCCGAGGGGGGCTTCGATTCCGCCGGCATCATCGCGCCGAAAGACCTCAAGAAAATGGACCGGTTTGTCGAGTTTGCGTTGGTCGCCGCCCATGAAGCGCTTGCGCAGGCCGGCTGGAACGAGGCCGATGAACAGGGGCTGCTGCGAACAGCGACCGTGATCGCTACAGGAATCGGCGGATTCGGATCGATCGTCACGGCGGTCCACACCACTGACAGTCGCGGGCCAGACCGGCTGTCGCCATTCACTGCGCCCACGTTCCTGGCCAACATGGCGGCGGGGCAGGCGTCCATACGCTACGGATTCAAGGGCCCGCAGGGTGCGCCCGTCACAGCGTGCGCAGCGGGTGTCCAAGCGATCGGCGACGCGGCGCGCCTCATCCGATCCGGCGAGGCGGACATCGCGTTGTGCGGTGGTGCAGAGGCAGCGATGCACCGGGTCAGCCTCGGTGGCTTCGCCGCTGCCAAGGCACTGAGCACGTCGTTCAACGACACGCCACAGGCAGCGTCCCGCCCGTTTGATGAGCAGCGGGACGGCTTCGTCATGTCCGAAGGGGCAGCGCTGCTGGTGATCGAGCGGCTGGATCATGCGCTGGCGCGTGGCGCCACCCCGCTGGCCGAGTTGGCCGGCTACGGCACCACCTCCGATGCCTATCATCTGACTGCGGGCCCCGACGACGGCAGTGGTGCGCGCAGGGCGATGGAGATCGCGCTGGCGCAGGCGGGCATTGCCGCCGGGCAGGTCGACCACATCAACGCGCACGCAACCTCGACCCAGGTGGGGGATCGGGCAGAGCTTGCGGCCATGCGTGCCTTGTTCGGTGCCCGTCCAGATCTTCTGATCTCTGCCACCAAGTCGAGCACCGGGCACCTGCTCGGGGCAGCTGGCGGCATCGAAGCCATCTTTACCGTGCTTGCATTGCGCGATCAGGTCGCGCCAGCGACACTCAACCTTGGCTGCCCGGATCCATTGGCCAAAGGGCTTTCAATCGTCGCCGGCGTGCCGCGCAAGGCTGGCATCGAGTTCGCGCTGACCAATGGATTTGGTTTTGGCGGCGTGAATGCCAGTGCACTTTTCAGGCGCATCTGAGCATGGCTGCCTCCAGCGGCTTCCCAAGCAAAACCACCCTGCGCTGGGAAGGCGCGCGGGCGTTGAGCCGGCGCTGGATGCTGGATGCCTCCGGCACTGTGTTTGCGGAAGAAGGGTTCGAGAACGCGACGATGAAGCGCATTGCCGAGGTCTGTGGCGTTACCAAGGTCACGATCTATGCGCACTATCGTGACAAGGCGCGGCTCTACAAGGCGGTCATGGACGGCCATCTGGCGTCGATGCCGGATGCCCGGCTCGATGCGCACGGAGCAATGGAACTTGGCAATGCGCTGATGCGCATCAATGATGGCATCGAACGGTTGGCAGCGGACCCGGCATGCCAGGCCTTCTGCCGGACGCTGTCGCGTTCTGATCATGCACGTGATGTCTACATGGAACACTGGAACACGAAACTGGAACCGTATCTGGACCTTGCGACACGAGCGATGGCGAGCGCCTCGGTCCGCTCGAGCCACTCAGGTGACAGTGAGAAGTTCCTCAGGCTCATCCTCACAGAACATGGCTTGCCTCATGGGGCGAGGCCCGTGTCCGGGAGTGAAGCAACCGTGGCGCTCTTCGTGCGCGCCTATGGGATGACGCTCCCGGAGGCCTGGAAGACTCCCCGGGAATGGTGAGGCGATGCCTCAAGGCCATCGGGCCTTCGCCATGGCCCCGTCAGGCATTCAGCGCAAGCTCGATTTCAGTCCAAACAGAGGCCGCAGCCAGCAGGAACGTCGGATCAGCAGTTCGTGCAGCAGCAGGCAACCGCCTACCGTGCCGAGCAGCACCAGCGCCGGCTCCATCCAAGGCCCAAGCTGCATCGGCTTCAGCCAGAACAACACGGCGATCATCAGGCTCTGATGCAGAACATACCAAGGGTAGATGGCCTCCGTGCAATACGGCAGCCAAGGGAAGGGGCGATCCAGACAGTGCTTGCCCCAGCCGAGCAGGGTCAGCAGCATTCCCCACGAGTACACCACCTCGCAGTACTGCGACTGCAGGCGCCAGAAAGGTTCCGGCCACTGGCGCAGTGGCGATGCCGGAGGCAGCCAGCGGCCCAGTGCTTCCAGGAACAGGTACCACGCAACAGCACCCAGTACCGTGGCCAGTGTTGCCCAGCGAAGCGCCTCGACCCGTTCCCAGAAGCGCGGCTCACGGCCGAGCAGGTAACCGACAAGGAACACCGTCCCAAACTTGGCATGTTGATGGACATCGTCCACCAGGGTGTTGGTGGCAGGGTGGGACGGGGCGAGCCACACCAGCCACAGCAGCAACAGCAGCGCCGGAAGCCCGATCAGCATCCAGCCCGGGGCGTTGGCAAACCGCTGGCTGGCCGATCGCAATGGCGCCGAATCCAGCACCGGCAGGGCGATGGCCAGAATCGTCGTATACACCCAGAGATAGGCCAGGTACCACAGATGGTTCCAGGTGATCCCGAAGCGATCACCGGCGAAACTGCCTTCCGGCCATGGGCGCACCTGCCAGTAGCGCAGCAGGAATTCCCAGAATCCGGGCGCGACCATGCCTCTGCTGACACCCTCGCAGTACGGCTGGATGGGCACGACCACGAGCATGCCGAAGGCGAGTGGCAGCAACAGCCTCCATGTCCGCTTCAGAATGAAGCGACCGCGTTGCAGTCGGTTTCGTGTCAGCGCAATGGCCACCCCGGAAATCAGAAACAACAGTGACATGCGCCAGCCGTTGAGCAGGCGCATGGGCCATTGAAGTGCGTCGGTCGTGAAGCTGCCCTTGAGATGAAAGCCCCATTCGTCCACGTATGCCATGGCGGTGTGGTAGAGGATCAGCAGGGCGAAGGCGATGATGCGGAGAGCATCGATATCGTGGCGGCGCGTCATGATGGTTCTGGTGGAGGCAGGATCAGGCCAATGTGCGGCACGTGGCCGGCAGGGCCAGCGGCAAAGGGATGGCCCGTTGCCGGCAGGTGACCAATGGCGGGGGTCGTGGGATGGATGGCGCGGCTAGAATTGCCACCTTGTCGCCTTATGCGCCGTTCTGTCTGGCCACCACCCATGCCTGTTCCTTCCTCCCCACGCTTACCCTTGGCCTCCCGTCTGCTGATGTGGGCAGGGATCCTGCTGGTGGTGGCCGTGGCCAATGCCGTGGTGGAAGTCATGGACGCACAGCGCCGTGGCGATGTGCTTGCGCTGTGGGAGCCGCTGGTCTGGGAGCTGAGCAGCGTCGGTGTGATCCTGGCCTGCCTGCCGATGCTGTGGTGGGGATGCAGGCGCTGGCCCCTGCACATCGACACCTGGAAGCGGCGCCTGCCGCTGTACCTGCTGGCCAGCGTGGGATGGTCGTTGCTGCATGTGCTGGGCATGATGGCGGTGCGCAAGGTCACCTACCTTGGGCTTGGTACAACGTATGTAGATGGTTCCAGCTGGGCGTCACGGCTGCTGTATGAGTACCTGAAGGACGTGCGGGTCTTCTTCAGTTTCGTGGCGCTGGAGCATTTCCTGAGCTGGTTCGGCCGCCGCCGTCAGGGCGAAGCCCATCTGTTGGCAGCGCCGGAGGATGGCCCGCCAGTCGAGCCTGTTCAACGGCCCCAGAATTTCCTGGTGCGCAAGTTGGGCAAGGAATTCCTGGTGGCCACCGAGGAGGTGGAGTACGCCCAGGCCTCCGGCAACTATGTGAACCTGCGGGTGCGCGGATGTGACTATCCGCTGCGGATGACGATGGCCGCACTGGAAGAGCGCCTTGATCCTTCCGTTTTCCTGCGCTGCCACCGCAGTTGGCTCATCAACCGGCGTCATCTGCGCTCGATCGAACCTACCGATGGCGGTGAAGCCCTGCTGCACATGGACGATGGTGCACGGGTGCCGTGCAGCCGCCGCCAGTTGCCAACGCTGCGGCAGGCACTGGGAGGAGGGTGATTGATGAAGCATGACTTCATGCACTGCAGATTGACTACAAATGTAGGCATTGTCTCTGTGTCCATTGAAGGAGCACGCCATGAGAGCACGTCTGCTTGCCTGCATACTCTTCCTGGCACTGCCACCGTTTGCGGCCGCAGCCAACACGCCTGATGCCTTGGCATCGATCGAGCGGAATGCCCGCAACGCGCATTCCGATGCGGTCTACATTGAAAGCGGACGCAGGGTGCTGCTGCAGATCGCGCCGGCAGCCGGTGAAGACCGCATCCACCTGATGTCGGCGACCAAGTCCGTCGTCGCCCTGGCCATCGGGCTGCTGCTCGATGACGGCAAGCTCGCTTCCATCGACGAACCGGCCAGCACTGTCTACCCGGAATGGCGGCAGGGCAGGAAGCGGGACATCACGATCAGGATGTTGATGGACCACACCTCCGGACTGCAGAACGTAGCCAACGCCGGTGTGGAACTGGAGGGCGCGCCGGATCTGGTGAAGCTGGCGCTGGCGGCCGAGGTGTCCACCGATCCAGGCACCACCTTCGCCTACAACAACAAGGCCACCAATCTCCTGCCGGGCATCGTCGAACGGCTTGCCGGCAAGCCGCTGGATGTCTACCTGGACGAACGGCTGTTCAGGCCGCTCGGCATCTCCGGCCATGCATGGATGAAGGATGAGGCCGGCACGCCCTTGGGCATGGCCGGGCTATCGCTGTCAGCCCCTGATCTGGCGGCGATCGGAAGACTGATGCTGGCCGGTGGCGTCACCCCGGACGGGAAGCGGCTGCTGAGCGAGCGTTCGGTTGCATTGATGACCACCGAGAGCGCACGTTCCCCCGATGTCGGCCTGCTGTGGTGGCGCATCCCCGCTTGGGAGCACTACCGGCTGAAATCAGCGGCAGCAGCCTTCCTGTCTGCCCGCAGCGTGGACGCCGGGATGCAGGAGGTGCTGCTGGCCACCAAGGGCCGGGTGTTCGACAGCAAGGCAGCGCTGATCAGCTTCCTGGCCGAACGCCTGGGACCCGGCTGGCCACAGCGCTACGCTGCCGAAATCACCGGGCGCGGACTGAAGCTCAGCGACGTCTTCGACATCGACCGAGGGCCTGTAGCGGCTTACGCAGCCAACGGCTATCTCGGCCAGCACCTGGTCATTGTTCCCGACAAGGGCGTGGTCGCGGTCAGGCAGATTCACCGGCGGGACAGCCACAGCGCCCCGCTCGACGATTACGCCGCGTTTCCCATGGATGTATTGCGGTTGGCGGAGACACTGTGACAGTCGAACACATTAGGGTAGGCGGCAGCCCGCGAACACATCCAGGCCCGGCTCGTAAACCCCGCTGCTGATATCGAACAACCCCAGCAGGGAGTGGAAGAGATTGTCGTGGCTGTAGGATCTGGTGCCCGCAGCATGGCGCAGGCAGGCAACCTCAAGTCGTGCATGGGTCGCGAGGGCGGGAGAGAGCCACATCACCAGCGGCACCTGGGTCTGCTCCCGTGGTGCGATGAAGTAGGGCGTCCCGTGCAGATACATGCCGTGCTCGCCAAGCGACTCGCCATGGTCGGAAACATAGATCAGGGCGACATCACGCTGGTCCGCGTAGGTCTGCAGCAGGTCGATGGCCTTGCCCAGCAGGCGGTCGGTATAGACCAGCGTATTGTCGTAGGTGTTGACCAGCGCTTCATTGCTGCACTTCTGTATCTGGTTGCTGTCGCAGGTGGGGCTGAATGTCCTGGCATCGGCCGGATAGCGTTCAAAGTACGTGGGCCCATGGCTGCCCAGCTGATGCAGCACGATCAGTCCATCTCCCGGCATCGCCTCGATGCGCGCGCCCAGCTGGTGCAGCAGGATTTCGTCATGGCAGGTACCATCCCGGTTGACACACAATCCCGGCACTTTCAGTGGAGGCATGTCATCGGTGGGCACGCGCTCGCACACGCCCTTGCATCCGCCATTGTTGTTGTCGCGCCAAAGCACGCTGACGCCAGTCCGCTGCAGGATGTCGAGCACGTTCTCTTCCGATGCTGCAGCCACACCATCGTACTGCGACCGCGTCATCTGCGAGAACATGCAGGGCAGCGACACCGCCGTTGCGGTACCGCAGGAGGAAACATCGCGGAAGCTGATGACGTTGTCTTTGCGTGACAGGTACGGATTGGTCGGGCGCGGGTAGCCGTTGAGCTGGAAGTTCTGTGATCGTGCCGTTTCGCCAGCCACCACGACCACCAGGCGGGGCCGTTTTCCGGCGATGCGGGTGGCATCCTCGCCGACAGCCCGCAATGGCTGCGCCTTGGCGCTGTAGCTGCTCCTGAGATAGCCATGGGTGTGGCGGACCACATTCAGCGGCAGCACCTGTTCACGGAGGTAGCGATTGTTGCGCAGCAGCGACGAGTACTCCTTGTAGAACGCAAACGTCACCGCCGCCAGCACCATCAACGTCGCCAGCACATTTCCCAGCCATACCAGCGCCGCCCGCAAGGGGCGACCGCCGTTTCCACTACGCATGACCAGCAGGACGCACGAGGGCAGGGCGCCCAGCAACAGCACTGTCAGCAGCAGCGGCACCGAGAGATAGGACGCCATCTCGGCCTGGTTGGTCTCCAGTGCGTTCTGCACCATGTCGCGGTCGATCAGCACGCCGTAATGAAGCATGAAATAGCTGCACGCGGCACTGACGAGAACCAGAAGCGCAAGTACCGGCTTGCGTACATAGGGAAGGATGCCGATCGGCGTGAACAGCAGATTGAACAGGCAGAACAGCAGCACCGGCAGGCTGAAGAAGAACAGGGTGCTGCGCAGGTCATGGATTTCCATGACAGACCATAGTGTTTTCCAGAGGGCGATGTTTCCCAGCGTGGCGAAGAACAACGCGGTGCACCACACAAGCACGATCGGATGATGAGGGGAAGGTCTGAAGCATGGACGCACGTGCACAATCCGTTGTACGAGAAGTGCGCGCAGTATCTGGATGCGTTTATCAGGAAGTTGTCAGCTTTCGTGCTCAGCCCAGCAGAACCACGGCCCATACCGTAGCGACCATCAACAGCGCCGTGGTCTGGGCCGCACTGCCCATGTCCTTCGCATTCTTGGAAAGCGGGTGATGTTCCAACGAGATGCGGTCGACCACCGCTTCGATGGCCGAGTTGAGCAGTTCCACCATCAGGCTGATGAAGCAGACCATCAGCATCAGGGCGCGCTCACTTCGGCTGACATCCAGCAGGAATGCCGCGACCACCAGTGCGCCATGCAACAACAGCAGCTGGCGGAAGGCCGCCTCTCCCCGGAAGGTGGCGATGAAGCCATCGCGCGAATGGATCAGGGTATGGAAGATGCGACGCAGGCCGGTCTTTCCGTGCGGGTACTTGCCGTTGCCTTGTGGATGCCCTGGCTGCATTTCGGTCCTGCCTTCACGTGGAGATCCGGCAAGGATGTGCAGGCCTGTGTCAGGAAGCTGTCAGGTGCCGGGCGCGGCTGGGAGCATCTGCAGGGTGAATCGGCAGCCTTGCGCCGATGTCTCGACTGTCATCTGCCACCCCATGTGCTCGACTGCACGCTGCACGATGGACAGGCCCAGGCCTTCACCGCTCTGCCGGGCACTGGGCATGAATCGCTTGAACTGCTGCGCATCGATGCTGGGCGGCAGCCCCGGGCCGGTGTCGGCGATCCGCAGCGTGTTGCCCCGCAGCTCGAGCCGCACTGCGCCTTCTTCCGTGTACTGGCAGGCGTTGCGCAGCAGGTTCCAGATCACACTCCGCGCCAGCTCTGCATTGGTCAGCAACTGCTGGTCCTGCGGTGCATCCAGAATCAAGCGCACCGGCTTTCCCGAAAGCCACGGCGCACATCGCTCCATGCAATCCTCGATCAGCGCCCGCAGAGGAACGAGGCTGCGCGGCACCGTCCTGGGGTCACGCGAAAGCAGCAGCAGGCAGGTCAACTGCCGCTGCATCTCCTGGGTGGTGCGCATGATGCGATCGGCGCTGGCCACCAGGTGGCTGTCGGCGGGAAGCTGGTGCACCAGCGTCTCGGCCGCGCCACCGATGATCGCCAAGGGCGTGCGCAGCTCATGACTGGCATCGCCCGCAAAGCACTGTTCGCGTTGCAGGAACTGCTCAAGCTCGTCGCTGTGCTGGGCGAAGGCACGCGCCAGCACGCCTATCTCATCGCGCGCATCCTGGTAGGGGAAGGGCTTGTGCTTGTTCTGCACCGCATCGGCCAGACGGGTGATGGGCGCGATGACATGGGCCGCGGTTCGGCGACCGATCCAGAACGCGCAGAGCACGCAGGTGAAGATGACCAGCGCCGCAAAGGCGTTGATCAGATGCTCCAGGTAGGCATAGTGCTCGCCATCCTGCAGCAGGTAATAACGCTGTCCGTTGCTTTGGAAAACCCGCAGATGCCATTCGTTCGGGCCTTCTTCACCGTGGTAGCCTGGCCCGTACCTGCGCAGCACCTGGGGAGCCGAGCGCGCGTCATACAGCTGGCTGCCCTTCGTCAGTTCCGGTTGGTCGCCACTGGCCAGCGCCGCCTGCAGCCGATGGACCTCGCGGTCCTGGGTCGTCGAAACGACGGAGGCTCTTACCTGGTCATAGTCCACCAGTTCGACCAGCACAATGAAGCCCATGGCACCGGCCATCAGCAGCACGAACGACACCGTGATGCGCGTTCTCAGTGTCATGCTTCGATAGAGCGACCTCAGCGTGCGGGTAGTCATCGGCAGGGCTACTCCGCAGGTGCCAGTGCCGGCCGGTCCAGCCGCCAGCCAACGCTGTGCACCGTGGCAATGAGTGCAGGGTTGAACGGCCTGTCCACCTGCAGGCGCAGCTCATGGATGTGCGTGCGCAGTGCACCGCTCTCCGGCGGCTCGTCGCCCCAGATCAGGTATTCCATCTCCTGCTTGCGCACCACCGCGGGGGCAGCCCGCACCAGGCACATCAGCAGCTTGTGCGTTGTGGGGGTCAGATTGAGAGTGTGGCCCTGGCGCCACGCCTGCGGCGAGCGGGTGTCGACGCGCAGATCGCCCCAGTCCAACACACTCTGGACCTGCCGGCCTTGGGCGCGGCGGACCAGCGCCTTGATGCGCGCGTCCAGCTCCTTCAGGGAGAAGGGCTTGACCAGGTAATCATCCGCACCCAACGCGAGCCCCTGCACGCGGTCCTCCACCGGATCACGGGCGGTCAGCATCAGGATCGGCACCGGGTTCTGGAACTCCTGACGGAGCGTCTGGCACAGCGCCATGCCATCAAGGCGGGGCAGCATCAGGTCGAGCAGAATGGCGTCGTAATCGTTCTGCGTTGCCCTGCGCAGGCCGGTAGCACCATCCCGTGCATCGTCAAGCACGTAGCCCAGTGGCTCGAAGAAGGCGTAGAGATTTGCAACCAGCTCGGGGTTGTCTTCAATGATGAGCAGACGTGTCATGGGCTATGCGCATCCGTGCATGATCAATGGACGTTGAACGACCTCCGCTAGTTTGCCACGTGCAAGGGCGCGCTGCGGGCCATTGCCGGACAAGGCGGCAGGTGCCTGTGATAGCGTGCCGGGATGAAGATCCTTGCCATATCCGGTAGTGCCCGCCGGCTGTCTACCAACACCGCATTGCTGAGGGCGCTGGAAGAAATCGCGCCACCGGATATCGCACTGAGTACCTACGCCGACCTCGGCGGACTGCCCGTTTTCTCTCCCGATCTTGAAGATCTGCCCTTGCCTGACAGTGTTGTGCACTTCAAGCGCTGCATTGAAGCCAGCGATGGCATTCTGATTTCAAGCCCTGAGTACGCACGAGGCATTCCGGGCGGCCTGAAGAACGCCATCGATTGGCTCGTATCGGGCGACCTTGTGATTGCAAAGCCCATCGCGTTGGTGCACGCATCCCATCGCGGCGAAGACATGCTCGCGTCCCTGCGGCTTGTGCTGTCGACCATCAGCTCCCGCTTCAACGAAGAACTGTTCCTGCGCTTCCCCTTCATGAAGATGGAGCCGGAGGCCATTGCCGATGCCGTAAGGCAGCCGGTCAATCGCGGACCGGCGGAGGCCTTTCTTCAGGAATTTGCCCGCTACTGCCAGCGACCAGAGGGCGATTGAACATGATCGTTGACGCAGTCTGCTGACAAGGGCTTGCGGTGTCAGCGGTTCACCGGCGCTTGCAGATGGGAATACCCCGCAGCCTCCACGAACTGCGGCAATGTCCACAGCTGGCCGTTGGGCCCCCACGTGCCATCGGTGACATCGCTCACCATGATCGAAGCGGCCAGCCGCTGGGTATCCGGCAAGGCCAGCGATTCCAGAATGGCCTGGTGCACAACCGCCGCGTAACGGGATCGGTGCTGTTCGTCGAGTACGCCGGCGGGTGCGAGGACGTGGACCAGGCACGGAATGAAGTGGAGGAAGTCGGCATTGCCGCCACAGCGCCAGAAGCCGGCCGGCACCTCCTCGGCAATCACCCAGCACAGGCTGCGTTGGCGAGGATCAGGCCCCAGGCCGCTGCATTGCGTTGCAGCGGTATTCACCGCGGCGATCATCCGCTCGCGCTGAAGAGCGGTCAGTGCGTCGGCGGGTGTCTTGATGAGGATGGTGGGCATGGATAGCGCTCGTGGGTGAGGGGGCGCCCATTCAACCGCGCTACGGCGCGGGTCTGAAGTGGCCGATTTGCCAACAATCGCGCAGAATCAGCCAATGCATGATTTCGTCCTGGTGGTGCCGCGCGCACCCTTTGCCTCCAGCGTCACCCTCACCCTTGATCTTCTGACCACCGCGGCCAAGCTGGCGTGCCGGGTCGGGGTTGCACCGCCGCGTTGGCGGGTCTGCGCGGTGACGCCAGGAAGCATTCCGCTTGGCAACGGCATGCAACTGCAGGTGGACAAGTTGCCTGCGCGCTCCTCTGCGCACGAATGCTGGATCCTGCCGGGCCTGGACATCGACGATGCCTGCCAGCTCGACGCTCGCCTGCGCCAGCCGGACATTCCGCCTTTGGTCGCTGCGCTGCGTCGCCATGCCAGAGCGGGCGGCACGATTGCAGCCTCCTGTTCGTCCGTTTTTCTGCTCAACGCAGCCGGATTGCTGGAGGGCCGCTGCGTGACCACAACGTGGTGGTTGGCCTCTGCGCTGCGGCGCGTGGCGCCCACTACCCGTGTGGAACCCGATCGCATGGTGCATGCCGATGGCCCGCTGATCACCGCCGGCGCCGCGATGGCGCACATGGACCTGGTGCTTTACGTGCTGCGCCAGCGCTTCGGCGAGCAACTCACTGCCGTGCTGGGCCAGGCGCTGCTGGTCGAACAGCGTCGCCGCCAATCGCTGTATATGTCGCCGGCGATGATGGTGCCCGGAAACAACCTGATAGCGCTGCTGACCAGCCACATTGCAGAGACACTCCCGGAAACAGTCACGGTGGGAACGCTTGCAGCGCGGGCCAACATGTCCACACGCACCCTCAACCGCCAAGTGAACAAGGTGCTCGGCTACGGGCCGCAGCAGTTGATCCAGTCGGTGCGCTTGAACCGGGCGCGGATGCTGCTGGAAAGCGGCGGGCTTTCGGTGGAAGAGGTGACCGCGCAGGTGGGATTTGGCGATTCTGCGACGCTCAGGCGACTGCTGCGCAGGCGATTGGGCCTGAGCCCCACCCAGGTACGAGGCTAGCAGCGCACGCAAGGCACGGCGCCGTTACCGGAAGAAACCTGTTGCAGGGACGAAGTGACACCGTCTGCCCCCACCGGACGCACGCTACATGAGCAACTGCACGCCCAGCGCAGCAGCGACGCACCACAGCACGACCCATGCCGCCGACATCCGCGCAACCATCAACAGGGCGAAGCCAACGGCAGCGATCGCAAGGTCGACCGGCGTACCCACGCCTTCTGTCCACACCGGGTCATGGAAGGCGGCAGCCAGCAGCCCGACGACGGCCGCGCCGGCCCCGGCCACCGCCCTGGCAGCCCACGGTCGGCGCACCAACCGGTTCCACATCGGTAGTACCGACAGCAGCAGTAGGAAGCCGGGCAGGAAGATGGCCAGCAGCGCAATCGCTGCAGTTGCCACCACCGGCAGGCCCGACGATGTCTCTGCGCCAAGGAACGCAGCAAGCGAGAACATCGGGCCAGGCATCGCCTGGGCGGCACCGTATCCGGCAAGGAATGTGTCCGCACTTACCCAGCCGCTGTCGACCACCGCATGCTGCAGGAGCGGCAGCACGACGTGGCCTCCGCCGAAGACCAGAGCCCCGGCCTGATAGAACGCGCCCGCAATGCCGGATGCCGTTGCTGCCGAAGAGGAGGGCAGCATGACCGATGTCACCAGCCCCGCCAGAAAGAGCGCCAGGCAGACGGTGGCGCCACGAACGCCGTACCGGACCGGAAACACCGCAGCAACGGGTGTCATTGCGCACCTGCACAGGCCCACGCCGAGCACGCATCCCAGTCCCACTGCAATCAGCGACCCCCACGCGTTGCCTGCCAGTACCGATACCGCCAGCGCGACGCAGGCGATCAACGCATGCCGCATATCGGGTACCAGTTGCCGGGCCATCCCCACCAACCCGTGGGCGACCACCGCCACGGCCACCAGCTTCAAACCGTGGATGACGGCCGGGTATGCGCCGTGGTTCAGTCGCGAAGCGGCTACAGCCAAGCCAAGCATCAGCACCGCGGAGGGGAGAGTGAACCCGGCGAATGCCGCCAATGCACCCCGCCAGCCGCTGCGGAACAGGCCAATGGCCAACCCCATCTGGCTGCTGGCCGGGCCCGGCAGAAACTGGCAGACCGTCAGCAACTGGGCGAACCGGACATCATCCAGCCAGCGCCGGCGCTGCACGAACTCGCGATGAAAATAGCCCAGATGGGCGATGGGGCCGCCGAAGGATGTCAGCCCCAGTCTGAGGAAGACAGAAAACACCTCCGTGGCGCTACCGCGGGCCTCCAGCGCGGCAGCGGCATCATGTTCGGGCAGGGGCGGCGATCCGGGCACGGGCCGAGGATACACAGTCTGTCTGTATCTGATTGCAGCACCACACCGGGCAGATGGGCGCGGCGGGCGGACGTCCGAACGGGCCTGGTGGCGCGCATGGATCCGTTCACGGGTACTGCTCTATATTCCGTGCCACAAGGCCGCATACCGTGGCTGGACCGGGAGCATCCCCATGAAAACCGGACATTTGCTTGGCATTGCCCTGGGCGCGGCAGTGGCCCTGGTTGCTGCCCCTGCCTGGGCCGATCCGCCGCACCATGCACGTGGCAACGGACCGCCGCCCCATGCAGGCGGCCCCCACAACCGCGACACCCCCCCGCCGGGCTGGCAGAAAAAGGCATGGCGCCGCGGTGACCGCTTGCCCTGGGCTGAGGTTGACAGGCGCTACTGGGTGGACGACTACGCGCATTACCGTCTGCGCGACCCCGGCCGCGGTCAGCGGTGGGTGCGGCAGTCGGATACGGAATATCTGCTGGTCGAGATCGCCACCGGCGTGATCATCGACGCCCTGCGTCGCTAGGGATTCCGGCATGGGCCCCGGGCGGCGCGCAGCCGCCGCGGGGGTAATGCAGGCACGGCCGCCGGTGGCATCGCGCGCTTACCCCGGCAACTCGCACTTCATCTTGCCATCCACGTAATACGGCTTGGGTACGTTCGGGTTGTCGCTGGTCTTCTCAAAGACCACTTCGAACGATGCCGTGTCGGGCGAGCCCTTGCGGTCGGTGCACGCGTCGTGGAGCTTCTTCTTGGCGGCGGCAATGCCGGCCTCGCGGTTGGCACCGTCGGCGCTGTTGGTCAGGTTTACGGTTTCAGCCAGGGCCAGTGGGCTGAAGGCAGACAGGCAGCCGGCGATCATCAGGGTATGCAGCTTGGTCAACGGGTGCACCTCGCGGAAGTTCAATGAGGCGTTCAGCATAATGCGGGAGCGTTAACAGCACGTGCCCGGTTGCGGCAGTTGGCTTGGCTGACGTTGTTTGGTACAAGCCAAGCTATCGAAGGTCAGAGAATGGGCGCGAGCCATGTCCGAACCCTATTCGGCCCTGCTCAGGCTGCGGCTGCCACGCGAGCGTCTTGCACGCTGGTTGGCCGCGCCGGTGCCTGCGGCATCGAGGTGGAAGGACTGGCGATCGATCGCCGGCCGGTGGCGCCTGCCCGGCGGCATCGATCTGGCTGCGTCCAGTGATGTGGAGTTGGGTGAATTCCTCGCCGATTGCAATGCAATGCTGGCCCGGTATGAGGACAATCACGCAGCGTTGGCCGCCATCCTGGAATCCGCGCAGGCGGAGAACATCAAGCTTGCGGCCTACGATCAGGCAGGGGCGTACTTCGTTGCAGGGTCACTGACGTATTCCGAGAACCTCCTTGACCTGGTCGTGTTTCTGGCCATGGCGCGCGGCGCCGCCGATTTCCTTGAGCCTGGCGAGCACGGCGAGGCACTGGTGCACGACTACCTGTGGGCCGAGGACGGCGAGCGGGAGACGGTTGCTGCGGTCCACCTCGCCGGCAAGGGCGATTCCGGCTTCATGACGCCTGCGCAGTCTGGCGAGACCGCTGCAACTTTCGATGCAATGGTCGAGCTCATGCTGGAGGGAGCGGACGACCCGCAGTTCACTCCACGCAATCAGTTGGACCGTATCCAGGAGCGCGGCCATGCTGCCCAGGAGAACTAGATGACAGACACGGGCATCCGCAGGGATCCGGTCGGCAGGAGAGCGCGCTGCGTGCCCGCCGCCCTTGTGCTCTGCCTCTGCCTGCTGGCGGAGTCCGCGCTGGCCGAGTCGGCACCGGCTGCGCGCACCTGGTTCGTGAGCGGAGCGGAGCTGGCCAGGCTCCTGCAGGGCAAGGGCGAAGGCGGATTCTGCAGCAGTGATCAGTGCCGGGACCTGTCGAGTGCCCGCGCGAGCGCCTATATCCAGGGTGTTGCGGACGCAGGCCGAGGGCAGTGGTGCGGCCAGGGGCAGATCCTTCCCCATGAACTGGCCGACCGGGTGGCTTCGCACATCCGGCAGCTGCCTGCCGAACGACTGCAGCAGGATGCCGCATCTCTGGTCATCGAAGCACTTCAGACCGCGCTTCCCTGCCAACACGCGGCGTCCAGCAGCGACCGCGCCCACGCCGCGCAGAGAGCGCGATGAGCGCGTGCTGCCGCTGCAGGTCGCCGGGCCGGAACGAAGAGAGGGCTGCCGCATGCGCGTGATGGAGACAGCGTTGTCTGCCGATGTGCTGGCCCTGCTGGAGGCCAGCGGCCTGCCAACAGAGGATCTGCGTGCAGGCAGGCCAATCACCCTTCTGGCAGCGACGTTGGATGGAGAGCTGCTCGGCTGTGTGGGCTACGAATCGAGCCGGGATGTGGTGCTCCTGCGTTCGCTGGCTATCCGGCCGATGTCGCAGGGCAGGGGTCTGGGGCGGCACCTGGTTGTGGAACTGGAGCGGCATGCCAGAGCGGCGGGCGGCAGGACGGTGTTCCTTCTCACGACCACAGCAGCGCCGTTCTTCGGGCAGCTTGGCTATGAGCGCGTCGCGCGCGATGCAGCGCCTGGATTCATTGCGGCGTCGACGCAGTTCAGTGGACTGTGCCCAGGCTCAGCCCAGCTGATGATGCGGCGGCTGTAGGGCAACCGGGCCCGGGGCGGTGCTTCAGCCGCCGCGCCCATCGGCGTCAGCGGATTGCCGCGTCGCAATCGGCGATGCCCGCAGTGCAGAGGGCCGCTGCGGTGTCGATACCGAAGCGCGCGTGATCAACCGGTGCGCGAGTACGTGATTGACCGTCGCGCGTCCCGGCGAGGCGGAGTGACGGATTGCCCGCAACAGGATGTCCATCGCGTTGTCGGCCATCTCCGCTACCGGCTGATGGATCGTGGTCAGCTCCGGCCACACCATCGTCGAAGCGGATGTGTCATCGAACCCGACCACCGAAAGATCGCCCGGTACCTGCAGGCCGCGACGATGCGCCACGGAAACGACCGCCGATGCCATGTCATCGTTGCTGGCGAAGATCGCGCTGGGTGGCGGCTGCAGCGTCAGCAGCTGCTCGGCAGCCTCCAGTCCAGACCGGTAGGTGAAGTAGCCCGGTTGGACGAGCGCGTCGTCGTAGACGATACCAGCTTCGGCCAGGGCATCCCGGTAGCCCTGCCAGCGATGCGCACTGGCCGTCTGGTTCGGATCGCCCTTGATGTAACCGATGCGGGTATGCCCATGGGAGACCAGATGCGCCACCATGTCATGGCTGGCCTGGCGGTCGTCGATGCGCACGCAGGAAATCCTGTCGCTGAAGCGGCTGGACGCGATCGAGACCGCGGGAATGCCGGCATTGACGAATACATCGACGATGTCCTTTGACTCACACAGGGGCGGCGGAAGAATCACCCCTGCCACGGTGGTGGAAAGTTGCCGTGCCGCCTCGCGACGTGCCTGGGCGCCCAGTTCATCCCATGCAGCGATCACCAGCTGCGCCGCCGACCGCGTGGACCCGCGCAGTGCGCCGACCAGCAGTTCGCGCAGGTAGCTGGAGCTGGGATTGGTGTAGATCAAGGCGATGCACGTGCGCTGCGCGGCAGCCAGTGCGGATGCGGCGAGGTTGGGCCGGTAGTCCAGTGCGTGCACGCTGCGCAGGACGCGTTCGCGGTTGCCCTCGCGTACCCCGGCGTGGCCGTTGATGACGCGCGACACCGTCATGGCGGAAACGCCTGCATGCGCAGCGACGTCATCGATGGTGATGGCGCTCGCTTTCCGGCGGACCGCTTTGTGGCCGTTCTTCAAGTGTCGATTCCCTTTGCTGCGCTGCATGATGACAAGCGCGATTGCGGGTGAGTAGTCTGCGCCCTGACGCGATGGTAGCGCTACCACTGGACCGGTGTAAGGCCAGCGGATGCCCCCCCCTTTACCGCGCGGCTGTTCCGGCAGGTCTGAAAGCGAGTGTGAGTCGCAGTGGGTGCAAAGCGCACTGCGATGTTCGGTGTGGAAGACGGGCATCGCCCGTGCGTGCCCCCAGGAGGGGCGGTACATCCATTCGATCGTATGTCAGAGGGGAGAGTCATGAGCGCTTTTTCGTTCCGTCGTACCCCAGGCCGGAGGGCTCGTCGATGAGCCGGACGCTGGCGAAGTTCACCTCCAGGGCCATGTTCACCTTTGTCGGTGGGGTCCTGGTCATCAATCCCGCATTCGCACAGGAGACGTCACCCGCCGCGCCTGTCGCCCAGCAGCAGAACCCGCCCAGTCCGAAACAGCTGGATACCGTGCAGGTCACCGGCATCCGCAACAGCCTCAGCCAGGCCATGGATATCAAGCGCGACTCGGCCGGCGTGGTGGATGTGATCAGTGCGGAGGACATCGGCAAGTTCCCCGACACCAACCTGGCAGAGTCCCTGCAGCGCATCACCGGCATCTCGATCGAACGACGTGATGGTGAAGGTGCACAGGTGACGGCGCGTGGCTTCGGCCCTCAGTTCAACATGGTGACCCTCAATGGGCGCCAGATGCCCGGCGCCGATGCATTCGGTGCGTCCGGGCAGGTCGCCATCGGTGGGGTCGACGGCGGTACCCGCGCCTTCAACTTCGCCCAGCTGGCTGCCGAAGCCATCAACGGCATCGAGGTCTACAAGACCAGCCAGGCCAATGTCCCCAGCGGTGGCATCGGTGCCACCATCAACATCCTTACCTCGCGGCCGTTCGACCATGAGGGCATCGTCGCCAGTGCCGGCGCGAAAGCTGTCTCCGACCGCAGCCAGCCATTCGGTGACGACCTGACACCGGAGCTGTCCGGCATCTTCAGCTACACCAATCCGGAAAAGACCTTCGGCGTGGGCGTGAGCGCCAGCTACCAGAAGCGCAAGGGCGGCTCGGTGCAGGCCACCGAGAACTACTGGAATGTGCAGCCGTGGACCGGCACCATGCCGGGCAACCCGAGGGTAGTCAATGCACCGGCGGTGGGCGCGCTGTACGCCCGGCCCAATGACCTGCGCTATGCGTTCTCCGAGTTCGAACGTGAGCGCATCAACGGCCAGGCGGTGCTGCAGTTCGCGCCGACCGATGCGGTGACCCTGACCCTGGACTACACCTATTCGACCAACGAGATCACCGAGAATCGTGGCGAGCAGGGTATGTGGCTGCAGAACAGCAACTACACCGACGTCGAATTCGACACCAGCGGCGCGGTAGCGACCCCGATCTACATCCGCGAGATCGCCGGCACCAAGGACTTCGGCCTTGAGCAGCAGCGCAGCATGCAGAAGTACAAGCTGGGGTCGCTGGGCTTCAATGCGGCATGGAACGTGACCGACCGCTTCAAGCTGACCTTCGATGCGCACAATTCGAAGAACGAAAGCCGCCCGAACGATCCGCTTACTGGCGGTGGCTCCATTTTCATGAGCATTGCCGGCACCAACAACTGCACCACCGGCCCGCATTGCGGCGGCTCATGGGTGCAGGAGCTGAACTTCAACAACGGCCTGCCGATCGGCACCCAGGTCTGGTTCCCGTCCACCGCCGATGCAGCCGCCAATACCAACGGCGTGGTCAACCCGGGATTCGTGCCGGGCGAAATCGGCAGCCAGGTGCTGCGCATCAACTCGCAGACCCAGATCAGCGAGATCAAGCAGGGCCGCGTGGATGGCGAGTGGATCTTTGACAGCGGCCGCTTCCAGTTCGGTGTGGACAGCAGCAAGTCCACCACCCATCGCATCCAGGCCGAAGAGGCCTATTCGACACTGGGTGACTGGGGCGTGGCCAACGTCAATCGTGACACGGCTGGCGGGCTGATGGACCTGATGCAGCCGGTCAACATCGTCGGTCTGTTTGATGATTACAGTGCCAGCAGCTGGACCGCATGGCGCGGCGACGCCGGCCGCCTCGCGCAGTGGGCGGCAAACGAGTATGGCGTGGGCCTGGGCGTGAGCCCCAAGCGCGCCGCCGACAACCTGGTGGAAGAGAAGACGAAGTCGGCCTACTTCCAGGTTGAGCTGGATGGCGAGCTGGGCGGCATGCGTACCAATACCCGACTGGGTGTGCGCTATGAAACGACCGACGTTGTCTCCACCTCGAACATCGCCATCCCGGAAGCCATCGAGTGGCAGTCCAACAACGACTTCCGTGTGGTGTTGTCCGACGAGCAACAGCCGTTCACCGAAAAGAGCAACTACAGCTACATCCTGCCCAACCTCGATTTCAGCATCGATCTTCGCGAGGACCTGAAGGGACGTGTCTCGTTCGGCAAGAGCATCGCGCGCGCGCCGATCGGCAACCTGTATGCCGGCCCGACTGCCCAGCAGCCGTTCGGCTCGGTCCTGATCGACCCGTCCTCGCGGGCCAGCGGCACTGCACAGAACCCGCAGCTGAAACCGTTGGAATCGGACAACCTGGACCTGGCACTGGAGTGGTACTTCGCCGACGCGAGCTACCTGTCGCTGACCTACTGGAACAAATCGGTCGACAACTTCGTCGGCAACACCATTGTCCAGGAAAGCCTGTACGGCCTGCGCGATCCTACCTCCGGTCCGGACGCGCAGGCGGCCCTGGCGTTCCTCAACAGCGGCGCCTGCGTCACCCAGGTGGGCGCTGCCAACGCGGCGGCGTGCTCGGCCAATGACACCTCGCTGTTCACCGCCCTGGCCCTGCTGCGCAACAATCCGGCCGGGCTGGGCGCCTACAACGGCACCGACGCCCAGGTGCTGGCCACCGAGGCAGCCTACGATCTCTACGGCACGGCTGCCGATCCGCTCTACCAGTTCAACGTCAACCGTCCCATCAACCAGAACAAGGCCAAGCTGCACGGCTGGGAGCTGGGTGGTCAGTACTTCTTCGGCGATACCGGCTTTGGCATTCTGGCCAACTACACCCTGGTCGATGGTGATGTGGGCTTCAACAATGCAGGCGATCCGGGCATCGACCAGTTCTCGCTCACCGGCCTGAGCGACACCGCCAATGCCGTACTGATGTATGAGAAATACGGCTGGTCGGTACGCCTCGCCTGGAACTGGCGCGACCAGTACCTGATCCTGGCCAACCAGGGTGCCAGCCGCAATCCGTACTATGTGGAGGCCTATGAGCAGTGGGATCTCAGCGTGAACTACACCCTGGATGATCACTGGTCGTTCGGCCTGGAGGCGATCAACCTGACCGGTGAGGATGTCCGCTGGCGCTCGCGCACCTCGCAGATGATCGTCAAGCTGGCCGACCAGAGCCCGCGGTATATGCTCGGCGTGCGCTACAAGTTCTGAACCGTAGGGGGTGCAGCTGCCACGGCAGCTGCACCGGTTGAAGGCATCTGACCGAACGGGACACGTCCATGCCGCGTTACGAAATGCTCAACAACGTTTCCCACCGCGATCTTCGCGTTGCCACCGGCTTCGGGCCGGAGTTCGGCGATGCGGTCGGCATGGTGCCAGCGTACCCGAGTGAATTTGCAGAATTGCAGCGGGAGTACCCGATCTTCCTGCGCAGGGACGCCGACACCGGTGGCTGGCAGTCGGTGGCTCTGCTGGGCTTCGAGCAGCACGAGAACCTGTTCCTGCAGGGCGACCGCTGGAATGCGGCGTACCTGCCCGGTGCGGCGGCCAAGGGGCCATTCCTGATCGGCTTCCAGGAGAACCACGTTGATGGCGCGCTCACCCGGGAGGCCGTGCTGCATGTGGATCTGGACCATCCGCGCGTGACCGCGATGCAGGGGGAGCCGATGTTCCTGCCGCAAGGCGGGAACTCGCCTTATCTCGAACACGTCGCCGGCGTGCTGCGCGGCATTCACGATGGCCATGCATTTGCCGCGGAGATGTTCGCCGCCCTCGATGCGAACGGGCTGATCCAACCGGTCACGCTGGACGTGCGGATCGACCCGGAGCATCGGGTCGGCGTCAACGGCCTGCACGCGATCGACCGTGATCGGCTGGCGCAGCTGGACGGTGCCGCGCTGGTCGCGCTCAACCGCGCCGGTTATCTGGAAGGCGCCTTTCTGATGCTGGCGTCACTGCACAACATGCGCCGCCTGATCGCCGAGAAGCAGCGGCGACTGCGGGCGCAGGATGCCGCCGCCGCGGCAGGCAGGAACTGACCGGTGCTGGACGGCCTCCCGATGCGTACCCTGGAAGGGCTCGATCCCACGGCGCTGCCGCTGCAGTCGCTGGTGGCTGCCGGCGAACCGGTGGTGCTGCGCGGCATCGCGAGCGGGTGGGGACTGGTGCAGTCCGGTGCACGTTCCCTGCAGGAGGCGATGGCCTACCTGCGTGGCTTCGACGCAGGCATGCCGGTTCCCTATACCTTCGGCGGCCCCGAGATCGAAGGGCGCCCGTTCTACAACGCCGACTTCACCCGCTTGAACTTCGAGGTCCGGCGTGGCGTGCTGACGGAGGTGCTGGACGCAATTGGCGACCATCTCGATTCGCCGAACCCGCCCACCTACTACGTCGCTTCGCTGCTGATCGCACGGGCGCTGCCCGGGTTCGCGCAGCACAACGATGCCAGCCTGGCCGGGCAGGGCATCGATGCCTCGGCCAGCATCTGGATCGGCAACCGGGTGACGGCCTCCTGCCATTACGACATTCCCGACAACCTGGCGTGCTGTGCGGTGGGCCGGCGCCGCTTCACCCTGTTTGCGCCGGAGCAGATCGACAACCTCTACCCGGGGCCGATGGAGCCGACCCCGGGCGGACAGGTGGTCAGCACGGTGGATTTCGAACGCCCGGACGTCGACCGCCATCCGCGCTTCCGTGATGCACTGGCAACGGCGCGGACCGCGACACTTGAACCCGGTGATGCCATCTTCATCCCGGGCCTGTGGTGGCACCACGTGCGCAGCCTGGAACCGTTCAACGTGCTGGTCAACTACTGGTGGCGCAGCGCGCCTGCCTTCCTGGGCTCGCCCGTGCCGGCGCTGCAGCATGCGATGTGGGCCCTGCGTGATCTACCGGCACGCGAGAAACAGGCCTGGGCAAGGATCTTCGAGTACTACGTGTTTGGTCCCGGCGAGCGGGCAGGGCAACACCTGCCCGAAGCCGCCCGGGGGGAGCTGGCACCGTTCGACGAGACGCAGGCGCGGCGCATGCGCGCCCAGCTGCTGGGTCGACTCAACCGCTGATGGGAGCATCGCATTGAACGCTGCGGACACTACACAAGGGCGGATCCGGAGAGTGGTGATCGCCGGTGGCGGCACTGCCGGCTGGTTGGCCGGCTGCGCGCTGGCGCACCAGTTCCGCCAGCAGCTGGACATCACCCTGGTAGAGTCCGAGCAGATCGGTACCGTGGGTGTGGGCGAATCCACCGTGCCGCCCATCCGCACGTTCCACCGCTTCCTGCAGATCGATGAGCAGGAGTTCCTGCGTGCGGTCGCCGGCACGTTCAAGCTGTCGATCTCGTTCGAGAACTGGCGTCGCCCGGGTGAGCGTTTCATCCATCCCTTCGGCACGATCGGGCAGGGTACGTGGGCCACGCCGTTCCATCATTTCTGGCTGGACAGCCTGCGTCGCGGCATGCCTTCGGAACTGGGCGACTTCTGCCTGGAAAGCGCCGCTTCCCGAGCCGACCGGTTCTCGCTGCAGACCCAGCCCCAGGTCAACTACGCGTACCATTTCGACGCCGGGCTCTACGCCCGATTCCTGCGCGGCAAGGCCGAAGCCAATGGGCTGCGGCGGGTGGAAGGCAAGATCCGTGAAGTGCGCCAGCATGCCCATGACGGCTCGGTTGCGTCGCTGCTGCTGGAGGACGGCCAGGTCATCGAAGGCGATCTGTTCATCGACTGCACCGGCTTCCGTGGCCTGTTGACCGAGCAGACCCTGCATACCGGCTATGAAGACTGGAACGAGTGGCTGCCCAGCGATCGTGCCGTTGCCGTGCAGACCGACGCGGCTACGCCACCGGTGCCCTACACCCGTGCCATCGCCCACGAGGCCGGATGGCGCTGGCATATCGCGTTGCAGCACCGGGTCGGCTGCGGCCTGGTGTTCTCCGGCCGCCACATGTCCGATGACGAGGCGCAGGCCAAGCTGCTGCGTGATGTCGACGGACGGCCCCTGCGCGATCCCTGGCTGGTGCCGTTCCGCAGCGGGCGGCGGTTGCAGGCCTGGAACCAGAACGTGGTGGCGCTGGGGCTGGCCAGTGGCTTCATCGAGCCGCTGGAATCGACCAGCATCCACCTGACCATCAGCGCCGTCGTGCGCCTAATCCAGCTGTTCCCGTCCGACGGCATCACCCCTTCGCTGGTGGCGCTGTACAACGACGTCAGCCGCCAGGAGATGGAGCATGTGCGCGATTTCATCATCCTGCACTACCACGCCAACCAGCGCGACGAGCCGATGTGGAAGGCCTGCCGCGAGATGGCGCTGCCTGAAACGCTGCAGGTCCGCCTGCGCGCGTGGCGCGAGCGTGCCCATGCCTGGCAGGACCCCGGCGAGTTGTTCAGGGTCGACTCCTGGACCAGCGTCCTGATGGGCCAGGGCATCCTGCCGGGACCGCCGCATCCGCTTGCGCGTGCGATCGGCGATGCGGACCTGCGCACGCTGTTGCATCGACTCCGCCAGCCGGTGCAGGAAGCGGTGGCGAAGATGCCCTCGCAGGCGGACTTCATCGAACGCTACTGCAAGGCCGCGCCCGGAGCCTGGCAAACGGGGCGGGCCGTGGCGTAGCCGCAGTGTGTGCTGTTGCACAGAATTGGTAGCGCTACCTTTACATCATTACGGGGTGCAGTAGATGGAATTGGTTGCAGGAATCGACGCCGGTACGCAGAGCCTGAAAGTGGTCGTCTACGATCCTGATGCGCGCAGCCTCGTTGCCAGCGCCAGCGCGCCACTGGAACTGACCAGCGCCACCGATGGCAGCCGGGAACAGCGCCCAGACGATTGGGTCGCCGCGCTGCAGGGCTGCTTTGCCGCGATCGATCCGGCGCTGCGCTCGCGCATTGCCGCGCTTGCGGTCTCCGGGCAGCAGCATGGCTTCGTACCGGTCGATGCG
This sequence comes from Stenotrophomonas sp. G106K1, assembly GCF_037969685.1. Taxonomy (NCBI): domain Bacteria; kingdom Pseudomonadati; phylum Pseudomonadota; class Gammaproteobacteria; order Lysobacterales; family Lysobacteraceae; genus Stenotrophomonas; species Stenotrophomonas sp. G106K1. The sequence goes on along the minus strand of NZ_JBBPFR010000004.1, from coordinate 43,623 downwards.
GCAGGGAAGGTCCTGGCACCGGCCAAGCTGTGGTGCGACACCAGCACCGCGGCCGAATGCGTGCAGATCATGGACGCGGTTGGCGGTGCCGCACGCACCATCGAACTGGCCGGCAACCCGGTGCTTGCCGGTTACACCGCCTCCAAGTTGCCGTGGACGAAGACGCACCGGCCCGACGCCTACGCCCGGCTGGCCACCATCCTGTTGCCGCACGACTATCTCAATTTCGTGTTGACCGGCCAACGCTTCTGCGAGTACGGCGACGCGTCCGGCACCGGCTGGCTGAACGTGCGCACCCGCACCTGGTCGGACGAGCTGCTGCACGCGACCGATCCGCAGCGAGATCTTGCCGGCTGCCTGCCGCGCATCGCTGCACCCGATGAGGTGTTCGACATTGCGCCTGAAGCCGCCGTGGCATTGGGACTTCCACCCACGGTGAAGGTGGCCGTCGGCGGTGGCGACAACATGATGGCGGCCATCGGCACCGGCTGCGTCGTGCCTGGTCGCCTGGTGATGAGCCTGGGCACGTCAGGCACGTTGTTTGCGTTCTCGGACACCCCCGTGGTCGATCCCGACGGAGCATGGGCCGCGTTCTGCTCGTCCACCGGCGGCTGGTTGCCACTGATCTGCACGATGAACTGCACCGTGGTGACCGGACAGGTCGCCGATGCCTTCGGTTTCAGCAGCCGCGATGGCGACGGCCACCTGCACGCCACGCCGCCCGGCGCCGACGGGCTGGTGATGCTGCCGTTCCTCAACGGCGAACGCACGCCGGACCTGCCGCAGGGCAAAGGGGTACTGGCGGGCCTGGATACGACCAACATGACGCCGGCGCACATCTACCGTGCGGCGATGGAAGGGGCCACCTACGCCCTGAAGTATGGCTACGACGCCTTTGTCCGCGCAGGCATGCAGTTCGACCGCATCGTGCTGACCGGTGGCGGCAGCAACAGCGGACAGTGGCGGCAGCTGGTGGCCGATGTGTTCGGCTTGCCGGTGGACGTACCGACCCAGTCCGAAGGCGCGGCGTTCGGTGCGGCATTGCAGGCGCTGTGGGCCGTCGGTCACGCACGCGGTGACGCCGCCTCGATCGCCGCGATCACCGACCGGCACGTTGCGCTCGACCCGCTGCGGTCGGCGCACCCGGTCCCGTCACGCAGCGAAGCCTACGCCGCCGCCTATACCCGGTTCCTGCGACATCTCGACGCCATCACGCCGCTTTACCGCGGCTGATTCCTCTTTCCGCGACACCTCGCACAACGACAGGAAGACGCACCATGAGCACGCAACCCTTCATCGGCGCCAAGGAATACTTCCCCGGCATCGGCCGCATTCCCTTCGAAGGACGGGGCTCGGACAACCCGCTCGCCTTCAAGGTCTACGACGCCGACAAGGTCATAGGTGGCAAGACCATGCAGGAGCATCTTCGCTTCGCGGTCTGCTACTGGCACACCTTCTGCAACGCCGGGCATGATCCGTTCGGCCCGGGTACCCGCCACTTCCCCTGGGAGGCCGGCTCGCCGATGGCCACCGCCGAGGCCAAGGTGGACGCAGCGTTCGAGTTCTTCACCAAGCTGGGTGTTCCGTACTGGTGCTTCCACGATATCGACCTGGCACCGGACGCCGACGACGTCACGCAGTACGAAAAGAACCTGAAGCACATGGTGGGCCTTGCCAAGGCGCGCCAGGATGCAACCGGCATGAAACTGCTGTGGGGAACGGCCAACCTGTTCTCGCACCCGCGCTACATGAACGGTGCGTCCACCAACCCGGACTTTGCGGTGGTGGCGCGTGCCGCCGTACAGGTGAAGGCCGCGCTTGAGGCCACCGTTGAACTGGGCGGCGAGCATTACGTGTTCTGGGGCGGCCGCGAAGGCTATGCCGCGCTGGCCAATACCCAGATGAAGCGCGAAGTCGACCACCTGGCGCGGTTCCTGACCATGGCGCGCGACCATGGCCGCAGCATCGGCCTGAAGGGCAACTTCCTGATCGAGCCCAAGCCGATGGAGCCGATGAAGCACCAGTACGACTTCGACAGCGCCACCGTGGTGGGGTTCCTGAAGGAGCATGGCCTGGACAAGGACTTCAAGCTCAACATCGAGGCGAACCACGCGACGCTGTCCGGCCACACCTTCGAACACGATCTGCAGGTCGCCTCGGACCACGGCCTGCTCGGCAGCATCGATGCCAACCGCGGCAACGCGCAGAACGGCTGGGATACCGACCAGTTCCCCACCGACCTGTACGACACCGTGGGCGCGATGCTGGTGGTGCTGCGCCAGGGCGGCCTGGAAGGCGGCCTGAACTTCGACGCCAAGGTGCGCCGTGAATCGACCGACCTGGAAGATCTGTTCATTGCCCACGTCGGTGGCATGGATGCCTTCGCCCGCGGACTGGAAGTGGCCCATGCGCTGCTGAACGACTCGCCGCTGGAGCAGTGGCGCAAGGAGCGTTACGCCAGCTTCGACAGTGGTGCCGGCAAGGACTTCGCGCGCGGCGCGCTCAGTCTCGCAGAGCTGGCGGCGCTGGGTGCCAAGGGCGGCGAGCCCAGGCAGATCAGCGGCAAGCAGGAGCGCTACGAGAACCTGATCAACCAGTACCTGCTGCGTTGAGCCAATGGCTCGCATCGATGACACCGAACCGGGGAGGGGCAGGGCAATGCAGCAGGCAATGAGCGGTGGGGAGAACACCCGGCTGATCATACTGATCAGCGTGGTGGCGACGATTGGCGGATTCCTGTTCGGGTTCGACAGCGGCGTGATCAATGGCACCCAGGATGGCCTGCATCAGGCGTTCAGGTCAGGCGAGTGGATGCAGGGGTTCGAGATCGCCTCGATGCTGCTGGGCTGTGCCGTCGGTGCCTTCAGTGCCGGCCGCCTGGCCGACCGTCTCGGTCGCCGTAACGTGCTGATCGTCTCGGCGGTGTTGTTCCTGCTGTCGGCGATCGGCGCAGGCGCCGCATCGTCCTCGGCGATGTTCATCGTCGCGCGGGTGTTGGGGGGCTTTGCGGTAGGGGCCGCCAGTGTCATCTCCCCGGCCTACATCGCCGAAGTGGCACCGGCGCGCTACCGTGGTCGACTCGCCACGGTCCAGCAGATCGCCATCATCAGCGGGTTGACCGTCGCATTCCTGTCCAACTACCTGTTGGCGGCCACCGCCGGTGCCTCCACCGAGGCGCTGTGGGGCGGGTATGCGGCGTGGCGCTGGATGTTCTGGATGCAGGCGGTGCCTTCGCTGCTGTTCCTGGCACTGCTGCTGACCATTCCGGAAAGCCCGCGCTACCTGATGGTGAAGCGCCGCAAGGACGAGGCGCTGCAGGTGCTTGCGCGGCTGTACGGCGGTGCCGAGGCGCAGGCGAAACTTGCCGAGATCGATGCCTCGCTGTCCACCGATCACCATCGGCCGCGGCTGTCGGACCTGCGCAGCAAGGCCACCGGCCGGATCCGCTCCATCGTCTGGGTGGGTATCGGCCTGGCCATCTTCCAGCAGCTGGTCGGCATCAACGTGGTGTTCTACTACGGCGCCGTGCTCTGGCAGGCCGTCGGCTTCTCCGAGAATGATGCATTGCTGATCAACGTGCTGTCCGGTGCGCTCAGCATCGGTGCGTGCATCGTCACCGTGCTGCTGATCGATCGCATCGGGCGCAAGCCGTTGCTGTGGGTGGGCTCGGCCGGCATGGCGGTGTCATTGGCGCTGCTGGTGGTGGCATTCGCCAGCGGTTCCCTGGTCGATACGCACCTGCAGCTGCCTGCCGGCATGGGCACGCTGGCGCTGGTGGCGGCCAATGCCTATGTCGTGTTCTTCAACATCTCGTGGGGGCCGGTGATGTGGGTGATGCTGGGCGAGATGTTCCCCAACCAGATCCGCGGTTCGGGCCTGGCAGTGGCCGGTGCGGCGCAGTGGACCGCGAACTTCGCCGTTACCGTGACCTTCCCCATCCTGCTGGCCGCCATCGGTCTGGCAGCCACGTACAGCATCTACCTGGTGGCAGCGGTCATTTCGGTGTTGTTCGTGCTCAGGTACGTGCACGAAACCAAGGGCAAGGAACTGGAGCAGATGGAAGGATGAACGCGATGATCCATCGACACTATGGCCGCGCCCATGCTGGCGTGCTGTTGACCACGCTGCTGCTGGCACTGGTGGCCTGCGGCAAGGATGAGAGAGTTGCCGCCTCTGCGCCGGCCGCCGCCGACCCCTGGCCGCAGGTCAGCTGGCCGTTGGCCGAAGACGCGGCGCTGGAGAAGCGCATCACCGAGCTGATGGCCACCCTGACGGTGGAGGAAAAGGTCGGCCAGCTGGTGCAGGGCGATATCGCCAGCATCACCCCCGACGACGTGCGCCGTTATCGGCTGGGCTCGGTCCTGGCCGGCGGCAACTCGGATCCCGGTGGCCGTTACGATGCCTCACCAGCCGAATGGCTGGCACTGGCCGATGCGTTCTACGCAGCCTCCATGGACACCTCCAACGGTGGCAAAGCGATTCCGGTGCTGTTCGGCATAGATGCCGTGCACGGGCAGAGCAACATCATCGGCGCGACGCTGTTCCCGCACAACATCGGCCTGGGCGCGGCCCGCAACCCGGATCTGTTGCGCCGGATCGGCGAAGTCACTGCACTGGAGACCCGTGCGACCGGCATGGAGTGGGCATTCGCACCGACCGTGGCGGTACCGCAGGACGACCGCTGGGGGCGTACTTACGAGGGCTATTCCGAATCGCCCGAGGTGGTGGCCAGCTATGCCGGTGCAATGGTCGAAGGCCTGCAGGGCAAAGTGGGTACGCCCGCGTTCCTCGATGGTCGTCATGTGATCGCCTCGGTGAAGCACTTCCTCGGCGACGGCGGCACCACCGATGGCAAGGACCAGGGTGACACCCGGATCAGCGAAGCAGACCTGGTGCGCATCCACGCGGCCGGGTATCCGCCGGCGATCGCGGCAGGCGCACAGACCGTCATGGCGTCCTTCAACAGCGTCAACGGCGAAAAAATGCATGGTCACAGGCAGTACCTGACCGATGCGTTGAAGGGCCGCATGCACTTCGGTGGGTTCGTGGTGGGCGACTGGAACGGACATGGACAGGTCAAGGGATGCACGACCACCGATTGCCCGGCCACCATCAATGCAGGGCTGGACATGGCCATGGCCTCGGACAGCTGGAAAGGCTTCTACGAAACCACGCTGGCGGCAGTGAAGAAGGGCACCATCAGCCAGCAACGGCTGGATGAAGCCGTGCGCCGGATCCTGCGGGTGAAGATGCGACTGGGCCTGTTCGAGGCCGGCAAGCCATCCGCCCGCGCGGTCGGCGGGCAGTTCGCCCTGATCGGTGCACCGGAACATCGCGCCCTCGCGCGGCAGGCCGTGCGCGAATCACTGGTAATGCTGAAGAACCAGGGCGGTGTACTGCCGTTGTCCCCCCGCCAGCGCATCCTGGTCGCCGGTGATGGTGCCAACGACGTGGGCAAACAGGCCGGTGGCTGGACGTTGAACTGGCAGGGAACCGGCACCACGCGCAAGGACTTCCCAAACGCGGACACGATCTACGAGGGTATCGCCCAGCAGGCGTCGGCCGCAGGTGGCGAGGCAGTGCTTGCGGTCGATGGGAAATACGTGTCGAAGCCGGATGTGGCCGTGGTGGTGTTCGGCGAGAACCCTTACGCCGAGTTCCAGGGTGATCTGCCGACGCTGGCGTACAAGCCGGGGAATGATTCGGATCTTGCCCTGATCAAACGGCTGAAGGCCGAAGGCATCCCTGTGGTGGCCGTGTTCCTGAGCGGACGCCCGCTGTGGGTCAACCGCGAGATCAACGCCGCGGATGCGTTCGTTGCAGCGTGGCTGCCCGGCTCGGAAGGTGCCGGCGTTGCCGACGTTCTGCTGCGCAAGGCTGATGGCAGCGTGCAGCACGATTTCAAGGGCAGGTTGAGCTTCAGCTGGCCGCGCACGGCCACGCAGTACGCCAACAACGTGGGGCAGCAGGATTACGACCCGCAGTTCGCTTTCGGTTTCGGTCTGACCTACGCCGACAACGGCGATCTGGCGGCGCTGCCGGAGGTCTCCGGCGTGACCGGCAACGAAGGCGCCACCGGCGTGTTTTTCGCGCGCGGCGATGCCGGTTCGGGCATGGCCCTGCGCCTGCAGAACGGTACGGGGCAGGGCGTGACGGTCACCAAGGTGCCGGAGGCATTGGATGGCGATCTGCTCAAGATCACCGGGGTGGATCACCTGGCGCAGGAGGACGGTCGCCGTCTTGCGTGGTCGGGCAAGGGGGAGGCGCTTGCCACGCTGCAGTCACACACAGCGCTGGACCTGCAGCGCGAAAGCAACGGCGACCTGATGCTGCTGACCACGCTGCGGGTGGATTCTGCTCCGCGGGGCGAGGCGTGGTTGTCGGTCGGATGCGGCACTGGCTGCTCGGCCCGCATTGCGCTCACGCCGACCCTGGCAACGCTGCCGGTGGGCCAATGGACGCGCGTGGGGGTACCGCTGAAGTGCCTGGTGGCCGCTGGTGCGGATGTCGGCAAGCTGGATCGCCCGTGGTCGATCGGAACAGCAGGCGTGATGACGCTGTCGGTGTCGCGTGTCGCACTGGGCGCTCTGAACGAAGCAGAGACCACCATCGGCTGCGCGGGCGCGGGCGCGGGCGCGTGACCGTGACGCCGCGCCCTGCGCTATCGGGAACCAGGTGGGCGCGCGACCGAATCGCGTACCACCAGCTGGTGCGGCACCACGTGGTCGATCAGCACCCGCTCGCCGTCGGTGCGGCGGCGGATGGTGCGCAGCAGGATATCGATGGCCGCGTCGGCCATCGAGGCGATCGGCTGATGGATGGTGGTGAGTTCAGGCCAGACAGTGGTGGCCGCCGAGCTGTCATCGAAGCCCACCACCGACAGGTCGCGGGGCACCTCCAGGCCACGGCGGTGGGCGACAGAGATTGCCGCCGCGCCCATGTCGTCGTTGCTGGCGAAGATGGCAGTGGGCGGCCGGGGCTGGCACAGCAGCTTTTCAGCAGCAACGAGCCCCGAGCGATAGGTGTAGTCGCCCTGTTCGACCAGGGCAGGGTCGACCTCCAGGCCGGCGTCCTGCAGCGCGCTGACAAAGCCGTCGTAGCGCCGCGCGCTCGCGCTGAGATCGGTACGCCCGCAGATGAAGCCGATGCGGCGGTGACCGTGCTGGATGAGGTGTTCGCCCAGTTCCCTGCCAGCGTGGTAGTCGTCGATGCGCACGCAGGAAATGCCGTTGCCAAGGTGACCTGGCGCGATCGCGACCACGGGGACGCCGGCTTTGACCAGCTCGGTCACCACGGGCTGCGATTCGCACAGCGGCGGCGGCAGGATGACGCCGTCCACCCGCCCGGCCAGGGCGCGCGCGGCCTTGCGCTGGACGGCGGGGCCCGGCTCGTCCCAGTAGTCGATGACCAGCTGGATGGCAGCGTTGGACGCTACGCGCAGCAGGCCGACCAGCAGTTCGCGCAGGTAGGCACCGCTGGGGTCGGTGTAGATCAGTGCAATACGCGTGTGCTGCGCGGCGGCCAGCGAACTGGCGGCCAGGTTGGGCGTGTAGCCCAGTTCACGCACCGCGCGCATCACGCGCTCACGGGTGACATCGCGCACCTTGCCCTGGTTGATCGCCCGCGACACCGTCATCGGCGACACTCCGGCCAGGGCCGCCACCTCGTCGATCGTCACGCCACTGGTTCTGCGGCGGACCGATTTCTTCGGCTTATCCAATACGCGCTCCCATTCTTCTTCGTGACGCTGCTGCATCCAGCGCACGCGCCGAGCTTACAAGGTTTGCAGTCCCCGCTGCGGTTCGGCAGTAGTGGCGAGCGGTGTCATTGGATGTTCGCCATCGCGCTGGCGCTGCTGGCCTGCATGGGCAACGCGCGCGCAGAGGATGGCTATGCGCTGTGGATGCGCTATGCCCCGCTCCAGCCGACGCTCGCTGCCGACTACCGCACCCGCCTGGGGCTGGTGGTGGCCCCTGGTCAGACAGCCACGCAGCGTGCCGCGCGCGATGAGCTGGAGCGTGGACTCGGCGGACTGCTCGGCAGCGCTCCGCAGGCGCCGGGTACGGCGGCCACCGGCCCGACGCTGGTGCTGGGTACCCCGCAGTCGTCAGCGTTGATCGCACCGTTGCGGGCGCAGCTGCAGTCACTGGGCGAGGAAGGTTACCTGCTCAAGCGCACCCGGGTGGGTGGGCGCGATGTGCTGCTGGTCGCCGCACCACGGGATATCGGCGTGCTGTACGGCGTGTTCCATCTGCTGCGGCTGCTGCAGACCGGCGCAAGCATCGATGCCCTCGATGTGCGCCAATCGCCACGGCTTCGGCTGCGCGTGCTCAACCATTGGGACAACCTGGACGGGTATGTGGAACGCGGCTATGCAGGCCGATCACTGTGGGACTGGCAGACGCTGCCGGAGTGGCGCGACCCGCGCTACACCGACTACGCACGCGCCAATGCGTCCGTAGGCATCAACGGCACCGTGCTCAACAACGTGAATGCAAACGCACAGAGTCTTGCGCCGGACTATCTCGACAAAGCGGCAACACTGGCGGATCTGTTCCGGCCGTACGGCATCCGCGTCTACCTGAGTGCGCGCTTCAGCGCACCCATCGAGCTGGGCGGGCTCGACACCGCCGATCCGCTCGACCCGGCCGTGCAACGCTGGTGGCGCGACAAAGCCGACCAGATCTACGCGCGCATTCCCGATTTCGGTGGCTTTCTGGTGAAGGCCAATTCGGAAGGGCAGCCCGGCCCGCAGGACTACGGCCGCTCGCACGCCGACGGCGCCAACCTGCTGGCCGATGCGCTGGCCCCGCACGGCGGCGTGGTGATGTGGCGCGCCTTCGTCTATGCGCACGACGTCCCTGCGGACCGGGCCACGCAGGCCTACAGCGAATTCGCCGGCCTGGATGGTGCGTTCCGCCCGAACGTGGTGCTGCAGGTGAAGAACGGGCCCATCGACTTCCAGCCGCGTGAGCCGTTCCATCCGCTGTTCGGGGCCATGCCGCGCACGCCGCTGACGATGGAAGTGCAGATCACCAAGGAATACCTGGGCTTCGCCACGCATCTGGTTTACCTGGGGCCGCTGTACGAGGAAGTGCTGCGGGCCGACACCCGCGCACGCGGCAAAGGTTCTACCGTGGCCCAGTCCCTGGCCGGCATGGCCGGCGTTGCCAACATCGGCACCGATCGCACCTGGAGTGGATCGCACTTCGACCAGGCCAACTGGTACGCCTTCGGGCGCCTTGCGTGGGATCCGCGGCAATCGGCCGGGGACATTGCGGCGGACTGGACGGCGCTGACCTTCTCGGCCGATCCCGGCGTGGTGCAGCCTATTGTCGGGATGATGATGGCCTCGCGCGAGGCCGCGGTGAACTACATGACCCCGCTGGGCCTGCACCATCTGATGGCGCGGGGACACCACCATGGTCCGGGTCCGTGGGTCGATGGCGGCCCACGCGCGGACTGGACGTCGGTGTACTACCACCGTGCGGATCACAGCGGCATCGGCTTCGACCGCACCGCAGGCGGCAGCAATGCCGTGGCCCAGTATTCCCCCGGCGTGGCCGAGCAGTATGGCGACCTGGCGCGGGTTCCAGAGCCGCTGCTGCTGTGGTTCCACCACGTGCCGTGGGACCACCACATGGCCTCGGGGCGGACGCTGTGGGACGAGCTGGTCGGGCGCTACTCGCAGGGGGTACGGCAGGTGCAGGGCATGCAGGCCACCTGGGCGGGGCTGCAGGGCAGGGTGGATGCACAACGGCATGCGCAGGTCGCGGCCTTCCTGCACATCCAGCTGCGCGAAGCGCAGTGGTGGCGCGATGCCAGCGTGGCGTACTTCCAGTCGGTGAGCGGCAGGCCGTTGCCTGCAGGCGAACCCGCGCCGCCGCACCCGCTGGCCTGGTACCAGGCGTTGCAGTTTCCGTCCGCACCGGGAGATGGGCGATGAAGCGGACCTGGTGGACCGGCTGGACGCTGGCGATCGCCCTGGGCTGCACCACCATGGGGTCAACGGCGCAGGCGACTGGGATGACGCTGCTGCATCCGCTGTTCCAGGATCATGCCGTGCTGCAGCGTGAGCAGCCGGTTCCGGTATGGGGCCAGGCCACGCCGGGGGCCTCGGTTTCCGTGGCGTTTGCAGGCCGCGCTGTCAGCACCCACGTAGCTGCCGATGGCCGTTGGCAAGCAACGCTGCCGCCCATGGCCGCCGGCGGACCTTACGAAATGTCGGTCCGGGCGGGGGACGCCACCCAGATCGTACACGACGTGCAGATCGGTGATGTCTGGCTGTGTTCCGGGCAGTCGAACATGGAACTGCCGGTGTGGCGCACGCTGGACGCAGGCAGCGAGATCGCCAGCGCCACGCAACCGAAGATCCGCCTGTTCACCGTGCCGAAGGCGGCGGCGGTTTCACCACAGAGTGATTTTCCGGCGTCCGTGGCCTGGCATACGGCGGCGCCGGACACGGTGCGCGACTTTTCCGCTGCGTGCTTCTACTTTGCGCGCGAACTGCAGAGGACGGTCGATGTCCCCATGGGCTTGATCCAGGCGGCGTGGGGTGGTTCGCGCATCGAGGCGTGGACCAGCACCGATGCCCTGCGCATGCAGGGCGGCATGGGTCCAGCACTGGACGTGCTCGCCTTGTCTGCCCGCGATCCCGCAGCGGCAAACGCCCGCTGGGGCCAGCACTGGCAACACTGGTGGACAACACTCGAAGGTGCCGCCGCCGATACGCCCTGGCAGCCCGGCACCGACAGCCGCGGCTGGCAGCGCGCACCCGCCACGCTCGGGGCGTGGGAGCGCTGGGGTGTGCCGGCGCTGGCCGGCTACAACGGCATGGTCTGGTACCGCACCCAGGTGACCCTGACTGCCGCGCAGGCCGGCAAGCGCGCCTGGCTTGAGCTGGGTCCCGTCGACGAGACGGACATGACCTGGGTGAATGGCGTGGCGGTGGGCAGCCAGTACGGGGCAGGTGAGCGGCGGACGTATGCGCTGCCGCCCGGGTTGCTGAAAGCCGGTGCCAACACGGTGGTGATCAATGTTCTGGACACCTACGGTGAGGGTGGGCTTGCAGGGCCCGCGAGTGCGCACGCCATCGGCCTGGATGACGGTACGCGCATCGCGCTGGATGCACGCTGGCAGTACCGGGTGGCGGCCGGTGTACAGGCGCCGCCGCTGGCACCGTGGCACGCCGCTACAGGACTGTCGACGCTGTACAACGGCATGATTTCGCCACTGGGCAACTACGGCCTGCGCGGAATGCTGTGGTATCAGGGCGAATCCAACACAGGGGACGGCGCTGCCTATGCGGCACGGCTGCGCGGCTTGCGCGATGACTGGCGCAGGCGGTTCGGCGCGCAGCTGCCGGTGCTGCTGGTGCAGCTGGCCGGCTATGGCCAGCCACCTGTGACGCCAGTGCAGAGTGGCTGGGCGCTGGTGCGCGAGGCACAGCGGCTCGTCGCTGCGGAAGATCCGCACACCGGGCTGGCCGTGGCCATCGACATCGGCGATGCCTACGACATCCACCCGCCGAACAAGCAGGAACTGGGCCGGCGGCTGTCGCGGGTGGCGCGCCGTGTGGTCTACGGCGAGCGCGACGTAGCGCCCTCCGGCCCGATAGCGCGCCAGGCATCCGCCACGCGGGCCGGTGTACGTATCGCGTTCGACGACGTGGCCGGCGCTCTGGTCACGACCGGCGCGACCGGCCCCATCGGCTTCGAGCTGTGCGACGCCGAAGCACGGCGCTGCCGCTATGTCGACGCGGTACTGGATGGACGCGATGTCATCCTGCGCAGCGCGGAGGCTGGTTCCGCCGCCCGCGTGCGCTACTGCTGGGCCGATGGCCCGGTGTGCACGCTGCGCGGCAGCAGCGGCGCGCCCGCCGGTCCCTTCGAGCTTTCCATTACTCCTGCGGAGGTTCCCTGATGCGCCTGCTGCTGGCCCCACTGCTCGTGTTGTCTTCCATCCTGCCGCAGGCGTGGGCAGCGCCGCCCGCGGCGCCGGTCTACTTCGACTGGTTCGAGTACAGCGGTCGCGACGCGGCGTTCGAGGCGCCGTTGCCGGCCGGACACTATCGCAACCCCATTCTTGCCGGGTTCCATGCCGACCCCAGCGTCGTCGCCGCAAACGGGCGCTTCTATCTGGTCAATTCCAGCTTCACCTACTTCCCGGGCATCCCGGTGTTCGAAAGCGTGGACCTGGTGCACTGGAAGCAGATCGGCAACGTGATCGACCGACCGTCGCAGCTGGACTTCGACGGCCTGGGCGTGTCGCGCGGCATCTTCGCACCGGCCATCAGTTACCACGATGGCATGTTCTACGTGGTCACCACGGCGGTCGACAGCGGCGGCAACTTCATCGCTACCGCGCGCGATCCCGCCGGTCCCTGGTCCGATCCGCACTGGCTGCCCGGCATCGACGGCATCGATCCGTCGTTGTTCTTCGACAATGACGGCACCGTGTATCTGCTCAACAACGACGTACCGCCCGGCCCGCCACGCTACGAGGGCCACCGTGCCATCTGGATGCAGCAGATCGATCTGGAGCGTTTCACCCCGGTGGGACCGCGCAGGGTGTTGATCGACGGCGGGGTGGAGCCGGCCAGGAACCCGATCTGGATCGAGGGGCCGCACCTCTACAGGCGCGATGGCTGGTACTACCTCTCCGATGCGGAAGGCGGCACCGGCCCGCAGCACTCGCAGGTGGTGCTGCGCAGCCGCGAGGTATGGGGGCCTTACGTGCCGTATGCGGGCAATCCGATTCTCACCCAGCGCGACCTGCCCGATGGCAGGCCACTGCCGATCACCAATGCCGGGCATGCCGATCTGGTGGAGGGTCCGGATGGCTCCTGGTGGGCGGTGTTCCTTGCCAGCCGCAACTACGACATCCGCCACTACAACACCGGGCGGGAGACCTATCTGCTGCCGGTGCAATGGCAGGACGGCTGGCCAGTGATCCTGCCGGCCACCCAGGCCATTCCGTATGTGGCCAAAGCGCCCTCGTGGATGCAGGGCGAGGCGTCGCAGGCGCCTTCCACCGGCAATTTCACCGAGCGCGACGAATTCGATGCGCCGACACTCGGCAGCGGCTGGTTGCGCGTGCGCATCCCCAGACAGCCCTGGGCGGACCTGCGCGAGCGGTCGGGGTCGTTGGCCGTGCATCCGCTGGCGGAGAATCTGGACACGCTGCGCAACCCCGCGTTCCTCGGCCGACGCCAGCAGCACCTGCGCTTCGAGGCCAGTACCGACATGACCCGCCCGGCAGCAGGCGTGGCCGCTGGCCTGGCAGCTTTCCAGAACGAGACGCACTGGTACTTCCTGGGTGTCCGCAGTGTCGGCGGTGACCACGTGGCGGTCTTCCTGGAAGCGCGCGACGGCAGCGGTGCTACCCGCACCCTGGCAACCCGTGAGGCGATGGCATCCGGCTCGCTGCGCCTGAAGATCGCCGGTGACGAAGGCAGGTACGCGTTCGCCTTCGACACCGGTGATGGGCGTGGCTGGCAGTCGCTGGTCGGGAACGTGGACGGAACGGTATTGAGTACGGATCGTGCAGGCGGCTTCGTCGGCGCCCTGCTGGGACCATTCGCACGCGACGAGCGTGCCCTGAGGAGCAAATGATGACGCGCACTCCCATCTTCCGCACGCTGGCCCTGTGCGCTGCCATCGCGCTGGCAACGACCGGTCACGCTACCGCGCCCGCGCCCTGGCTCGACACCTCGGCCAGCGTTGAAACCCGCGCCGCCGCCCTGGTCGCACGGATGACCCTGGAGGAGAAGGCAGCGCAGATGCAGAACGCCGCGCCCGCCATCGAGCGCCTGGGCGTTCCTGCCTACGACTGGTGGAACGAGGGCCTGCATGGCGTGGCGCGGGCGGGGCAGGCCACCGTGTTCCCGCAGGCCATCGGCCTGGCGGCCACCTTCGATGTGCCGCTGATGGGGCAGGTGGCGAACACCATCAGCGACGAGGCCCGGGCCAAGCACCACCAGTTCCTCCGTGAAGGTTCGCATGGCCGCTACCAAGGACTGACCTACTGGTCGCCGAACATCAACATCTTCCGTGACCCGCGATGGGGCCGGGGCCAGGAAACCTACGGCGAGGACCCCTATCTCACCGCCCGCATGGGCGTAGCGTTCGTGCAGGGCCTGCAGGGTGACGACCCGGTGTACCGCAAGCTCGACGCCACCGCCAAGCACCTGGCCGTGCACAGCGGCCCCGAAGCTGATCGCCACCACTTCGATGCCCGCCCCAGCAGGCGCGACCTGTATGACACCTACCTGCCCGCGTTCGAGGCGCTGGTGAAAGAGGGACAGGTGGACGCGGTGATGGGGGCCTACAACCGGGTGTATGGCGAGTCCGCCAGCGCCAGCCGCTTCCTGCTGCGCGATGTGCTGCGCCGCGATTGGGGCTTCAAGGGCTACGTGGTATCCGACTGCTGGGCCATCGTCGACATCTGGAAGCATCACCGGATCGTCCCCAGCCGCGAAGCAGCGGCCGCGTTGGCGGTCAGGAACGGCACCGAACTGGAGTGCGGCCAGGAATACGCCACGCTGCCAGCCGCCGTGCGGCAGGGCCTGATCAGCGAGGCGGAGATCGACGACGCAGTGACGCGCCTGTTCGCCGCGCGGATGCGGCTGGGCATGTTCGACCCGCCCGAGCGCGTGCGCTGGGCGCAGATTCCCGCGTCGGTCAACCAGGCCCCGGCGCACGATGCGCTGGCCCTGAAGGCCGCGCAGGAATCGCTGGTGCTGCTGAAGAACGATGGCGTGCTGCCGCTGTCGCGCAACCTCAAGCGCATCGCCGTGATCGGCCCCACCGCCGATGACACCATGGCACTGCTGGGCAACTACTTCGGCACCCCGGCCGCGCCGGTCACCCTGCTGCAGGGCATCCGCGATGCCGCCAAGGGCATCGAGGTGAGCTACGCGCGCGGTGTGGACCTGGTTGAAGGGCGTGACGATCCCAGCGCCACGCCCTTGATCGAAGCAACCTACCTGCGACCCTCGGCCGACTCCCCGGAGCGCGGCCTGCGCGGCGAGTACTTCCGTACCGCAGATCTTTCAGGCACGCCGGCGCTGGTGCGCACCGATGCCCAGATCGGATTCCGCTGGGACCGGGGTTCCCCGACCGACAACCTGCTGGCCCGTGGTGAAGCCGCGCCGGGGCAGGGCATCCCCAGCGATGGTTTCAGCATCCGCTGGAGTGGCCAGCTGCTGCCGCCCGTCTCGGGGCGCTACCGGATCGAGGCGGCTGCCGACGACGGCTTCCGCCTCTACGTGGACGGCAGGCGGGTGCTGGACCACTGGGCCAACAGCGATCGCCTGCACGGCGATGGCGTGGACCTGGACCTGCAGGCCGGCCGCGCCTATGACCTGAGGCTTGAGTACTTCGACGCCGAGCGCGACGCCGGTGTCCGCCTGGGGTGGCGCATGCCCGGTGCCAAGCCGCCGTTCGAAGCGGCGCTGGAGGCCGCGCGCAACGCCGATGTGGTGGTGTTCGTGGGCGGCCTCACCGGCGACGTCGAAGGCGAAGAAATGAAGGTCAACTACCCGGGATTCGCCGGCGGTGACCGTACTGACCTGCGTCTGCCCGCGCCACAGCGCACGCTGCTGGAAGCGCTGCACGCCACTGGCAAGCCGGTGGTGATGGTCCTCACTGGTGGCTCGGCGATGGCGGTGGAATGGGCGCAGCAGAATCTGTCCGCCATCCTGATGAGCTGGTATCCCGGGCAGCGCGGTGGCACCGCCGTCGGCCAGGCGCTGTTCGGCGGGATCAATCCCGGTGGGCGCCTGCCGGTGACTTTCTACAGGGCGGACGACACATTGCCCGCGTTCGACGACTACACGATGGAAGGCCGCACCTACCGTTATTTCCGCGGTACCCCGCTGTATCCGTTCGGTCACGGGCTGTCCTATACCCGGTTCGACTACGGCAGGCTGCAGCTTGATTCGCCGCGCATCGCCCACGACGGCAAGCTCAGGGTGCAGATCGAGATAGCCAACACCGGCAAGCGTGCCGGCGACGAAGTGGTGCAGCTGTATGTACGACGGCTGGAGGCGGGCCCCGGCGACGCACGCCAGACATTGCGCGGCTTCCAGCGCGTCCACCTGGCCGCCGGTGAGCGGCGCACCGTGGCGTTCGATCTGCAGGCACAGCAGGACCTGCGCCAGTATGATGAGGCGCACGGCGGCTACGCGGTGCCGGCGGGTCCGTATGAAGTGAGGGTGGGAAGCTCCAGCGCCGACATCCGTGCGAAGGGCGGGTTCCGCGTGGAGGCCAACCGTGACTGATGCACGTCGCATGGAAAGCACCGGGCACACGCTGTCCATCCGGGAGAAGCTCGGGTACAGCCTGGGCGACCTCGCGGCGAACCTGATCTTCCAGACGCTGATCACGTATCTCGCGTTCTTCTACACCGATGTGTTCCGGCTGCCGCCGGCCACGGCCGCAACGATCATCTTCGTGATCGGCGTGCTCGGTGCGTTCGTGTTCACCCCGCTGATCGGCATCGCCGCCGATCGAACGGCCAGCCGGTGGGGCAAGTTCCGGCCGTGGATCCTGTGGACCGCACTTCCATTCGGGGCGCTGTCGCTGCTTGCCTTCAGCACCCCCGACCTGGCACCGCGCGGCAAGATCATCTACGCCGTGACCACCTACGGCCTGCTGATGCTCGTGTATGCGGCCAACAACCTGCCGTATTCGGCGCTCAGCGGCGTGCTCACCGGCAGCATGGCCCAGCGCAACAGCCTGTCGGCCTATCGGTTCGTGGCGGTGATGGTCGCGCAGTTCATCATCCAGGTCCTGCTGTTGCCGCTGGTGTTGATCCTCGGCGACGGCGACCGCGTGCTGGGCTTCGAGCGTGTCATGACCGTGTTCGCGGTGGTGGGAACGGTGTTCTTCCTGATCACCTTCGCCACCACGCGCGAGCGCATCGTACCGGCGAAGGAACAGACCGCCGGCGTGCTGCAGGACCTGTCCGATCTGCTGCGCAACCGTCCTTGGAAGGTGATGCTGGCCCTCACCATCCTGGTTTTCATCAACCTGTCCCTGAAGGGCGGCACCTACGTCTACTACTTCCAGTACTACATGAGCGAAGCCGCCTTGGCGGGTTTTCTCGACAGCTCCGGGTTCAACCGCTTCATCGCTGCCGTCAACGCGGCGCTCAACGGCATGGGCCTGTCCGGGTTCGCCTGGCCGAAGGACCCGGCAACGTCGGCATTCAGCCTGTTCAACGCCTGCGGCATCGTCTGCATGATCCTGGGCATCGGCGTATCGCGCCGCCTGGCCGACCGGTTCGGCAAGCGTGATGTCTTTGGTGGTGCACTGCTGGTGTCCACCGTGTTCCTGCTGGCGTTCTATTTCTTTCCGCCCACGGCGGTTGCCGTGGCTTTCGCTGCCTTCATGCTGCACGGGTTCTGCTACGGCATCACCATCCCGCTGCTGTGGGCGATGATCGCCGACGTCGCCGACTATTCCGAATGGAAGAACCATCGCCGTGCTACCGCGATCGTCTTCTCGGCAATGCTGTGTGGCCTGAAGATCGGGCTCAGCATCGGTGGTGCGCTGGTCGCCGGCATCCTCGCCCACCATGGCTACCAGGCAGGCGCACCGCAGCAGCCGCAGGCCGTGGTGGACGGCATCCGCCTGACGGTGAGCGTGTACTGCTCACTGCCGTTCCTGGCCGCGGTAGCGCTGCTTTTCCTCTACGAGATCAACAAGCACATGGAGACCCGCATCGAGCAGAACCTGCAGTGGCGGCGACAGGGCCGCAGTCTGGATCAGCTGGCGGCGCACGCCATCTCGCAACCGCTGGTAACGCACATCTACACCGCCGACCCTTCGGCGCACGTATTCGAGGGGCGGCTGTACATCTATCCGTCGCACGACATCGACAGCGGCGCGCCCTTCGACGATGAGGGCGGGCACTTCGGCATGCAGGACTACCATGTGCTGCGGATGGACTCGCCCGACGGCGAGGCCAGCGACTGCGGCGTGGCGCTGCATGTGCGCGACGTGCCGTGGGCCAGCCGGCAGATGTGGGCGCCGGACGCCGCCTGCCGCGATGGCCGCTACTACCTGTACTTCCCGGCCAAGGATGCCGACGGCATGTTCCGCATCGGCGTTGCGGCGGCGGATCGGCCGGAGGGCCCGTTCACTGCCGAGCCCGAGCCCATCGAGGGCGCGTACTCGATCGACCCGGCCGTGTTCGAGGACGACGACGGCACGCACTACCTCTGTTTCGGTGGCATCTGGGGTGGCCAGCTGCAGAAGTACCGGGACAACCGCTACGACGTGGCGCATGAAGAACCTGCCGGCGATGCGCCGGCACTGGGCCCGCGTATCGGGCGACTGGACGCGAGCATGACCCGGCTGGCCGAACCCGCGCGTGAGATCGTCATCCTGGACGAGCACGGACAGCCACTGCGCGCCGATGACCACGCACGCCGCTTCTTCGAGGGGCCCTGGTTGCACAGGTACCAGGGCCGGTATTACCTGTCGTACTCCACCGGCGACACGCACCTGCTGTGCTACGCCACCAGCGACAGCCCGTACGGACCGTTCACCTATCGCGGCGTGATCCTCACCCCTGTGGTGGGCTGGACCACCCATCACTCCATCTGTGCGTTCCGGGGGCGGTGGTACCTGTTCTACCACGACGCACTGTTGTCGGGCGGGGTCACCCACCTGCGTTCGGTCAAGTGCACGCCGCTGCACATGGAAGCAGACGGCAGCATCCGGACCATCGATCCCTATGGCGCCTGAGACATCTCCGCAGGATGATGCGCAGGCCGCGATGCCTGCCGGTCTACTGCATTGGTTGCGGGCAGGCAGGCTGGAAGTGGCAGTGGCACCGGAGGCGGGTGGACGCATCGCGCGGATCCGTTTCGACGGTGTGGAATGGCTGATCGGCGAACAGCAGGAGGCGGCCGCCATCGGCTGGGGGTGCTATCCAATGGTCCCCTGGGCCGGGCGCATCCGGCAGGGACGCTTCAGCTTCGACGGCAGCCCCTTCAGGTTGCCGGGCAACTTCGGCGTGCATGCCATCCATGGCGTAGGTTTCTCACGACCCTGGCACAGCGAACACCTTGATGCGGCCAGTGCCGTGCTGACACTGGCACTTCCCGAGGACGGCTACTGGCCGTTCGGAGGCGTTGCAACGCAGGCCATCCACGTGCAGCCCGACCGCCTGCAACTGCGCCTGGCGGTGCAGGCAGGCGACACGCCGATGCCGGCGGTGCTCGGCTGGCACCCGTGGTTCCGCAAGCCGGATCGGTTGCTGTTCGCGCCAGCCGCGATGTACCCGCGAGACGGGGAGGGCATCGCCGTCCTGCCCTGCGTGGATCCGGCGCAAGGCCCGTGGGACGATTGCTTCATCAACCATCGCGAGGTCACGCTGGTTTCGGCTGGCCAGCGGCTGCAGCTGCGCGCCGACACCGATCACTGGGTGGTCTATGACGGCGCCGCGCACGCCACCTGCGTGGAGCCACAGACCGGCCCGCCGGATGGGTTCACGTTGGCGCCGAACCGGCTGCAGCCGGGGCAGCGGCTGCAGCTGACATTCGAGCTGCGCTGGGAGGTCGACACCGGTGACAGGCTGGCCGGTGACGACGTCACCTGATCGCAGTCGGGGCGCGGTCAGGATGGCCCGCCTGCACCGGCAATTGACCTGTTGTTGACGTGCAGATGCCAGACTCGCAGGCAAACGGATGTCTGGGCGCATGGCAGAGGAGATCATCGGGAGAGCCGGCAATGCCGTTCTTCACTGATTCAACGGAAGTCGCTGTCGAGGGCGTCGGCGCGGCAAGGCGTATCGGCTGGATGCGGTTCGTGGGAAATGGGTTGGGGGCGCTTCCGATTGCCTCGATCATCCTGGAGCGTGAGGCGGATGCGTCGGCGTGGGTACTGCTGCTGCTCAATGCCGTCGCATGGCCTGCAGTGGCGCTGGTGCTGACACGCCGCGCGCGCGAGCCGGCCGCGGTGCAGTTCCGCTGCATGATCCTCGACTCCCTGCTGGGAGGCGCGTGGATCGCCTTCATGGCCCTCAGTACCGTGCCCAGCGCGTTGTTTGCCGCGCTGCTGGTGGCCGACAAGATCGCCGCCGGCGGTATCCGCCTGGCAACGCGGGCAACCCTGGCATTGGTGGCCGGATTCGTGGTCGCCTGGCTCGCCCTGGGCTTGCCGTTTCAGCCGGTCACCTCGCAGCGCACGATCGTCCTCTGCCTGCCTTTCCTGTTTGTCTATGGCATCGGTCTGAGCGTGCTGAGCTGGCGACTGGCGCGGCGGGTGAAATCACAGAATCGCCAGCTGCAGCGGCTGAGCCGGATGGATCCATTGGTCGAACTGGCCAACCGCGGCTTCCTGATCCAGCGCGCCCAGCAGATGCTGGAGAAGGGGCCGCACCAGGGCGCGGGTGCATGCCTGCTGATGCTCGATGTTGATGATTTCAAGCAGATCAATGATTCGCACGGCCATCGCGCCGGCGACGAGGTGCTTCGACGCATCGCGGCAGTGCTGCGTCAGCTGGCCCAGCCGGGCGACATGCCGGCGCGGTTGGGCGGCGATGAGTTCGCCGTCCTGTTGGGTCAGCGCACAGCAGCCGAGGCCATGAAGGTGGCCGAGCAGATCAGGCGGCATCTGCAGGAACCGGGCACGGCCGAGGCCGCCGACATCGACTTCAGCGTCAGTATCGGGATCGCCGCCGCCGCTGGCACAGGCACCGCAGAGGACTGGCTGGCGAAGGCGGACAAGGCGCTCTATCACGCAAAACGGCACGGCAAGAACACCGCAAGCTGCGCCGAGTGATGTGCACCCGGCGGGGGCGCTGCCAGGACAGGTGGACGCCCATTTCACCGGATACCGCAGCGCCAACCGCCACACTCGCCACTTCCCTGGGCCCATCGGCGCTCACAGAATCAACCGATGTTCGATCGTCAACCTCTCCGCGCACGCCTGTCAGCGATGGTGCTGACCGAAGGATGGCGCCGGCGCGCGGCCTTGTGGAGCGGCGCGGTGGCCGTGGCACTGGTTGCCATCGTGTTCGCCAAGGCCAGCGATGCCGCCTTCCATGTCTTCCAGCGTGTCATTGCCCATTCCCCGTGGTGGGCGTTGCTGCTCACGCCGGGGATCTTCGCGCTGCTGGCCTGGCTGACCGCCGGTGCGCTCAGGCCCACCCGGGGCAGCGGCATTCCGCAGGTCATCGCAGCTCTGGATCAGCCGGACCCGCAGTTCAGGCAGGTCAACCTCTCGCCTGCGGTTTCGGCGGGCAAACTGCTGCTGACCTCGCTGTCGCTGCTGGGCGGCGCGTCGGTTGGCCGCGAAGGGCCCACCGTGCACGTGGGCGCCAGCCTGATGTACCTGTTTGGGCGCTGGTTCGGGTTCAAGGATCCCCGCGAGCTGTCGCATTTCCTGCTGGCAGGGGGCGCAGCGGGCATCGCCGCGGCCTTCAATACGCCGTTGGCGGGCATTGTGTTCGCCATCGAAGAGTTGAGCGGGCGGTTCGAGCACCGCTTCTCGGGCACCCTGCTCACGGCGGTCATCGTGGGCGGCGTGGTGTCCCTCGGCCTGCTGGGCAATTACACCTACTTCGGCCACGTCTCGGCGCTGCTGCCTCTAGGCCAGGCCTGGGGCGCCATTGTGCTGTGCGGCGTGGTCGCCGGCCTGCTGGGCGGACTGTTCGCCCGGGTCGTGCTGCTGACCATGTCCGGTCATCCGCGTTGGCTGGGCCGGCTCAAGCGGGACCATCCGGTGCTACTGGCCGCGGCCTGTGGCTTGATCGTGGTGGTACTGGCGCTGATCTTCGGCGACGGCGCGTTCGGTACCGGCTACGAGCAGGCGCGCAGTCTGGTGCAGGGCCAGGCAATCGTCGGTCACGAATTTGGCCTGATGAAGCTGCTCGCCAACCTGGCGTCCTATGTGGCGGGCATCCCCGGCGGTCTGTTCTCACCCGCCTTGGCGGTGGGGGCAGGGCTGGGGCACAACCTGGCAGTGCTGATGCCGGCGGTGGACCCGAAAGCGTTCGTGCTGCTGGGCATGTGCGCCTACCTGACAGGCGTGACCCAAGCGCCGCTGACCTCGGCAGTGATCTCGCTGGAGCTGACCGACAGCGGCGATCTGCTGCTGCCGATCCTGGCCACCGTGCTGATTGCCCGGGGCGTGTCCGGCATGGTCTGCCGTGTGCCGATCTACCGCGGCCTGGCCGAACAGTTGCTGGCCAGCAGCGCCGTTGATGGCGGCACCACAGCCACAGCGGGAACGCGCCCTGCGGACTAGGCCGCGCTCAGGTCTGCGCGCGCCACTGGCTCATCAGCATCTGCAGGAACCGCTCTGCGGTGGGTGAGAGCAGGGCACCGCGACGGCGCACGATACCGATGGTGCGCGACACCACCGGATTGCCGATCGAACGCGTCACCAACGTCGGATGATCGCCGTCGGGGGTCGCCATTTTCGGCAGCACCGATACCCCGATACCGGCCTCGACCATGCCCAGTGACGTGGACAGGTGGGTTACTTCGTAGTGCCAGCTCAGCTTGAGGTTCTCGCGCGCCAACGCCCCGTCCAGCAGCGTGCGATTGCCACTGGTGCGATGCACGGTGATCAACTGGTGCTCGGCCAGGTCGGCCCATTCCACCGTGCGCTTGCGGGCCAGCGGATGATCGCGCCGGCACGCCAGCACGAACGGATCCTCGGCCAGCACGTCGAAATCGAGATTGGGGTCGTTGGCGCCCATGAAGTTGATGCCGAATTCGACTTCGCCGCGCTCCACCGCCTGCAGGCCCTCGGTGGCCGGGATATCCAGGATGCGGAAGCGCACGTTCGGATGCGCCTCGTGGAAGCGCGCCATCACGCTGGGCAGGAAGTAGAACGCCGCCGTAGGCAGGCAGGCGATGGTCACGGTAGCGCCGCGGGTGTCTTCGCGGCCGCGCAGTGAGAACAGCGATCCATCGAACTCTTCCAGCATGCGCCGCACCAGCGGCAGCAGGTTCTCGCCCACGGCCGTGGTGCTGACGCTGCGCGTGGTGCGCTCCAGCAGCGGCGAGCCCACCGCCTGCTCAAGCTTCTGGATGCGTCGGCTCAACGCCGGCTGGGAGACATGCAGGATCTCGGCAGCGCGATGGAAGCTGCGGGTTTCCGACACCAGCAGGAACGCGCGCAGATCCAGAATTTCGCAATTGATGCTCATCAGGTATCAATCATCCAAAAATCAGCAATTCACAGATCAATTCGGGTCATGCCAGTATCGAATCACAGAGGGGTCATTCATCCCCTATACGCATCAATCTATCACACGTATGTCCAACGATCTGCTCAGCATTCCCTGCGTGCTCATGCGCGGCGGCACCTCCAAGGGCCCGTTCTTCCTGGCCAGCGATCTGCCGGCCGATACCGCCGAACGTGACCGCCTGCTGCTGGAGGTGATGGGTTCGGGCCACCCACTGCAGATCGACGGCATCGGCGGCGGCAACGCCCTGACCAGCAAGGTGGCCATCATCGATCGTTCGAGCCGCCCCGATGCCGATGTGGACTATCTGTTCGCCCAGGTACGGGTGGAGCAGCAGGTGGTCGATACCTCACCCAACTGCGGCAACATGCTGGCGGCAGTGGGTCCGTATGCGATCGAGCGCGGTCTGGTGCAGGCACAGGATCCACAGACCGAAGTGCGCGTGCACAACGTCAACACCGGCAAGCTGATCATCGCCACGGTGGAAACGCCGGGCGGCAACGTGGTCTACCGGGGCGACACCCGCATTGCCGGCGCGCCGGGCTCGGCCTCGCCGGTGCGGCTGTCCTTCCTGGACGCGGCCGGGGCACGTACCGGCAAGCTGCTACCCAGCGGCCATGCCCGGGAAACCATCGACGGCGTGCCGGTCAGCCTGGTCGACTGCGCGATGCCGCTGATGCTGGTGCAGGCCGAAGACCTGGGCATACGCGGCGATGCCTCGCCTGCCGAACTGAATGCGGATCCTGCGTTCATGGCGCGGCTGGAGGCGCTGCGTATCGAAGCCGGCGCCCGCATGGGCATCGCCGACGCTGGCAACAAGGTCATTCCCAAGCCGGTGCTGCTGTCCGCACCGCAACACGGCGGGCAGCTGCAGGTGCGCTATTTCATGCCGCACCAGTGCCACACCGCGCTGGCCATCACCGGTGCGGTGGGCATCGCGACCGCCGCCGTCACCCCGGGTACGCTGGCCAACACTTTGGTCGGGTGCCTGCCGCTGCCCGGCAGCATTACCCTCGAACACCCGAGTGGGGCCCTGGAGGTGGGCCTCAGTCGCAGCTCGGACGACGCGCCGGTGGTCGCCAGCGTGGTGCGCACCGCACGTCGTCTGTTTGAAGGTCGCGTGTTCGCCACGTCGCCCGCGCCCGCCAGGGCCAGTGCTACCCAAGCCCGCCAATGGACGTCAGCGGCATGATCTGAAACCGGTCGGGCCGGCACAGCCGTGTTTGCCCGCCACCACAACGTAGATGCTTCACTCCTGGGAGGGATGATGTACAAGCAGTTCTTCATGGCCGCGCTGTGCGCGGTCGGCCTGGCCGCAGCCGGATGCAGCAAGCCGGACGCCACTGCCGCCGGCGGTGCCGCGCGCGGCGGCGACAATGCCCCGGTGCGCATCAGCGTCGGTTCCTACAACCTCAACAACCTGCCGTTCTTCATCGCCGACGCCAAGGGCTACTTCAAGGACGTCGGCCTGGACGTGAAGACCGAGAACTTCGCCCAGGGTGGCTCCAAGGTGCTGCAGGCGCTGGTTGCCAACTCCACCGACGTGGCCGTCGGCTTCTACGACCACACCATCCAGATGCAGGCCAAGGGCAAGGACGTGGTCGCCTTCGTGCTGCTCTCGCGCAATTCCGGCCTGGTGATGGCCGGCCGCGAAGACGCCACGTTCGATCCGGCGCGCCCGCAGACCATCAAGGGCCAGAAGATCGGCATCACCGCACCGGGCTCCTCGTCGGACTTCTTCGTGCGGCATTTCCTGGCCCAGCATGACATCCCGGTCGACAGCGTCTCGCTGATCGGCGTGGGCTCCGGTGCCGCTGCAGTCGCCGCGCTGGAGCAGGGCAAGATCGACCTGCTGGTGAACTATGACCCTGCCGCCACCCTGATCACCGAACGCAAGGTCGGGAAGATCATCCTCGACGCACGCAGTGATGACGGCGCACGCCAGGTCTATGGCGGCCTGTATCCGACCTCGGTGATGTACGCCAACCAGAGCTTCCTGGACAAGCGTCCGGAAGCGGCCGAGAAGATCGCCCGTGCCGAGCAGATGGCGCTGAAGTTCATCGCCGACAACAGCGCCGAGGACATCGTCGCGGCCCTGCCTGACAGCTATGTCTCCGGCGACCGCGCCACCTATGCCCGCGCCGTGGAGAACGCCCGCGCGATCTTCACCACCGATGGCCACTTCACCGCCGCCGATCTGGAAACACCGCTGAAGGTACTGCGCGAGTTCAACACGGACGTGGCCAACGCCAACATCGATCTGTCCAGGACCTACACCAATGCCTTCGTCGAGCGTGCCCACGCTGCGGCGTCGGCAGCCCAACGTTAAGCGGAGGTAACCCCATGGCCCTCAATGCCACCGTGCGCCAACTCAACGGCGCGCCGCAGCTGGAGCCTGCACAGACCATGGTCGCCATCAACAAGGTGACCATGTCCTTCGGCGAATTCACCGCCGTGCGCGATGTCGACATCCAGGTGGGCGACGGCGAGTTCCTCGCCATCGTCGGCCCCACCGGCTGCGGCAAGAGCACCATCCTCAATTCCGTGGCGGGCCTGCTGACCCCGTCGTCCGGCGACGTCGCCATCGATGGCCGCAAGGTCAGCGGCGTGCAGGAATCGGTCGGCTATCTGTTCCAGCAGGATGCACTGCTGCCGTGGAAGACCGCCTACCAGAACGTCGAACTGGGCCTGCGCTTCCGAGGCGTGCCTGAAGCCGAGCGCAAGGCCAAGGCCAATGCCTGGCTGGCCAAGGTCGGCCTGAGCGGCTTCGAGCACCGCTACCCGCACCAGCTGTCCGGCGGCCAGCGCAAGCGCGTGCAGATGGCGCAGGCGTTGATCGTCGAGCCGAAGGTGATCCTGATGGATGAACCGTTCTCGGCGCTGGACATCCACACCCGCCACCTGATGCAGAACGAACTGCTGCGACTGTGGCAGGAGGACCGCCGCTCGGTGATCCTCATCACCCACGACCTGGAAGAGGCCATCGCGCTGGGTGACCGCGTGGTGGTGCTGTCCTCCGGCCCGGCAAGCCGCGTCGTGCGCAGCTTCGACGTGGACCTGGAGCGGCCTCGCAACGTGGCCGAAATCAAGCTGGACGAACGATTCACCGACCTGTACCGCGACATCTGGGCCTGCCTGCGCGGCGAAGTGGAGAAGAGCTATGCACGCCAAGACTGACAAATTCATCCAGATGGCCCTGGTGGTCGCCGTGTTCGGCGGCTGGGAAGGTGGCATCGCGCTGGGCGTGATCGATCCGTTCTTCTTCCCCTCGCCAACGGCGATCGTGCAGCAGGCCTGGACCTGGCTGTCCGATACCTCGTTCTACCAGCACGTCTACATCACCCTGACCGAAACCGCGCTGGGCTACATCATCGGCACCGGGCTGGGCGTGGCCGGTGGCGTGTGGCTCGGCCTGAGCCGCCGTTCGGCACGCATCCTGGACCCCTTCATCAAGGGCTTCAACGCGATTCCGCGCGTGGTGCTGGCGCCGATCTTCGTGTTGTGGCTGGGCCTGGGGCTGTGGTCGAAGGTGGCGCTGGCGGTCACGCTGGTGTTCTTCACCACCTTCTTCAACGCCATGCAGGGCGTGCGTGAAGTGAATCCGGTGGTGCTGGCCAATGCCCGCATCCTCGGCGCAGGCCGCAGCGACCTGCTGCGTCACGTGTACTTCCCGGCGGCGGCCAGCTGGATCCTGTCTTCGCTGCGCACCTCGGTCGGTTTCGCCGTCGTCGGCGCGATCATCGGCGAATACCTCGGTGCCTCGGCAGGGCTGGGCTACCTGATCGCCCAGGCCGAAGGCAACTTCAATGCCGTGGGCGTGTTCGCCGGCATCATCATCCTGGCCGCCTTCGTGCTGGTCATCGACGCCATGCTGGATGTGGTCGAGAACAAGTTGATCACCTGGCGCCCGAACGCGCAGACGCAGGCCACCAGCTGAGCGCGGCCGCCTGAGCCCGCTTGCCGCGCCGCCGGGCTGATCCGGCGGCGCGCGCCTCCTTACCCGATCTTCCCCCGCACCACCGCAACAGGCCAGCGCCAGGCTAGGGGGCCGGCTGGCCGGAGAGAGAGACCATGAACCACTCCACCGTGCTGCCGCCGGCAGCGCTGTCGGTCGCGCTTGGCCTGCTGTTGGCCAGTGGCCATGCCGGCGCCCAGTCAACGTCGTCACCGCCTGCACCACTGAGCCAGGCCCAGCTCTCGCAACTGGTGCAGCAGCAGGCAGTGCAGATCCAGCAGCTGGAGGCGCGCCTGCGCGCTGTCGAGGGCGGGCAGGGCACTGCAGCCCAACCGGCAACGCCCGCGCCCGCGCTGGAAACCCGGGTTGCCGCGCTGGAATCGGGCCAGTCCAAACAGCCCAAGGTGTCCTGGTCGAAGGGCGCGCCGGAGTTCAGCAGCGCCGACGGCAACGTCACCTTCCGGCCGCGCGGGCGCCTGTTTGTTGATGCCTCCAGCACCGACGGCTCCGCGGTGAACGACCGCAACCTGTCCGGCACCGAAATCCGTTCGGTGCGCCTGGGCGCCGAAGGGCGTTACGGCATCCTCGGCTGGGCCGTGGAAGGCGATTTCGCCGACAACGACGTGGCCTGGAAATCGGTCTATGCCACCGTCGATCACCGCCTGTTCGGCCTGCCTGCGGACCTCGCCGTCGGCAACCGCCTGAACGATCGCGGCATCGACGGCTCCAGCAGCACCTCCAGCACGCCCTTCCAGGACCGCAACGTGGTGGGCACCTTGATGCTGCCGCAGCGCGGGCTGTTCGGTGTCGGTCTTACCGAGCGCGTGTACGGCAAGGGCTGGCACGCCAGCCTCTCGGTGGCGGGCAATGACCTCAACAACGCCGGCACCGACAACGACAGCCAGACCTGGGCCACGCGCGTGCACTGGAACCCCATCGAGCGTTCCACCGCGACGGTGCATCTGGGCGCATGGGCCTTCCACGAGGAGATCGCCGCCGGCGCCAGCAGCGTGGTGCGCAGCTCGGCCATCGCCGGGCATTTCAACGACCTGGTCAAGATCACTCCGGGCACGCTGCTGGGCGCCGAGCGCAGCACCGGCTATGGCGCAGAGCTGGCGGGCTTCTTCGGCCCGGCCTGGGCGACCGGCGAATGGGGCACCCGCAACCTGCGCGGTGCCGATGCCAGCGGTCGCTACGACCTCGACCACCAGGCCTGGGCCGTCTCGGCCGGCTGGTTCCTGGCCGGTGCCATGCCAGCCTATTCGGGCAAGGCCGGCACCTGGGGCCGGGTGAAGGTGGCCGACCCGGTCACGCGCGGCGGCAGGGGCGCGTGGGAGCTAAAGGCACGCTATGAAGACGTGGATTACGCCGAACTGCCCAGCGGCGGTACCGGCCATGCGTGGACGCTGGGCACGAACTGGTACCTCAACGATTTCAGCCGCGTGATGTTCGAGGCCATCCGCTGGCAGACGAACAACCGCAGCGGCACCGGGCCAGGGAAGGACGAAGGCACCACCTTCAACACCCGCCTGCAGGTGGCGTTCTAACTAACTAGGCCAGCACGCTAGGCCAGCACGGCGCCCGCACCCTGATCAGAGCAGCAGCAACGCTCCGATCAGCGCGGGCGGCATCACCAGCGCGCCGACCCGCAGGAAGTCGAGCGCGCTGACATGCTCGCCTTCGCGGCGCAGGGCCACCAGCCACAGCATGGTGGCCAGCGAACCGGTCACCGACAGGTTCGGGCCCAGGTCCACGCCGATCAGCAGCGCTGCGCGCGTCTGCGCCGGCAGCTCGGCCATCTGCCCCAGCGAGCCGGCCGCCAGACCCACCGGCAGGTTGTTGGCTACGTTGCTGAGCAGTGCGGCTGCGGCGCCGGCCAGCCAGCCCGCCTGATGCGGCGAGGTCTGTGCCTGCGCCTGCAGGGCGCTGGCCGCCGTCTGGATGACACCAGTCTGCGACACCGCTTCAACCAGCACGAACAGGCCGGCCACCAGCGGCAGTACGCCCCACGACACGTGGCGCAACAGCGGCAGCGGGCCGCGGCGCTGGCGGATCGCCACCACCGCGACGCTCAGCGCGCCTGCACAGAAGGTGGCCAGGCCCAGCGGGCCGTTCATTGCCGAGGTCACCAGCAGCACGGTGCCGGTGAACAACACGCCCAGCGCACTCAGCCGGCCACCCTCGGTAAGCGGGCGATGCGCGGGCGCGGCGGCCAGCGGCTGTGCGATCTCGCGGCGATGCACCCAGCGCAGCACCAGATAGGTGGCGCCGATCGCCGCCAACGAAGGCAGCGCGAACTGCGCCAGCCATTGCAGCAGCGAGGGCATGTGGCTGCCATACACCACCAGGTTGGCCGGGTTGGAAATGGGCAGCACGAAGCTGGCTGCGTTGGCGATGAACGCACAAACAAACAGATAGGGCAGGGGGTTGGCGCGGGCCGCCTTGCATGCCGCATAGACGGCGGGTGTGAGCACCACCGCCGTGGCATCGTTGGACAGGAATACCGTCACCACCGTGCCGACCAAGAACACGAGATCGAACAGGCGCCGCCCCGAGCCGCCGGCATGCCGCACTGCATACAGCGCCAGCCAGTCGAACAGGCCCTCGCGCCGCGCCAGCTCGGCCAGCACCATCATGCCGATCAGGAACAGGTAAACGTCGCGCCCTTCGGCCACCGCGTGCCAGGTCGTGCCGAGCGACACCGCCCCGAGCAGCGGGAGCACTGCGGCGGCGCCCAGCGCCCACACGTATTCCGGAATGCGGAAGGGCCGGAACAGCAGGCCGACGGTGGCAACGGCCACGGCCGCCCAGATGATGAGGGGGGAATGGGAAGCAAGCATGGAGTAAGTGGGGTCTCGGCTGCACCGGCGCGTAGCCAACAGCAACGCGCGCTGCATCGCGGCAAGTGCGAGAAAGCCGGCATCATACCCGGTCGATGGTTCACGCCATTCACCGTGACGCGTCACGGTAATGGCGATTCCGGCCACTGGCTCTACGAGCGTGTGCAGGAACTGTCGATCGCAGCATCTACCCAAAGACGGGCCGACTGGAGAAGTGGTCGTTCTGGGTGGGCATGCTCGCAGCCGTCGTCGGTGTCCTGATCGGCCTCGCCCCCGGCCGATGGCTGCCTGTCAATGTCGCGGTGGTGCTTGTCGTGGTTTGTCTGGTTGTTGAGATCTCAGGTTTCGTTCTCAGTGTCGTGCTTATGGCACAGAGAGAGCTTCACCAGTACATCCAGCCCAGGTTGTCGCATGCCAGGGAAATGGACAGCGAGTTCACTCATTGGCGGGCGGTGATTACAGACCTCCGCAGCTTTCCGAGGGGCCAGCGCGAGCAACGTCTCAAGTACGTCAGCAACCTGCGGACCAATATGATCGACCGCATGGGCTTGATGTACGGAGGACTGCAGCGTCTTGGCCCGTTTCCACTACTTATCGCACTCTACCTTCAGTTTCGCAGCTGGAAATGGGGCGATTGGGGCGCTGTCTTTGATGTTGGCTGGGCAGGCGCGCTGCTCATCTTTGGAATGGCGTTCTTCTATCTGATGGGCTGGGTGCTTATCGGTCAGCGCATACGATTGGATACCTACGTGGCCCTGCTGGAAGCTTCCATCCAAGAGCCCGAACCGGAGCCGGCGCCATCCCCGTCAACGCAGCAGGTCACGCAGCCATCCTGTGTGTAGCGTCCAGCGTCTCATCTGCGCTACGGGTTCTACCGCGAAGAATTCATGCCCTTCGTGAAGACGGAGGGCATGTGTGCGGCGTGGCGCCGCTTTACAGACTCCAATCGACGCGAAGGCCCGCGATCAGCGCATTGGGCAGGTCGCGCTGGCGAGCCGGCTCGTCGAACTGGTCAGGATGCACGATGTAGTGCAGGTTCGGCGCGATGCGAAGCTGCGGGGTGAGCTGGATGCCATAGCTCAACTCCATCATCACCTGGCTGTCGTACGGGGTGCCGCTGCCGCCGGCCGCGGCACGGGCAAGGCGCAGGTTCTCCAGTGCGATGTCGCTGTACTTCTGCTGGGTGACAACAAAGGCGATGCTGTCCTGCGGTCGGCTGGCGAACGTGCCTTTCTGCACCAGGCCGGCCTGCAGGAAGTGGTCTTCGATCAACTGGCCGGAGGTGCCCTTGAGCGCCGCGCCGAACACGGTCAGCCCACGGCCGTTGCCATCGCTGCTGACCTGCTGTTCGAAGCGCACGAACGCGCCGGAGCGGCCGTGACGGGACGCAGGCGCCTGGCCGCTGAGCAGCGCCGGATTGCCGTTGGCATCGCGCAGCGGATCGCGGTAGGTCGAGTTGTCCTGCCAGCCGCCGACTTCATACTTGGCTTTCAATCGTGCCGAAGCCGGGCTGCGCCAACCGATCGTGTAGGGCACGACCCAGCCCGTGGCCTGGTTCGTACTCCACTTCAGGCCGTGCTGCCCGTCTTCGGCCTGGCTCGGATCAACCTGGTAGGCGCCGACGCGCACGTAGACATCGGGCATCACCCAGGCGGTGGCATCGGCCATCCAGCTCGATACCGGCCACCAGGTAAAGTTGCTGGTACGGAACACGTAGGTCGGGTTGCCGCAGGCCGAATTGCCCTGGAAGTACTGGCACAGCTCGGAGCCGAGGAAATGGATGTTGGCCACGCTGCGGCCGGCTTCCAGCACCAATCGATCGTTCAGCAGTTTCTGCTCGAGGGTCAGGTTGGCCAGGCGGGTGCCCTGGCCACCGTAGATTTCCTGCACCGAGGTGCTGTTGCCCGTGCTGCTCCTGGCGAGGTTGGTGCCATGACGGTTGATGCCATAAGCCTTGATGGTCGCGCCTCGCCAACCGAACGCGGCATCAAGATTCACGTCGGCACCAAACATCAACTGGCCGGCATAGGCCGTGCCGCTGCTCTTGCCCCCGTCGAGCGTGGCGGCAGCTTCACCGGTGTAGGCAAGTTTGGGGGCGAAGACTTCGCTTGCGTCGGCGGCGGTAGCCAGCGACGGCAGGGCCAGCAGGATGGCGACCAGCAACAGGCGTCGGCGGGAAGGGCAGGTCATGCGTGGCTCCTTGTGCAGGGCGTAGGTCGCCTGGCCCCTGCAGCAGCAGGGGCCCGCGGATAGGTCTGGGAGGACGGGTCAGGCCGGGGACGTGACCGGCTTTTTGAGCACGCGCAGCGCGACCGCAGTGACCGCGACACCGGCCAGCAGCGCCACCAAGTAAATGCCCAGGTGGGTGACCGCGTTCGGGATCGGCAGCACGAACACACCTCCGTGCGGCACCTTCAGTTCAACCCCCGCAGCCATCGAGATCGCGCCGGCCACGGCAGAGCCGAGGATCAGTGCCGGGATGGTGCGCAGCGGATCGCGCGCCGCGTAGGGAATCGCACCTTCGGTAACGAAGCTGAGGCCGAGCACGCCGGCTGCACCGGCCGTACCGCGCTCCTCGGCAGTGAAGCGGTTGCTGAACAGCCATGTTGCCAGCGCGATGCCCAATGGAGGCGTCATGCCACCGATCATCGTCGCCGCCATCGGCGTGTAGACCTGGCTGGAGATCAGCGCGGTGGAGAAGGCGTAGGACGCCTTGTTGACCGGCCCGCCCATGTCCACCGCCATCATCCCGCCCAGCAGCAGCCCCAGCAGGATCGCGCTGCTGCCCTGCATGCCGCGTAGCCAGTCGGTCAGCCAGGCCAGCAGTTCGGCGACCGGTGTGCCGATCACGTACATCATCAACAGACCGACCAGCAGCGTTCCCAGCACCGGCAGGATAAGCACCGGCTTGAGGCCCTCCAGGCTGCGCGGCAGGCGCAGCGCACGGTTGATCCAGTACACGCCGTAGCCGGCGATGAAGCCGGCCAGGATGCCGCCGATGAAGCCCGCATCCATGTTGACCGCAACCAGCCCGCCGATCATGCCCGGCGCGATGCCGGGACGGTCAGCGATGGAGTAGGCGATGTATCCGGCCAGTGCCGGCACCATCAACATGAAGCCGGACTTGGCGCCGATCTGGAACAGCGACCAGGCCAGTGTGCCCTTGTGTGCATCATCAAAGGCGTAGATGCCGCCGAGCGCGAACGCCAGTGCGATCAGCAGGCCACCGGCGGTGACGAACGGCAGCATGAAGGACACGCCGGTCATCAGGTGCTTGTACGGGCCGGTGGCCTTGGTCTTTTCGGTTGTGCGACCGGCAACGGCCGCGCCGGCCTGCACGTTGGCCTCGGCCAGTGCCTTGCGGATCAGGTTCTGGCCGTCATTGATCGCCGGCTTGGTACCGCTCTTGAACAGGCGTTTGCCAGCGAAGCGCGACAGATCCACTTCGCGGTCGGCCGCGATCAGCACCAGGTCGGCGGCGGCGATTTCTTCGTCACTCAATGCGTCCTGTGCGCCCACCGAGCCCTGGGTTTCCACCCGGATCGCGTGGCCCAATGCTTTGGCGGCCTGCTGCAGTCCTTCGGCCGCCATGAAGGTGTGGGCAATCCCGGTCGGGCAGGAAGTGACGGCGACGATGCGCTTGCCGTCGTTTGCAGTAGAAGCGGTTGCTGATGTCGCGGCGAGCAGCGCCAGCGCGGCAAGTGGATCGTCCAGCACTTCGCCAAGACTCGCGCGCACGATCCGGGCACTGCCAAAGCGGGACGCGTCTGCCTCGCCATCACCGACCAGCAGCAGCTGTGTCGCGGCGGCCTGCGCGGCGGGCAGTGCGCCGGTTACGCCCTGGTCGCTGCGGATTTCGATCGCCAGTTCGACCCCTTGCTGGCGGGCGGCGCGGCGCAGCGCTTCGGCGGCAAGAACCGCCTCGATGCTGCGTTCGCCAGCGGCGATGACTACGGTGGAAGCTTGCATGGGAACTCCTGGAATTCTTCAGGTTCGTCCTTGCAGGAGGGGCAGGGGTGGCCCGGGGCCAGCCGCAGCTCCCTCCGCAGGGGTTTCAATCCAACCGCTCGATCAGTACATCGCCGGTCCACTCTCGCACCTGCGCCGGGTCCAGCCGTCGCGCGTCGCCGCTCTCCAGTCGGCTCATCGAGAACGCCGTCGCCAGGCGTGCACCGCCGGCCAGATCAAGGGAGGGCTCCAGCAATGCGGCGGCGATGCCGGCGACCATGGCGTCCCCCGCACCGACCGTGCTGCCCTGGGCCAGTCGCGCCGGTCGCGCGACCAGGGCGCCGCTGCGATCAATGAAAAGCGCGCCGTCGGTGCCCATCGAGATCGCCACAAGCGCGACTCCGCGTTCGACCAAGGCCTGGCCAGCGGCCCGCAGGGCGCTGCGATCCGGCAGTCGCGTGCCGGTCCAGGCCTCCAGTTCGTGGCGGTTGGGCTTGACCGCGTAGGGCAGCGCGCCCTGCGCGCCGCTCAACGCGGCGACAAGTGCGTCGCCACTGGTATCCAGCAGTATATGTGCGCCGGCGGCGCCAGCCTGCGCCTGCAGTTGCGCCCATGCATCGGCTGGCAGCCCGGCTGGCAGGCTGCCGGACAGCACCACCGGCAGGCCCGGCTGGAGCAGAGTGGCGAGTCGGCGGGATACCGCATCCAGATCGGCGTCACACAACGACAGGCCGGGCAGGTTGATGTCGGTGGTCTCGCCGCTGGCCTCTTCGACCAGCTTGATGTTGGTGCGGGTGTGCCCCGGAATACGCAGGCACCCGTCTGCGATGCGGCGCTCAGCGAACAGTGCGCTGAACACGCCGTCGTTGCCATCGCCGAGCACGCCCAGTGCGGTGGTCGGCACGCCCCAATCGGCCAGGCAGGCGGCTACGTTGACGCCTTTGCCGCCGGCGTCGTCGCGGCAGCTGCGGGCACGATGCACGTGGCCCGGTTGCAGGTGCACCAATCGCACGGTCTGGTCGATCGCCGGGTTCAGGGTAACGGTGACGGCGCGGGCGCTCATGCGCGCGCTCCGTCGAGGGCGCGCACCTGCTCGGCGGTTTCGCAGTCCAGCGCGGTGTCGGCCAGCGCTTGCAGATCGGTCAGCGCGTTGCCACGTAGGCGTGCCTTCACTGCCGGGATGTCGTTCGGGGTCATCGACAGTTCGTCCACACCCAGGCCGGCCAGCAGCATTGCACCGAAGGGATCGCCTGCCAGGCCGCCGCAGACGCCGACCCAGCGCCCGTGCATGCGTGCACCTTCCACCGTGGCGCGGATCGCGCGCAGCACGGCCGGGTGCAGGCTGTCGGCCTCGGCAGCGAGTTCCGGGTTCTGGCGGTCGATCGCCAGCACGTACTGGGTCAGGTCGTTGGTGCCGATCGAGAAGAAATCGGCGTGGCGTGCCAGCACGTCGCTCTGGGCAGCTGCAGCCGGCACCTCGATCATGATGCCGACCGGTACTTCCGGCGCATCAAGCTCGGTGCGCAACCGCTCGCAGATGGCGCGCAGACTGATCAGCTCAGGCACCGAGGTGATCATCGGGAACATGATGGACAGGCGTGCACCGTCCTTCGCCGCGCGATACAGCGCACGCAGCTGCGGTTCCAGCAGGTCGGGGCGGCGCAGCAGCAGGCGCGCGCCACGCACGCCGAGGAACGGGTTTTCCTCGTGCGGCAGCTCCAGGTGTGCAACCTGCTTGTCGCCGCCGATATCGAGCGCGCGCACGATCAGCGGACGGCCGTCGAGTGCCTTGGCCATCGCGACATAAGTGGCGTACTGCTCATCCTCGCTGGGCGTACTGCCACGTTCGAGGAACAGGAACTCAGTGCGCATCAGGCCGACGCCCTCCGCGCCCTGTTCCAGTGCAAGCGGCACCTGCTCGGGCAGGTTGACGTTGGCGCCGATGTCGATGCGGTGGCCATCGGTGGTCTGTGCCGGCTGCGCGCGTTGCGCTGCTTCACGCTCGCGGATCTGCTGCTGTTCGGCGATCCAGACACGTGCCGAGGCGAGATCGGCTTCGGAGGGGGACAGATAGAGGCGCCCGCTGCTGCCGTCGATGATCGCCTCCTGCCCCGTGCTGATCGCGAGCAGTTCCGCGCCAGCGGCGACCAACGCCGGCAGGCCCAGCGTGCGCGAGAGGATCGCAGTGTGCGAAGTCGGCCCGCCCTGTGCGGTGGCGAGGCCGAGCACGCGACCGATGTCGAGGTTGGCCGTGTCGGACGGCGACAGGTCGGCGGCGAGCAGGATGCACGGTTGCGCAGGCAGATCGGCAAGGCCGCCACCCGCCGCGGACGGATCAAGCTGTGCCAGCACGCGCCGGCCCACATCACGCAGATCGGCGGCGCGCCCGGCCAGCACCGGGTTGCCCAGCGCTGCCAGGCCGGAGGCGATCTGCTCGATGGCGTGGTGCCAAGACCACGCGACACCATGTCCTTCAACCATCAGCTGGCAGGTGCGGGTAATCAGATCGGTGTCGTCGAGCAGCGCGGCCTGCGCGCTGAAGATTGCCGCATCCGAGGCGCCGAGCCGGCGCTGGGTGTCGTCCTGCAGCGCAATCAACTGCTGGCGGGTGCGGCTGAGCGCATCCTGCAGGCGCGCGCCGCCTTCGCCGAGCGGGGTGGGACGGTCGGCAACGTCGGCATGCGTGCTGGCAAGCACATGCACCGGGCCGATCGCCAGCCCGGGGCTGGCGCCGATGCCGATGATCGCAGCCTGTGCGTCGGGCGGATTCCAGCCCGCAACCGGCGTGGCCTTGCGCTGCGCTGCGCGCTCCGCATCGGCCTTTTCCTGGACCACCAGCCCGTCCATGACCTTGCGCAGCGCCGTCAGCAGCGCGGGCGCGTCGCTCCCTTCGGCAGACACGCTGACCGCGTCGCCATGGCGCAGCCCGAGTTGCAGCAGCGCGACCAGACTTTTGGCGTCAGCAGCCTGATCACCCGCACGTACCTGGGCGCGGGCAGCGAAGCCGCGCGCGGTCTCGGCCCAGCGCGTGGCCGGGCGCGCATGCAGCCCGTTGGGGTAGGCGATGGTCCAGTCGAAATGCTCGGCCAAGTCAGTCACTGGCGCATGGGTGGCCATGGTCGCAACATCGCCGGCCAACGCGTTGACGATCTCGCTCGCATCGGCCGTGGTGAACAGGCGCTGCAGCGTGGCGTCATCCTGGATCAGCCGGGTCAGCCGGCGCAGCAGGGTGATGTGGGTATCGGACTGGGCAGCGATGCCGACCACCAGACGGGTGACCTGGCCCGGATTCCACTCCACGCCTTCCGGGAACTGCAGCACGGCAATGCCATCGCGGCGCACCAGGTGACGGTCTTCGCCAAGCCCGTGCGGAATGGCCACGCCGTGCCCGAGGAAAGTATCCGCCAGCTGCTCGCGGCGGCCCATGCTGGCCTCGTAGCCGGGAGCGACGCAGCCGGCGGCCACCAGCATCTGCGCCGCCTGGGCGATGGCGTCGGCCTTGTCGTGCGCTCGCGCCTCCAGGCGGATCAGTTCCCGGCTGACGGGGGCAGGGGAGGTCAAGGGCTGCAAGGCGGGCTCCAGGAAGGGGGTGCTGTTGCGTATTGGGAACGTTCCCAGTCGTTATTTCAATGTGCACTGCACAAAAAACCAATAGTCCTTTGGCGTTAGCATTGTCCTGAATGGCCATCCGGCCATGAACAGCAACAGTTTCCGGGAACGGTTCCAATGAGCATCAGCATCAACGACGTCGCGCGCGTGGCGGGGGTATCCAAATCCACGGTGTCGCGGGTGCTCGGTGGCGGCCCGGTCAGCGCGGGCGTGCGTGGCCGGGTGGAGGCGGCGATCCGCCAGACCGGCTATCACCCCAACCTGCAGGCAAGGCGCCTGCGCGCCCGGCACACCGGCATCATCGGGCTGATCGTGGCGGACATCCGCAACCCGTTCTTCACTGCGTTGATCCGCGCGGTGGAGGAGGCCGCCTATCGTGAAGGTCTACGCGTCACCCTCTGCAACACCGATGAGGACCCCGAGCGCGAGGCGCTGTATCTGCAGTTGATGCACGAGGAGCGTATCAGTGGGCTGATCTTTGCACCCACCCGGACCACGGTGGGGCGGCTGGAACGGCTCGCACTGGACTATCCAACGGTGCTGGTAGACCGCGCCGCGCCCGGCGGGTCGATCGACAGCGTGGTCCTCGACAATCCGGCCGCGATGGCCGGCCTGGTCGAGCACCTGGTCGAG
Organism: Stenotrophomonas sp. G106K1; assembly: GCF_037969685.1. Taxonomy (NCBI): domain Bacteria; kingdom Pseudomonadati; phylum Pseudomonadota; class Gammaproteobacteria; order Lysobacterales; family Lysobacteraceae; genus Stenotrophomonas; species Stenotrophomonas sp. G106K1. The sequence goes on along the minus strand of NZ_JBBPFR010000004.1, from coordinate 5,427 downwards.
CGCGGCTATCGCCGCATCGGCGGCCTGTTCGGGAGCACCAGCACCACGGCGGCGGAGCGTCGTGACGGCTATCTCGCGGCAATGCGCGCACATGGGTTGGAGCCGGATTATCGCGAGGTTGAACCCACGGCTGAAGCGGCCATCTCGACGGTCGGACAGTGGCTGGCCGACCCATCGCGGCCGGAGGCGCTGGTGGCCAGCAACAGCCTGCTGCTCATGGGGGCGTTGAAAGCCGCCCGCAGCGCGGGCCTGGCAATTCCGGAAGCGCTGGCGTTGGCGGGCTTCGACAACGAACGCTGGACCGAGCTGGTCGAACCGGGCATCACCGTGATTGAACAGCCGGTCGAAGAGATGGGACGAGCAGCGATGTCGCTGTTGCTTGAGCGCCTGCACACACCGGAGTTGCCGGTGCGCCGACTGGTGATGACGGGACGGTGCGTGGTGAGGGGATCAACGGCCTTGCGATGAACCGGCGGCCGTTTGCGGGCGTCCATGGGGTGGATGTCGACGCGCCGTTGCGGCCTTTGGTCCTTTGTGAATCAGCAAACCACACGTCGTTCGACCAGCACCCCTAAGCAGGAGCGGTTGAAAGCCCCCTTGATCAAGTCGCCTTCCCAGTGGCCCGGAACCAGTCGCTGCTGCACATCTTCCGGGCGATGGACGATACGCAGCCGCTTTGGCAGCAATCTGCTGGGACGACCAGCGATACAACACCAAGTGATCACGGACGAACCGAGAGCGCTCGCCGCCCTCGATCACGCCACGGTACACAAGTACTTCCGGCTCTTCAGGCTCTGGCCAGTGAATCCGTGCTGCAACGACCAGTGCCAGAAAAGGCGCCCACATCACCCCGTGGTGCGCCTTCATTTCGGGCTCCACCAGCGCAATCGTTCAGTCTGTCGGCAACATTTTCAGAATCGTTGCGTACCACGCAGCGACGCTGGAGCCTTGCGCTGCAATGCTATCGGCGATGTCGGCTGTGCCTGCCTGCGGGCTGTCGGCATCCGCCCGGCGGGGCCATGAGCGGGGCGGATGCGACAGGGTTGCCAGAGGCTGACAGGCGTCAGTAGCCCTTCAACGCTGCTTTGGTACGTTCCAGCCACGCGGCATTGTGGCTGCGCGCGTGCCGAGACCAATGCTGGGCATCGTCGATGATGCTGGCGAACAGGGTGCGGGCCTGCTCGCGGTCGTCGGGCTGCGGCTGTGCCATCAGCCATTCGGCGTACAGGCAGCGAGCGGCCGCGTCGTTTCCGCATTCCACGGCACGCTCGAACGCGGCGCGGGCGCCGGGAGACTGGGCGGCTGCCAGTGCCTGCGCGTAAAGCAGGGTCTGTTCCGACTTGCGACGCACGTCCGGGTGGCGGGCGAACAGACCATCAAGCGTTTCGACCGCAAGTGCGGGCTGCCCGGAATCGAGGCGGGCACGCGACAGGCCGGTCAGGATGTACGGATCGTCGCCGAGCGGCGAGCTGGCTGCCTGCTCGAGCAGGGTTCTGGCTTCCTCTGCTTGGCCGGCATCCAGCAGCGTCATGCCCAGACGGACACGGTTCTGCACGGTGGGCGTGCGTGCCAGCTCGGAGCGCGCGTTGCGCAGCTCCTGGCCTGGGTCCATGAGCTGCTTGGCGGAGCGGATGGCCTGGCGGGCGCCGCGCGAGTTGCGGGCTTCGGGGAAGTAGATCGCCAGGAAGTAGACGATGCTGCCGAGCAGCGGGAACGAGAAGAGCAGGATGAGCCAGTAGAGGCTCTGGCCTGAGCGGATGGCGTGCACCGCGAAGTAGATGGCTGCCAGTACGTGGAGTCCGATTCCGATATAGGGCATGAGTGCCGCCTCGTCCTTGTGGGGGGTGCACTATAGTAGGCGTGGGGTGGGGCGCCAATGGGGTGGCAAAGTGGGCAGGCTGGAGATCACGCGAATGGCCTCGCTGCCTGCCAGGCCTGTCAAGTCGAGATAAGCGTGCGTTATCGGGGGTGGAGAGTGCCCTGCTTGCGGGAGATGGCGGACGTTGAGCAGGCTAGGTGATAGCGATGCCGTCACGGGGCCCATCACGGGCTCGATTGCCGTCGTGATGGGCCGACCTCCAAGGCTCTATCCGCCTCCGCAACGCGAGGAGGTTAGGAAGCTCTGTCTACGCCAAGGTGATGTGGACCGGTACCGATTTGTACGAAGGTGTTCCACTCACTGGATCAATATAGTTCAGCGGAATTAGGCAATTGCCTTCCGGATAGTACGTTGCCACGGAGCCACGGGAAATCCTGTAGCCGACGGCAATGACGTTCTCCAGGACCCGGCCTTGCTCATTCTCGAGTGCAGTGGTTATGCGAATCTGATCGCCTTGCTGGATGCCTCGCTCGCTCATGTCATCTTCGTTCATGAAGACCACGTCGCGCCTGCCAAAGACCCCGCGGTAGCGGTCATCGAGGCTGTAGATTGTGGTGTTGTACTGATCATGACTGCGCAGAGTGGCGAGCTTCAGGACTGCAGAATCGATTGGCGCCGGATCCTCTGCCAATCCTTGGAAGCGGATGAACTCAGCCTTTCCCGAGGCCGTCGGCCACACCCGCTCAGTGGGGGGGAGGGGAAGGCGGAATCCACCAGGAATGCGAATTCTAGCGTTGTAATTCGAGAATTCAGGGAATACCGCTTCAATTGCGTCACGTATGACGTCGTAGTCAGCAACCATATCCGACCAGCGCACCTTGCTGGAGGGCAGGGTTGCACTGGCAATCCCCGCAATGATAGCGGGCTCCGATCGCAGCAGATCCGAGGCGGGTTTCAGCTTGCCTCGTGATGCGTGCACCATGGACATGGAGTCTTCGACCGTAACCGCTTGGGGGCCCGTCGCCTGCACATCTTGCTCGGTTCGGCCAAGGCATGGCAGGACGAATGTGTTCTTTCCGACCAACAGATGGCTTCTATTCAACTTGGTCGCAATATGCACTGACATTTCCAATCCCCGCATTCCTGCAAAGCAGGCGTCTGAGTCAGGCAGAGCAACCGCCAGGTTTCCGCCGAGGCAGATAAGTGCCCGTGAGCGCCCCTCAATGATGGCCTGCATTGCAGCAACTGCATCGTGGCCGTGATGGCTTGGAGTGCGGAATCCGAATCGCCTCTCGATCCTCTCGATCATGTCTGCGCTCGGTTTCTCGGTGATCCCGACGCTGCGATCCCCCTGGACGTTTGAATGGCCGCGCAAGGGGCATATGCCAGCACCGGGCTTCCCGAAATTCCCCCTCAGCAGGAGGAGATTGGCAATCTGCTGAACGTTCTCGGTTCCCGTGCTGTGTTGGGTTATACCCATCCCATAGGTAACGATAGTTGCGTTGGACTTGGCGTAGGCCGCTGCCACTTTACGCAAGTCATCTTCGGACAAGCCGGACTGAGCCACAATATCCACCCAGGCGGTAGAGCGCAGATCGTCAGCGAAGGCCTCGAAGCCTTGGGTGTGCCCACTTATGAATTCGCGATCAAGGATGTTGGCTGCCTCCCCATGGATGGCATCCATCTCAAGGAGGGCCTTCATGATGCCCTTCAGCGCCGCGGCATCACCTCCAACGCGTGGCTGCAAATAGGTTGAAGCGATCTCGGTCGCACCGAACGTTGCCATCTCCAATGCATCCTGCGGATCAGCAAAACGCTCAAGCGCTCTCTCGCGCAGAGGATTGAAAACGATGATGGGGGCGCCACGCCTGGATACCTCGTGAAGGGTGCCCATCATGCGCGGATGGTTCGTACCGGGATTGTGTCCCATGGCGATGATGAGTTCGCAGGAATCAAAATCGTCCAGCGAAACAGTTCCTTTTCCAATCCCGATCGACTGAGGAAGCCCAACACTGGTTGCCTCATGACACATATTGGAGCAGTCAGGGAAATTGTTGGTTCCAAACTCACGTGCAAAGATCTGGTACAGGAAAGCGGCCTCATTGGAGGCGCGGCCCGATGTGTAGAACTCAACCATGTTCGGATCTGCTTGCGACCGCAGGATCTCGCCAATTCGACTGAGCGCCTGATCCCAATCCATTGCTTCAAAGATGTCCTTTTCCGGGTTGTAGACCATGGGATTGGTTAGGCGACCCTGATCTTCCAGTTGATAGTCCGTCCACTTCAACAGTGACGTTACGGTGTTGGAAGCGAAGAATTCAGGGGTCACCCGCTTTTTCGTAGCCTCCCATGTCACCGCTTTTGCACCGTTCTCGCAGAACTGGAAGGTCGATGTGTGCTTGCGATCTGGCCACGCACACCCAGGGCAATCGAAGCCTTCCGGCTTGTTTGTCCGGAACAACGTGATGGCTGCCTCCGGTGCCACCATCTGTTCGCTGATTGCCTTTGCAGTCGCGCGCAGGGCCCCCCAACCACCAGCCGGCGCATCGTACTTGCGAATGCCGGGAATGTCCTTCTCTGCCATGACGCACCTCATGTGTCGGAACATCGATGAATGGGAGGGCCAGCGAAAGCCCGGTAGTCGGTACAAGCGGGCTCGGTGCGCTTCCGAATGTGATGTTTCTGGAGCCAAGCGGCTCGTCTGTAGCAGGAGACTGGGCGCCACAATGTTGATTCCATGTGATGGCCCAATAGTGGACATCTTGTCCATGCAAATAGACATTCTGGCCGTTGTTTCAGCATCGACCGCCGGGCTACGCTGTTCACGAATCGCCACTGAATTTCCCTGGCGAGTGGGCTGATATCGCCGCAGGGGGTTCCCTCCTTGGAGCTTCTTCTTCCTTGGAGCTTCTTCTTCAATGATTGGGGTCATCGCATGAGGATGGACAAGCTCACCTCGCGTTTCCAGCAGGCGCTGGCAGACGCACAGTCGCTGGCGGTAGGCCGCGACAACAGCATCATTGAACCGGTACATGTCTTCAGTGCCCTGCTGGACCAGCAGGGCGGCAGCACCCGGCCGTTGCTGGCGCAGGCCGGCGTCAACGTGCCGGTGCTTCGCGAGCGCCTGGACGAGGCGCTTGAAGCGCTGCCGAAGGTGTCCGGCCAGGCCGGCAACCTGTCGATCGGCAACGATCTCAACCGCCTGCTCAACCACACCGACAAGCTGGCGCAGCAGCACGGCGATGCCTTCATCGCCAGCGAGTGGTTCGTGCTGGCCGCGCTGGAAGACGGTGGCACGCTGGGCATGGCGCTGCGCGCTGCCGGTGCCGACAAGGCGCGCCTGCAGGCCGCCATCGACAAGCTGCGTGGCGGCGAGAACGTGCAGTCGGAGAACGCCGAGGAACAGCGGCAGGCGCTGGAGAAGTACACCATCGACCTGACCGCGCGTGCCGAGAGCGGCAAGCTCGACCCGGTGATCGGTCGTGACGAGGAGATCCGCCGCACCATCCAGGTGCTGCAGCGTCGTACCAAGAACAACCCGGTGCTGATCGGCGAACCCGGCGTGGGCAAGACCGCGATCGTCGAAGGCCTGGCCCAGCGCATCATCA